>NZ_CAMLFD010000001.1:0-533513 GCF_946479295.1 uncultured Apibacter sp.
CGATTTTCTAATTGATTGAGTTCTATTCTGACTATCATGATTGTTATTCTTGTTTAGGAAGCTGCTGCTTTAACTCATCGGGTAAAAAAGCTTGAAAGTAGTCAACTCTACCATCAGTAAACGTTATTTTTATATTGCTATTTTGTTGTAAAGCAAATAAAGCAAGTGCTTGTGCTCGATATTGTTGTTTTTGTTTTTCAGCATGGACTAAATCCGTTTGGTATAACGAAGATTCTTTATAGTTTAGTCTTTCTAAAGAAGGTAATTTAATCAATCTAGCAATAGTTGAAAGTTCAATTTTTGTTTTATATAACTCTAATTGCTTAACTTGATTTAAGAGTCCTTGATCTAACCATTGATTAAAGAGTGCATCTTCGATAAACCTGATAGATAGATTATCGGCAAAAATATTCTGCTTTGCTAGTAAATCATCAAAGGTTTTAAAATCAATCTCCAAATCATCGCGAGGAACTAAGCATGACACATAAGCATGATCACCTTTTATATTTACTTGTTGAATTTGATTTTGATCATTAAAAAACAATACTAATTCACCTGTATGATGTGTGCCTTGATAATCTAAATAACGTGATTCAATTTTTTTAAATGAATTATTTTCCCATTGCAAAGACCATTCTCTATCACCCGTGGTTTCAGTAATATCAATATGTTTTTCTTCGTATTTTCTTAACCTACCCGTACCGTCAGGATAAAAACTGATATCTTTTACAATCCAACCATTAATACAAAGTGCTTCACCAGATACAAATCCTGCAAAATAATCATAAAATAAACCAGTAAATGGCTTACCAAGATAAGTATAAGGAATATCATTCATCACATAGTCAAAATCTCCACTATGGACAAGTTCAGAATCCACTTTTACCATACCGTTAGTTTCAAAAAAGCCATAATCTCGACTGCCAGTAATCTCGCCGTCGGTTATTTCATAGACTTGATAGAGCTGATTATCGCGATGATGGTACGCTTCGCCAGTAAATAAAATGTCATTATAAAAGTAGTAATTACTACGTTTTTCTAGTTGATTAAGTTCTATTCTAACTATCATGTTATTAACTCCTTAATCTTTTAATCATCAATACTACCGGCAGGATTACCCATTAACCGCTTCTACAGATTCAATTTCATTGGGTAACATTTGTTTTAAAAGTTCTTCAATTCCATTTTTCAAGGTAAATGTAGAAGATGGACATCCATTACAAGCTCCCTGCAACAGCATTTTAGCAATTTTTGTATTTTCATCAAATGAAATAAGTTCAATGTTACCGCCATCACCGGCTATAGCAGGCAACACGTATTCATCTAAAATATTTTTTATTCTTAGTTCAGCTTCTGAAAATTCTCTATTATTATGATCTATAGATTTATAAGTTGAAAAATTTTTAATGGTACTGATTTCTTTTTCCTCTCGAATATATTCAGAAATATTAAATCTTATTTCCATAGAAATGTCTTCCCATTTAGAATTATCTGTTTTTGTTATTGATACAAAATTATCTGAAATAAAAATTTCTTTTATATAGGGAAAGCTAAATAAATACTGTGCCAAAGGAACTTCTTTAGCTTCTTCTATATTTTTCAATTCAATGATTCCTTCAACTAATATTCTGTTTGTAACAAACTTCATCACGGAAGCATTAGGAGTCATTTCCACATAAACTGAAATAGGAGCTTTGCTTGGTTGTAAAACTACAGTAGGGTTAGCTAATAATTCATCTTCAATTAATTCTTTTACTTCATCTATAACCATATCCCATTCAACCATATCATTTTTTTGTATAGCGATAAAATTTGCCGTTATAAAAATATTAGTAATGAACGGTAATTGCAATAATTCTTGAGCTAACGGAATATTGGCTGCATCTTTTATTTCCGATATTTCATAACTACCTTCAACCAGCGTTGAAGGAGCTATAAATTTTATGATGTTTTTATTGAGGGTATTTTCAATTTTTAATTTCATGTCATTTAGTTTAATTCTTCAAAATTACATAACTTGCCAATAAATCTTTATAGGTTAATAATATTTATTTACTATGGCTCTAATTAAAAACATATTAGATAAAAATCCTTTAATCGGAAATGATTGCTTTTTATCAGACACATGTGTGCTAATTGGTAATGTGACTATCGGAGATCAATGCTCTGTATGGTTTAATGCTGTGATACGTGGTGACGTTAACTTTATAAAAATTGGTAATAAAGTCAATATTCAAGATAATGCAGTAATTCATTGTACTTATATGAAATATCCTACTATTATTGGCAACAATGTATCTATAGGTCATAATGCTATAATTCATGGTTGCACAATTTACAATAACGTCTTAATTGGAATGGGTGCAATAGTAATGGATGGCGTAACAGTTGAAAGCAATGCTATTATAGCTGCCGGTGCTGTTGTAACACAAAGAAAGCACATATTTGAAGGTGAAATATGGGCTGGTATACCTGCACAAAAAATAGGAATGGTTTCTCAACAGTTACAAAAAGAAAAAATTCTACAAACTGCAAATAATTATATTAAATATAGCGAATGGTATAGAAAGAATAAAGATAATGAGGATGACAAGGGAATGTGATTTTTCTATCTATTTTTTTAAATCAAATTATAACTTTTAACTAATAATTATTTCTAAATTATTAGATTAAATTTCAAATAGCAAAAAAATCCTAATTATAAATTTAATGTAATGATGTTTTATAATACAGTTGATTATTAAATTATTAATTTTTATGGATAATTCAATGGATTTTTAAATTTATTTTGAATAGCTTTTTATGATTAATAACATTATTTTAGTTGGATTGGGTGGCTCTTTAGGCTCAATAATTCGATACCTTATATCTTATTATACCCAAAAAAATTGCTCAGATGGATTTCCATTAGCAACATTCTTTATAAATTGTACGGGATGTCTATTAATCGGTTTATTCTTAGGATTATCCGAAAGATTTAATTTTATAAATAATGAAATAAAATTGTTTTTAGTAACAGGTTTTTGCGGCGGATATACTACATTTTCCACTTTTTCAGCGGAAAATTTGCAATTAATTCAAAATAATAATTTAACAACTCTGTCTTTATATATATTTTTTAGTCTTTTTATAGGAATATTAAGCGTTTTTTTAGGAAATTTTATTTCTAAAATTTAATAAATATAAATCATTAGTTGATTAATTATATCTATCTTATTGTAATAGCTAAACTTATAAAAATATAATTTTGAATTAAATTAAAAAATTCTGATTAAAAAAGTGGAAAAATATATATAATTATATCTAATTCGAAAATTGAGAAATTATCTCCTTTCTATCATCCTGTATCTGGAACTGAAGGTATTTAAAACTATCCCTAGGTATTACTCTAATCCATCTTTTATAGGTTAAAAACCATTCATTTCTAATACTTTTAATACCTTTTGTTAAATATGCAGCAACGAAAGGATGAGTATGTAAATATAGCTTGCCTTTATGGTTAACAATAGCATTTATAATTTGTTGCTGTATTCTATCTATTAATACAATAGGAGATTCTATTTTTCCATTACTATTAGGATTTTCTTCTGTTGTATTAAGTTGTTTTTGAGGACGTACACGTTGTCTCGTAATCTGTACAATTCCAAATTTACTCGGTGGTAGAATCTTATGTTTTGCTTTGTCATCTTTCATGACTTGTTTTAAATATTCATAAAGATCCTTTTTATGCTGTGAAGAAGTTAAATCTATAAAATCCACAACGATAATTCCTCCAATGTCTCTTAAACGTAACTGACGAGCAATTTCTGCTGCAGCTAATTTATTAATGTGGAGAGCTGCATCTTCTTGCGATTTTTGATTGGCAGTAACATTTCCAGAATTTACATCTATAACATGCAAGGCTTCGGTATGCTCAATAATCAAATAGGCACCTTTTGATTGATATATATTAACGTGTTTACCAAATAATTGCTTTATTTGTTTGTCAATGTTATAATATTCAAATATAGGAATATGGGAATCATAGTATTTAACCAATTTAGATTTTTCAGGAGCTATGATATTAAGATAATTTTTCATTTCTCCAGCTAATTCCTCATTATCACAAACGATGCTTACAAAATCCTCATTAAAATTATCTCTTAGAATTGAAGATGCCTTATCCAATTCACCCAAAATTTTAGCAGGAGACTTACTCTTCTTTATATTACGGAAGCATATATTGTTCCATTTGTTTAATAAATAGACTAAATCCGATTGTAATTCCTGAGATGATTTTCCTTCTGCAACAGTTCTAATAATTAAGCCGAATCCATTAGGCCTAATTTGCTCTCCTATTTTTTTTAATCTCTCTTTTTCTTCAGCAGTTGATACATTTCTTGACACTGATGTTTTTGATGCAAATGGAATAAGTACAAGATATCTACCTGCCAAAGAAATTTCGGATGATATACGAGGCCCTTTAGTTGAGATAGGCTCCTTGGTTATTTGCACTAAAATATCTTGGTTGGGAACTAAAACGTCTTGTATAACGCCGTCTTTATTTATATCTTCTTCAAATGAGAAAGAAGTTAATTTAGGAGAATTAATTTTGCCTGAAGAGACTCCTTTACAATATTTTAATGATGATTTAATTTGAGGACCTAAATCGTGATAATGTAAAAAGGCATCTTTTTCGTAACCGATATTTACGAAACAAGCGTTAAGACTAGGGGCAAGTTTTTTTACCTTACCCATAATAATATCTCCAACAGTAAAATTATTGCCTATCTCCTCTTCATGAAGTTCTTGAATTCTTCCTCCTTCTAATATTATAATTCTAACTTTTGAATGTTCATATGATACTATTAATTCTTTACTCATTTTTTTACATTAATTTTCCTCTCTTATATACATTCACTTTTGAACAAAAACATTCTTTACCTATTACTTTGGTAAAGAATGTTAAAATATCTTAAGTAAAAAAACCTTAGTTTTATGGTAGAAGAAAATTATTTATTTTTCTTTTTATGACGATTTAATCTTCTTCTTTTTTTTCTTTTGTGGGTCGCAACCTTATGACGTTTTCTTTTTTTTCCGCTTGGCATAGTATTCTTTTATTTATTATTTATTATTACTAATTTTTAACTTTAACATTAGTTTTTACATCTTCTACAAAAGACTTAGCTGGTTTAAAAGCAGGTACATTATGAGCCGGTATCTTTATTGTTGTATTCTTAGAAATGTTTCTCCCTGTTTTAGCTGCTCTTTTCTTAATTAAAAAAGTTCCAAAACCTCTTAGATAAACATTATCTCCATTAGCCATAGCTGTTTTTATCTCATCCATAAAAACTTCAACGACCTTTTGAGTTTCAACCTTTTCTAGACCAAGTTTACTTGAAATCGAATTTACGATATCTGCTTTTGTCATACTTTTTAAATATTATCTTATTATACTTCTAATTAAATTTTGAGTTTGCAAATATAATATTATTTTTGGAAACTAAAACTTATAAACATTTAAAAGTGTGAATTTTATTAGTCTTTTACAGAAGTGGTATAAAATTAATAAACGCTTATTACCGTGGCGTGAAACTCTCTCTCCTTACAACATATGGATTTCGGAAATCATTTTCCAGCAAACCCGTATTAATCAGGGATATAGATATTATTTAGATTTTACAAATCGGTTTCCGACTATTGAAATTCTTGCTAAGGCTTCAGAAGATGAGGTATTAAGTTCCTGGCAAGGTTTGGGATATTATTCTCGAGCCCATAATTTACATTTTACGGCTAAGTATGTTGTAGATAAGCTAAATGGAATTTTCCCCAACTCTTATCAAGAAATAATAAAGCTTAAAGGAATTGGTAAATACACAGCAGCTGCCATTGCTTCCATATCTTTTAATGAAAAAATTCCCGCTATTGATGGAAATGCTTTTCGAGTATATTCACGAATTTTTAATTCTGAAAAAGATATTAGTAAAAGTAGTACATTCAAATATTTTTTTGATTTAATAAAGCCCATAATGCCTGATAATCCTGGCGATTTCAATCAAGCCATTATGGATTTCGGATCTTTAGTTTGTATTCCATTAAATCCTAAATGCAATCAATGTGTTATAAAAGACGAATGTTTGGCTTATAAAAATAACTTACAAAATGATCTTCCTATAAAATCTTCCGCTATTAAAATTAAAGAAGAAAAAATTCATTACGCATATTTTTATCACAATAATTATATCTTAATAAAAAAGAGAGATAATAATTCTATTTGGAAAGGGTTATATGAGTTTCCTTTATATGAGAAAGAATTTGGAAATTATAATAACCTACACAACCACCAGATAAAACACAAGCTTACTCATAAACTATTATTAATAACAATAAGTGAAATTAAAATTGATGAAGCTGAATTCTATAAAATTGCGAGTAAAACAAAGGCTATAATTTTGAATAAAAACAACTTAAAAAGTTATGCTTTTCCAAAACCGATGGAAAATTTTTTATTTTATAATTAATTTTTTTCTTATTTTTGCTCTTCAATGCGATCAATTTAAATATAAAATGAGTACATCTATTAATAAAGTAATTTTAGTTGGAAATTTAGGTACTGACGTAAAATCTTATAGATTTAGTGATGGAAATATCGTTGTAAATTTTCCGGTAGCTACTTCTGAAAGTTATATAAACAAAGAAACTGGTGAAAAAGTAGATGTAACAGATTGGCATAATATAACTGCTAGAAATAAATTAGCAGAACTTTGTGAGAAATTTCTTAAAAAGGGAAGTAAAGTTTACATTGAAGGTAAGCTTAAAACCCGAAAATTTGAAGATAACGGTATCACTAAGCATATTACAGAAGTTATTGCAGATAATATTTTATTTTTGTCAAACTTATTAGGCAAACAACCTGATAACGATGAAATAATTCAGAATGATTTTTAAAACGCAAAAAAAGCTTACTTATAATAAAATTTAAATTCATATGGAAGACCCCGGGCCCACGAGTATTTCATTAAACTATTTCCCATTACTACATTTTTGTCTACTCTTAATTTTGCATCATTTTAAGAGAATTGATGTCTTTAAAATTGTTATTAAAATTTTACAAGATTGGGTTAGTTATGCTTTTACATATAAAAATTTGATCAAAAAATATTTTCAATTTATTAGTAAAACATGGGCTAACATACATATTATATTTAAAAATCCGTTAAACATATTATTTGATTTAAGATAAAATTTAGATACCTAAATGAGTAAATTATTAAATAAATTATATTTTTTATATCTTACAGCACTATTTATTATTTTCTTTATCAGTTGTGAAAAAGACGATTACTTTCCTAAACCGGAAGGTCAAGTAAGATTAGAATATCCTATGCCAAAATATATTCTTTTTAAAAAGGATGATTGTCCCTATCAATTTCAATATTCTGACTTAGCAAGAGTAATAGACAAACAAAAAAATTGTTGGTATAATTTCACTTATCCAACTATGAAAGCTACCCTATATTTAACCTATTCAAATGTTAATAACGGCAATTTGAATTCATTGCTAAAAGAGACACAGAGGCTTGTATATGAGCATACAATAAAAGCCAACTCTATAAAAGCTAAAACGTTTTCTTATCCTGAAAAAAAAATATTTGGAAATCTATACCGATTAGGAGGCGAAACTGCCTCAAATATTCAATTTTATGTTACAGACAGTGTTAAACATTTTCTTTCGGGTACACTTTATTTTAAAGTTCAACCTCGACCTGATTCATTACAACCTGCTGTTGAATATATTGAAAGAGATATAATTAAAATGATTGAAACAACTACCTGGAAATAAACTTAATTTTTTTATATTAAAATGTTAGAAATAGGAATTCTTTTATTATTAACTCTTTTAAATGCCTTTTTCGCTGTATCAGAAATTGCCTTAGTATCTGTTAAAAGGCAAAAGATTGAAAATAAAGTTAAAAAAGGTAATAAAAAGGCACAAATAGTACTAAGTCTCTTAGAAAAACCAGAAGACTTTTTATCTTCCATTCAAGTAGGTATTACATTAATCGGAATTATTTCCGGTGCCTATGGGGGAGCTACTTTAGTGAAATATGTTGAACCGTTTTTCGAACATTTCTCTTTGACACAATCTCATGCTAATGAGCTTTCATATATGGTTATTATTGCATTAATTACCTTTGTATCTATTGTTTTAGGGGAACTTATTCCTAAAACATTCGGCATGAGAAATCCGGAAAAGATTGCATTATTCGTAGCTCCGATTATCAAAGTTTTTTCAGTGGCTTTGTATCCATTTGTTAAAATACTATCATTTTCAACACATTTATTTAATAAGATATTTAAAATTTCTAATGTAGAAGGGGAAAAAATATCTGAAGACGAACTCATATATATGCTTAAAACAGCTAGTTTGCAAGGTGTTTTAGAAAAAGAGGAAAGTGAGTTACATCAAAATGTTTTTGCTTTTTCAGAGCAAAAAGCTAAAAGTTTAATGACGTATCGTAAAAGGGTTGAATGGATAAATTTAAAAGACAACTTTGAGGAAATCGAGAAACAGATTAAAGAAAGCAATTTTACAAAATTTCCTGTTTGTGACGGAGATTTAGATGAAGCCAACGCTTATTTAGCTATTAAAGAATTTTATGAAAATATAAATTCTCCCAATTTTGATATTAAGTCAATTCTTAAAACACCAATATTCATCCACGAAAACATGCATTCCGTTGATATTTTACAAGAATTTCGAAAGAATAAGCAACATATGGGGTTTGTAGTTGATGAATATGGTACTTTTCAAGGTATAATTACCTTACAGGATCTTATTGAAGGTATTGTCGGTGATATGCCTGAAAGCGACGAGGAAGAGACTGAAATTGTGGAACGTGAAGATGGATCTTATTTAGTTAATGGAAATATTGGAATTAGAGATTTAAATTCATTCTTCGATGATGTAATTATTGATTTAGATGACGACGAATATGTTACATTAGCCGGATTTATAATTTATCATATGGAATATATTCCGGAAGTGGCTGAAAAATTTAACTACAATGGATTTTCTTTTGAAATAGTAGACAAGGATGCCTATAGGATAGATAAAGTATTAATGGAAAAATTAAAGCCTATCGATGAGGTTGATAACATCTTAAATGAAGATGAAACTAAAGACTAATAAAATTCTAAAATGGTTTACCTTATTTATAGCATGTTTTTTATCATATTTATTTTAATATCATTAAAACTTTATATTTTTTTATTGAAAACAACAGATATTATGAAGTTTATGTTTTACATTATTCTGTATATCGTTGGTATTTTATTATTTTTTCAAATTGCGGAAACATTTGTTAAGTATTTTTATGATCCAATTCCCGATATTTATTTAAATTTTATGTTCCTTACTTACCTTTTTTCTACTATGATAGGATTTATAAGTATTTCTATCATTACAATAAAAAAATTGAAAAAAAAATAATTAATTATTTGTATTAACTACTTTAACATAGTAATTTTCATCAACATAGAAATATTTATTATCTACATTAATTTTTTTAGATTTCCAATTTTCAGAAGGTTTAATTTTCCCAATAGAAGTATTTATTTCCATTGAAAAATCTTGAACAACATTTGACCATTTATAATATAATAAATTGTCTTTTATATAATAAGTCAGCTCAGGTATTTTAATCGTTCTAAGGTATTGATCAAAAATTTTTGAAAAATCGATTCCTGCTTTTCTTGATATGTAATCCTCAATTTGCTTTGTTGTAACTGTTTGATGATAATATTCTTTATTTAAACCTCTCATAATATCTCTAAATAACTGATCATTATCTATAATTTGCCTTAGGGTATGTATCATATTCGCTCCCTTATCATACATATCTTGGCTTCCTTTTTTATGTATTTGGTAAGTAGCAATAATTGGTATGTCGTTAATTACATTTTTTCTTTGACCAATAATATATTTATTTGCCATTTGTTTCCCGAAATAATATTCTATAAATAAAGTTTCCGAATAGGTTGTAAATGCTTCATGTATCCACATATCTGCTATATCTGCATTAGATATATTATTACCAAACCATTCATGCCCTGATTCATGTATTATAATAAAATCCCATTTTAAACCTATTCCTGTACCGCTTCTATCCTCTCCTAAATAACCATTCCTATATCTATTACCATATGCGATCGCACTTTGATGTTCCATACCTAAATAGGGAGACTCTACCAGCTTATATCCGTCTTCATAAAAAGGATAAGGACCGAACCAGTATTCAAATGCTTCAAGCATTTTCTTTACTTGTATAAATTGTTGTTTAGCTTTATTTAAATTATACGGTTTTACCCAATAACTCAATTCTAAAATCCCTTTTTCTCCTTTATATTCATCACTGAAATTAACATATTCTCCAATGTAGGGAACTATATTGTAATTATTTATCGGATTTATAACCTGCCATTTAAAATAGTTTTTATCCAATTCTTTCCAATATTTTATTAATTTACCATTTCCTATTCCTTTTAAATCATCGTCTGTAATAATAGTCAACGTCATCCCCTCATCAGGCTCGTCTCCAAGATAATCTTTACACGGATACCATATACTAGCACCTATACCTTCACAGGCAACACTCATCCAATCTTTACCACTCCTATCTTTAGTAAAAATCCAACCTCCATCCCAAGGTGCATTCTTGGCTATAATTGGTTTTCCGCTAAAATAAATGGTAAGTTCATTATTTATATTATCTTCATTATTTAAAACGCTTATATCTAGATAATAGAAATTTCCTTGCTTATTAAATGTAACAACTCTATTTTTTACAGAAAATATACTGTCGATTTTCATAGGCTCTTTCAAATCTATTTGTATGATCTTCGATCCTTTATTTTGGAATTTTATTGTATTCGATCCTTTAATATATTTATTTTTAAAATCAGGTTCAATTATAAGATCATAATGCTTTACGTCCCATTTTTTTCTATATTCTGTATTACTTCCTAATAATGAATCTTCTAAATTTGAGTAATATTTATCTTGAGCAACAAAAATTGCTGGAAGTAGGATTAATATTAAATAATTAAGTTTGATTTTCATAGTTTAAAATTAAATTCCTAATAATATACAAGATAAATAATATTTAATAAATTTACCTATAAAAATTTAAAATTAAATTAATAAATTTATAATGATTGTGGTTACTGTTATCGAATATATTCAGGACCAAAAATGAGGAAAATATGGCTATCGACTTTATTTATTACTTTCCAAACTAGTTGTAAAATATCTATTTTCTATCCTCTAAAATTAGATTTGCGTTAATTATGCGCTTAATTCAAAAAAAGTTATAAACCAAAAGATTTATGGATTAGTGACAATAAAGTACTTTAATACTGATCAAATCTTTTTCGACTTCATTGTATTCCTTTTTATTCAAAATATACTTCATAGCTTCAATAACAGGGGGATTTTTGACTAATATCTTGATTTATCAATGTTTCTGTCATAACAATGTCATTTTTGATGTTGTGAAAGTCCTGTTAGCGCAGGGCTTTTTTGGTTTTATGTAGTTTCTTTTTTGTTAAGTTTATCAAACTCTTATACTTTTTTTATTTATAAGGTTTTGTAGGTAAGATTTATTTACGAAAAAAACTTGCTAAAATCTCTGCCTCTTTTTCTTTACTTAAAGGTTTTATTTTTTTGTGGTAAGACCTAGGAGCGGCTCCTACACCGCCCTGAGCCTCTTTTATTACTTCAAGTGTGTAATTCAATTCTTTTTTTCCATTATTAATTATTATATGCACATTGTTTATAATGTTTTCTGCTGCATCTAATGCTTTTAAAGCAATTTTTATATTATTAATTGATTTATTAAATTTATCCCTGTGCTTGATCATAATTATTTCGCTAAAATTTTTTTATCCTCATCTATCTGTTTTACTTTAACCGATATGCTTGCTTTACTTATTTAAAGTATTTTCTATCTCTAGAACTAATTCTTTATACTCTTTTCTAATAGTATCGGAAGTTTGGCTATTTCGGTCCCCTCTCAAGCATTGACGTATGTAATAGCCGGTAAAACCGTGTTTCTCTGAAAGTTTATTTACTACCAAAGAATTCCACTTATTCCTTTTTTGAGTATTTTTGATCATTGATTTGTTTGTTTTTAATTCTAAAGCAAATATATTAAGATTTTTTCTAATTAAACAAATATTAATTAAAATATTTTCTAATAAATGAGCAACACTTTGCATAGAATAAAAGAATTTATTGATTATAAAGGAATTACAAATCAGAGTTTTGAGAAGAGTATTGGGTTTTCAAATGGCGCTTTCGCAAGTCAATTGAAAAATAATCGAACTATAGGAGTAGATAAATTAGAAAATATACTAAAAGTATATCCCGATATAAACCCCGAATGGTTATTAACGGGTAAAGGGGATATGTTGAAAAATGCAGGGTACACTACTAATGAGGAAACTAAAACAACAGTAAAAGAACCAAAAACAGCTTATATCCGTAAAGAAAAAGAGACAGGGAAGGGAATTCCTTTAATATCCATTGAAGCAATGGCCGGGTTTGGTTCAGGGGATATCCAGGTAATGAATTATGATTCGGAATTATACAACATCCCTGAATTTACGGAATTAAATGTTGATTTCATGATACGAGTAAAAGGGAGCAGTATGTACCCTAAATATAGCAGCGGCGATATTGTGGCCTGCAAAAAATTACTTCTAACTGATTTATTTTTTCAATGGAACAAAGTTTATGTCTTAGATACCACTCAAGGAGCTCTCATTAAGAGAATAAAAAAAGGTTCAGACTCTGAGCATGTTTTGATAGTTAGTGAAAATTCTAATTACGATCCCTTTGAACTTCATTTATCACAGATATACGCAGTTGCTATAGTATGTGGCGTAATAAGATTAGAGTAAAAAAGATAGAACAAGTATTATGCGTATAAATTTTACAGAAATGAATATTATTGTAGATAAGAAATTGATTTTGAATAATATAATAAATCATTTAGGAGTTAAAAAAAAATCAGATTTTGCAAAATTTTTAGGAATTGCTCCAACTACATTATCCAGTTGGTACGCAAGAAACACATTTGACAAAGATTTAATATACTCAAAATGCGAATTTTTAAACCCGAATTGGCTTTTAACGGGAAAAGGCGAAATGCTGAAAGAACCGGAAAGCCCTAAATACAGAGAAGTTAAAGAAGTAGACCCTAATTACATGGAAGTGCCTTTAATTGGAATAAAAGCTCAAGCAGAATATTTGAATGAGTATAATGATACTGCTTTTGTTGAAGAATTGCCCACGGCAAAAGTTCAAGTTGACAGAACTTTTCACGGTAAATACAGATGCTTTGAAGTTTCCGGAGACAGCATGAATGACGGCTCATTCCGTTCTATTTGCGAAGGAGATGTTATTTTGGGTAGAGAAGTTAAAAAAGAGCTTTGGTGTTATAAATTACATTTTAACCAATGGTTTTTTGTAATAAACCATGTTAACGGATTGCTGATAAAACAAATTGTTGCACACAATGTCGAAGAGGGAACTATTACTTGTCATTCATTAAATCCTAACTACGGAGAAGATTTTACCCTAAATCTTAATGAGGTTAGAGAATTATACAACGTGATCAAAATAACAGAAAGAATTTTAAGATTTTAGCCCAAATATAAGGCTAAAATTAATTTTTCAACCAATAGAGTTTCTTTTCTAAAAGAATATTATTTACATTATTCTTATGGGTTTTTTGGATTTCTGAAAAACCCATTTATTATCAAAGCTTGCCTTAAGAAACCCAATTTCTTATCAATTTACATAATCAGCAAGTATATACTTATGTCGCCTTAGGCTGTTTTTTAACGTTTTTAGGCTTTCTGGCGAACTTTCTCTTCAAAGATAAGTATTTGTTCATCTGATGTATTTTGAGTGCTTAAAAACGATTAATTATTCTTTTCTTTTTTGCCCCAACTTTTTTCTTTTCTCACTCATCGGTTTTTAATTGGGATTTTGAAATCACTAAATTTTCAATCTCGTTTTTTTAGATTTTTTTATTTTTCACTTTCTCCTAACCTGAACAACTGAACAAACAAGTCGATACGTTCACGAAATTTCTCGTATTTCGATATTTTTAGCCTTTCTGGTGGACTTTTTTATCAAAGATAGGTATTTGTCCGCTTGGTGTATTTTGAGCGCCTTAAATCGCTTGTTTTTTCTTTTCTTTTTTTTGGCGGAACTTTTTTTTCTTTTCTTCTCTTCGAGGTGGTTAAGTTTGATATGGCTGATTAGGAAATTTGATTTTTTTAAAATTGGTTTTGAAATTGAATTTTTTTGAAAAATTTTTTTTGCCCTTTATAAACGTTTGTTTTTTTCTTTGTTTTTGTTTTTTTCTTTTTTTTCTTTGGTTCTTTCTTTTCTTTCTTTTTTTCTTTTCTTTCTTTTCTTTCTTACTTTATTAGCTTCTGGTTGGGTTTGATTTTGGTTTGATTTTGGTTTGATTTTTTAAAAAATGCTATCAAAAAATAAAATTTTTAATATGAAATAAATTATTTTGAAAAATTAATAATTTAGTTAATTAAAAGGGGGCAAAATACCCCCTGTTTTTAAAATTCATTTTGAAGGTGTTTTAATCGTTCTAATTGTCTTTGTTTTTCACCTATTGCATAATTTTTTTCTATCATTTTTGTAGTTGTATGAGATGCCATTTTTGCTGCATCTTCCATTGATAATATTTCGGTAACTTCATCTAGGTTTAAATGTTTTAACGAATAGAAATCTGCTGTTATTCCTAGTTTATCCTTGACATGAACTCGCCAACGTGTTGTTATTTGGTCTCTATTTATAGGTTTATCTGAAACTTGGGGGGCTAATCCTTTATGAAAAATATATGCTTCTGCATCTGCTGTTTTACCTATAACTTCTTCCCAATAGGGCAATGCAATTGTTTTAATTACTTTCCATACCTCTCTATTTAACCCTCCTTTTCTTATAATTGTTTTATACCGTTGGTTTTCTAAATCAATATCTTTTATTTTTAAACTTAATAATTCTTTCATACGACCTCCGGAATGAAAAAATATTACAGTAAATAACCAAAAATTCCTATAATTTTCTCTTAAAAAATCATTTACTTTTTTGCGTTCTTCAGAAGTTAAAACTTGACGTAATTCATTTATAACTGATAATTTTTTTATATTATGACAGGGGTTATTTTCTATTGCGTCATATTCTATTATATCTTTAAAAATTCCTGACAAATAATTAATATATTTATTTCTTCTTTTATCCGTTAATGTATGATAGGTTACCTTTTGCCCCTTTACTTTTTTCTCAATAACTTTATTGTTTGAAAGATATTCTAAGATGAATTTTATATGCTTACGCTTTACCTCTGAAATTGTAAGTGTATCCAGATGGAGATTTTTTATCGCTAAAATTGTATATTTGATAACAGATTTAAGATCTGCTTTTGTATCATTATCTTCTCTTTTATTAAAAACAAATTCTATGGCATCGACAAAGGGGGGGGCTCATCAATATTCTGATTTACCTCTACTTCTCCCATAAAGGTTTTAGTAATAGGGTTAAATCCGGAATCTAGTAATTTCTTCATATTATTATATAAAAAAAGTACTAATCTTTGCCTTCCTTTTAGTGTTCTAGGCTTATTTCCTCGTTTTCTAAACTGAAAACCATTAGGGTATTTTTCTTTAAAAGCGGGATCGTAAAAAATACATTGAACGTACCAATTTACAGTAAGATTTTTCTTATTTGAAGTTTTCCAGTCTTTTTGAGCTTATCTATAATCTATATTTCAGAGTATGAACACCCGAATTTTGTTTCTTTTGTCATAGTAATTACATTGCTGCTTGCATTGTGGTTTTGTAACTACAAGTTTGATATTTAATAAAAAAAGCTACAAACCCTTTGTAGGATAGGTTTATAGCTTAGTGACCGCGGAAGGAGTCGAACCCTCAACCTTCAGAGCCGTAATCTGACGCTCTATCCAATTGAGCTACGCGGCCATTTAATTTGCGTGCAAAAGTAGTATATTTTTTCTTTCTTTTAAAATTTTTTTATTTATTTAACTAATATTTTTCATTACCATTATTTTCTTAGCAATATTTTTTTCAGAATTCTTGATAATGGAGTTTCTAAATATTTATAACTATATAGGGAAAACATACATGCCAAAAAAGCTATTATTAAGGGAACTAAAAGTACTTCTCTTCCTAAATATTTAAATATACATTTTATAGTAGCAACTCCTATATGGTAATGAATTAAATATAATGAATAAGAGGCTATACCTAATTTACAAAACCATTTGTTATTTAAAAAAGAGAGGTATTTGGGAAAATAAATAAAAACTAAAAAAATACATAGAATCAAAAAATAAATAAATAATAACTTTATTTCCCGTCCCCATAATGTTAGAATAATAATTATAAATGACATTATGAATATATTTTTATAATCTCTTTTGTTAAGATATAATTTATGTAAAAATAGACCTATAAGAAACCATAAACATTCGTGAAAAAATGCAAAAGACCTGCTAATTAATTTAAAATATTTTATTTTTTCGAGAGTAATATAATTTTGTAATATGCTATGTCCCATTTTACTGGAAAATAGAATAAATATCGGTATACCAATGATACAAATCAGCGTATAATTTCTTATCACTTTTTTGGGTGATAAGAAATACAAAAATCCTATTATTATATAAAAATTTACTTCTATCCATAAACTCCAATAGGAATTATCAATGTAATAATATTTAATATATCCTACAAACACGTCTATAACATGGGGGTCTATAAAAGTATTGGCTATAATATAATTAACCGGGTCTTTTGAATATCCATATCCTGATCCTGTATAAACAAATTTAAAAAATAGAAAAGTCAACGTAGAACAAACAAACATTCCTGGAGCTAACCGAATATATCTTTTTATTAAAAATTGTTTATAATTTTGAGAGTTTTTGAGAGAAATTGAAATAACAAATCCTGAGATAATGAAAAAAAATTGTACACCTAAATATCCATGTATTGCCAAATATTTTACTATATTATTATTTGAAAAATTATAATAATGTCCTAGCATAACCATACCTATAGCTAAAACTCTGAATCCATCTAAGACAGGAACTCTGGATTTCTCCATATTATATTAAAATTATGGTAAGTTTTTCTTTTATCTTATTAATTCAAATATTTCTTCCGGTTTGTCAATTATATATTCGGCTCCATTTTCTATTAACTCTTTCTTAGACCTGAAGCCCCATGATACTCCTATACCCTTTACTCCTGCATTTTTTGAGGTTTGCATATCTATTCCTGTATCGCCTATATATAGAATTTCATTCTTATCCTTAATTTCTGTTTCATTCATTATATCATATACAATTTGTGGGTTTGGCTTAATTGGTACTTCTGTTCTTTGACCTAATACAGAAGAAAAATTGATTTCACTAAAATATTGACTTACTAACATTTGAGTTCCTTCAATAAATTTATTTGATGCAACAGCTAACTTTATATTCATGGAATATAATGTTTTTAACATATCTATAACTCCTGTATAAGGCGCTGTTTTGCACATGGAATGAATTTTATAATATTCAATAAATTCTTTTCTTAGTTTTTCAACTATATCAGGGTTTATACTTATATCTACCGGGAGTGCTCTTTCTATTACTTTGCTCATTCCATTACCCACAAAATATTTGTAAGAGTCAACAGGATGTATAGGAAAATTATTTTTTTGCAATATGTAATTGCATGAATCAGCCAAATCATTTATCGTATTAAGCAATGTTCCATCTAAATCAAAAATAGCTAACTTTATCATAATTTTAATTATTTTTATTGACAAATATAGTTCTTAACAAATAGTTAACATCATTTGTGAAGCTCCAATTTTCAATATAATCTTTATTTATCTTAACTTTATCTTTCCAAATTATGTTATCATTATATAATTTCGGATCTTTTACTTTTGAAAGAATTTCTTCTTCATTTCTATATTTTAATTGTGCCGGACCAGTAATTCCTGGCTTTACTGAAAGAATAATTCTATCTTCTCCTTCTAATTTATCTGCATATCCGAAAACATCCGGTCTGGGACCAACCCAGGACATATCGCCTTTTAATATATTAAATATTTGTGGTATTTCATCCAATTTGTATCTTCTCAAGAATTTGCCCAGTTTAGTTATTCGCATTTCTCCTGTAGTAATTGAAGAACTATATTCTCCTTTCATTGTTCTAAACTTATACAAATTGAAAGCTTTACCATTTTTTCCTACTCTTTCTTGAATAAAAAACCCGGACATCCCAATATCGATTGTGACGAAGATAAAAATAAATAGGATGGGAAATATAAATATAATTAGACATAAAATCGCTAATAAATAATCTAATATGATTTTACTATTTTTCATAATGATAATTACAAAAATATAAAAGAAAAAGGATTTCCAAGGAAATCCTTTTTATACATAGCATCTATTAATATATTAAATAATAATTTATTCAGTCATTTCTATATCACTTTCTCACCGTGTTGTGACAAATCTAAACCTAATTCTTCTTTTTCAGGATCTACTCTTAAAGGAACGATTTTATTAACTAAAAATAATATTAATAAAGTTCCAAAAAATACAAATAAGGAAACCACAATCATGGCAATAAAATGATGGATAAATAGGGCGCTTTCTCCAAAAAACAATCCGTTACTAGGCACATCACTATTTATAGATTTATCTGCAAATACTCCCGTAAGAAGCATTCCAACCATCCCTCCTACTCCATGGCATGGAAATACATCCAGCGTATCATCTACATCATTATTATGAAAAAATTTAACCATGTAAAAACTTATCACGCTAGCTATTAAGCCTATAAAAAAGGAATGACCTAAGGATACAAATCCGGCTCCGGGAGTAATGGCTACTAAACCAACTACAGCTCCAACACATACTCCTACAGAGGATAATTTTTTACCATTAATTTTTTCCAAAAATCCCCAAGTTAAGGCACTTAATGCAGAAGCAGCAGTTGTATTTGCAAAAGCTAATACACCTAACTCATTGGCTGCAAACGAAGATCCCGCATTAAATCCAAACCATCCAATCCAAAGTAAGCTTGCGCCTAAAATTACATAAGGAACTTGCGCTGCAGTAAGTGTTGTATCTCTTCTTTTTTTTAAAAAAATCGCCCCGGCTAGAGCTGCCCACCCCGAACTCATGTGTACTACCGTACCTCCGGCAAAATCCAAAATTCCAGCCTTTGCTAAAATTCCTTCTGGATGCCAAGTAGCATGTGCTAAAGGTGAATAAATAAAAATTGAAAACATTACAATGAATAGTAAATATCCCCAGAAATTTATTCGCTCAGCCACTCCTCCGGAAATTAATGCAGGTGTTATTATAGCAAATTTTAATTGAAATAAGGCAAATAAAAGAATGGGAATTGTAGGTGCACCTACCCATGAAGATGTTGTGCCAATTCCTTGCATAAACATATGAGGTATAGGATCTCCTATTACTCCTCCTATATCGGGTCCAAAAGCTAATCCGAATCCAAACATAAACCATAAAACAGTTATGGTAACCATGGCTATAAAGCTTTGAAAAATAGTACTAATAATGTTTTTATTATTAACCATTCCCCCATAAAAAAAACCAACTCCCGGTGTCATCAAAAATACTAACACTGAGGCTACCAGCATCCAGGATACATCTGCCGCATTGAAATTTACGCCATCTGCTACCGCTTTAGCTGTTCCATCTGCAAACCAATAATTTGAAAAGAGGCTTATAACACCTACAACAATTAAAATTAAAATTAAAAATTTGTTACGCATACCTATATATTTATAGGGCAAAATTATAATTTTTTATTTATAAATAAAATAAACATATATAATTTAATGGGTATAAATATTATTTTTATTATTTTTTTTAAGACACCCCTTATTTTACTTAATTATATTTTTAACATACAAGAAACATCTTCCCGATAAAATTATAGTTAGCTTTATCACTAAGTATCATTTTTACATAAAATTATATTATTGTTTTTAAACAATTGAAAATTTTAATTTTTCACATATTGTTTAGATATGCATTTTGCACTTTCTTAAATTATACAATAAGATCATTCAATCCTCACATATAATTATTCAAAATTTTAAACAAATTATCGCCTTAAATAATAAAAAATATATACTACATTATAATAATTGTTTATATATAAAAATAATAATTACATAAATAAATATTTTTTTTATACTTTAAATAAAAAAATAAACTTATCTTTATAATATATTTTATTTATTTATATTTAAAATATAAATACCTGATTTGAAATATTTTACTAATTCTAAATAATAATTATAATGAAAAAAATTATTTTAACAATTTGTACAATTTTAGCACTTTATTCATGTAATAATAATGAAGATCTTTATGACCGTTCATCATCAGTTCCTTCTTTAAGTAAAAATATAATAAACAAGTCAGGAAAAATAGACGGAGTTGATTACACATTTGACAATGTGGAGGTAAATCCTAATTTAGTCATATTAAATTCTAAAAATAGTAAAATCCTTAGTTCTCAAGCTGAAATGTCAAAGGGTATATTCAGATTAGAGGTTTTATCCGAAGATTTAACTAAAGAACTTATATCCGGGAATACTATCTATTTGATTACTGATGAAAATACCTATATTAAAAATATTACTTCAGTAGATCAAAGTAACTCTACTTATAATTTACAAACAACAGATGCGAGCATAGGTGATATTTTTAAAAATGGATCTCTTAAAATTTCATTATCCTCTACCGAACCTACTGTAAATAATAATTCTTTAAAAGCAGTTACCAATTCTTTTGATAGAGATTATATTTTTAAACCTATCATTTTTGACAAAGAATTTAAATTTGATGGAATATCTTTCAATCCTAATACTTTATATACCTCAGCCTTATCAATTAAATTAGGTTTTACTAATACACAGAAATTTCCTAATAAAGTTGAAATGATTTATCAAACAAACTTATCAATTAATCCTCATATAAAATTTGAAAAAGCTATAAATAAAAAATTAAAACATGATTTTGTTGAGCAAATGCCTAATGTAATTTTAGATCAAATAAAAAAAATTGAAGTTGGCATCAATATACCTACCGGTAGTTTTTTAGGGGATATACCGGTAAGAATTAGCATAAACCAAATCAACTTTCCTACAGAGTTAGAGGCTAATATTCAAAATAAATCATACCTCAGTTATAACTTTAACCGATCCCTTAAAATAGGTTTTAAATATTGTAGTGACCCTAATGAAAAAAATACTTTTATTTATGATAATTCGGTTAATCACGTTAATGAAATAGATAGTGACCTGATAGGAGAGGCTACTACTAATATGGAAATTTCAATTATACCTAATATTAAAGTATTTGATTCAAATCTCATAGATATAAATGGAAAAATCATTTTAGGTGTTAATACTTATAATATTGGCGACGTTAATATTTCTCAATCTCCAAAATCATATTCAAAAGGACATTTTCATTCCTCTGCATTATTTTCATTCGGAAGCTTAGGAATTCCGGTTTATTCTACAGATATTTTCAAAAAATCTATTGATCTATGGGAAATTGGAGAATTTGAAAGGACTATAAATTTTTCAAATTTTATACCTGGAAATGCTTCAATACTACCATGCAACGGATTAACATCCTATGGATATGATGTATTTTTAAATTATAAGTATCCTATATCTGGAAAATTAATTTCAGAAAATTTAGAAATGACTTATGATGTATACGCAGACAATGGTGCGATACTTGAATTAAATAAAAAAATAAAAATTTACCCAAAAGACATTACTGCGAATAGTTTTAAATTTCCAATGTGCATTCCTTTTAGAAAAATTGGTTTATTCAATACTGCTAAAACAAGTTACCTAAAAAACATAACTATCAAGGATGCCAATGGTTATGTAGCAAATGGAATATCAGATCCAATTTCAGATATTCTAATAAATGAAATAAAATTAACAAGATAATTCAATATACATTTCATTAAATAAAAAAAGACAAACATAAAATTGTTTGTCTTTTTTTATTAAGAATATTTTAATTATAATAAATTATAAAATTATTGCAATAAATACTTTAAAGTACTTACAGATTATTATTAAATTTGCACGATAAAATTGTTATTATGCAACTTTCAGAACAAGAACTAATTCGAAGAGAAAAATTACAAAAGCTTAAAGATGCCGGGATAAATCCTTATCCTGCAGCCGAATATAAGGTAACACATACTACTCAAGAGATTAAAAACAAATTTAAGGAAGGAGAGAAAGTTGTAATTGCCGGAAGGTTAATGTCTAATCGTATTCAAGGTAAAGCCGGTTTTTCCGAATTACAAGATACTACAGGGAGAATTCAGCTTTATTTTAATAGAGATATTATTTGCCCTGACGATGATAAATTTAAATATAACGATTTTTATAAAAAATTACTTGATTTAGGAGATTTTATTGGAATTGAAGGAGAGTTATTCTTGACAAAAATGGGAGAAAAAACCGTAATGGTTAAGGATTTTACACTACTTTCGAAAGTATTGCGCCCATTACCTCTTCCTAAAATTGATGAAGAAGGAAAAGTACATGATGCTTTCAATGACCCAGAACTAAGATATAGGATGAGATATGTAGATCTTGTTGTAAATCCACATATTAAAGAAATCTTCATTAAAAGGACTCGTCTTTTTAATGCAATGAGAACCTTTTTTAACCAAAAGGGATACTTTGAAGTAGAAACTCCAATTCTTCAATCTATACCCGGAGGAGCTGCGGCAAGACCTTTTATAACGCATCATAATGCACTAAATATTCCTTTATATTTAAGAATTGCAAACGAATTATACTTAAAAAGATTAATCGTTGCTGGATTTGACGGGGTTTATGAATTTTCTAAAAATTTCAGAAATGAAGGGATGGACAGAACTCATAATCCTGAATTTACTGCAATGGAAATTTATGTTGCTTATAAGGATTATAATTGGATGATGGAGTTTACCGAACAATTATTAGAATATTGTGCTATTTCCGTTAATGGTACAACAAATACTAAATTCGGAGATTACGAAATAGATTTCAAAGCTCCTTATGCAAGAATTACCATGACAAATGCCATAAAAAAATACACCGGATTCGATATAACCGGCAAATCTGAAGACGAATTAAGAGAGGCAGCTAAAAATATGGGTATTGAGGTAGATGAAACCATGGGAAAAGGTAAAATTATTGATGAAATTTTTGGTGAAAAATGTGAAGGTAATTTTATACAACCCACCTTTATAATAGATTATCCTAAAGAAATGTCGCCCTTAACCAAACAGCATCGTGATAATCCTGACTTAACGGAACGCTTTGAGCTAATGGTTTGTGGAAAGGAAATTGCAAATTCTTACTCTGAATTAAATGATCCGTTAGACCAACGAGAACGTTTTGAAGAACAATTAAAACTTTCAGAAAAGGGAGATGATGAAGCGATGTTTATTGACCAAGATTTTTTACGCGCACTAGAATTTGGAATGCCTCCTACGGCTGGATTAGGAATAGGAATGGATCGATTAATAATGTTCCTTACTAATAATCCTTCTATACAAGAAGTATTATTCTTTCCACAAATGAAGCCAGAAAAAAAATCGTCATCTATTGAGCATACCGAGGAAGAAAAGGTTATTATTAATTTATTGCAGAATAATGATTCGCAAATGGATTTAAGTGAATTAAAATCTCAATCTGGATTAAGCGGAAAAAAATGGGACAAATCTATGAAATCTCTTTCCAAGCATTCAATAATTAAAGTTATTGTAAATAATGATAATAAGATTGTTGAACTAATTCAATAAAATTTTAATTATAAAAAAACGTAAGACTATCATTCATGATAGTCTTTACTCTATTATAAATCAACAAATTCGCATAATGAAAACTTATAAAATATCATATCCCAACAATTTAAGGTAAAATACTTTTAATATCTACTAAATCTATAGGAATTAAATGAATATACATTCTAATTTCTTATCTTTGATCAAAAAACAAAAAAATATTTATGGAAACAATATCTAAAAATAAAAGCGAGAAATTATTAACAAGCATTGATAATTTAAAATTAAACAAATCTGATTATAAACAGGTTGCATCAGAATTATTTAAATATGATTTTAAAGATTATGACGCTGCTTTTAATATTAGTGAAATTAATGTTCCTGAAGAAAGTTATGTAAGAATACCTATATATTCCGATAATTGCTGTGCTATATTGATGCTATGGGGAATTAATAATAAAACAGCTATTCATGATCATTTAAACTATGATGGCTTAATAAAAGTATTGAAAGGAAATCTTACAGAAATAAGCTATGTTGAAGAAAATAATTTTATAAAATATGAAGGAGAAGGCGTAGCTTCAGAGGGTGCAATTTTTCCAGAAGATTTGGGAGGCATACATTCAGTTGTAAATAATTCTCCGGAAATTTCGGTTAGCTTACATATATATAATACCTCACAAACCTCTTTAAATGGCGTAAGAATTTTTGATATTGAAAATAAAATGATAGGCATTTTAAATGAAAAGGCTACATCTTGTTCTTGGAATTTACCTAAAGACAATTTTGAGAAAATAACTAAAATATAAATAAAATATATTTTTATTCAAACTATTTTTTAATTCTAATTTCCTATAGAAGTTAGAATTTTATTTTTTATTTATAACGATTATTAATTAATTTATTTTTTTTAAGCATTACGTATTTTATAACTTAAATAAAAAGCTATTTCATTAATAATGAAATAGCTTATCAAATTTATAATTTTTATAAACTATTGTAATAATTTTTGAAGATTTAAAGCATCTTTATTTTGAGGATCTATTGACAAAGTTTTATTCAAATAATTTTCTGCTTTTTCTTTATTGCCTGCTTGATATTCTTTATAGGAAAAGAATGTATAAGCTATAGTCAAATAGGCTTTTTCATTATCTGAATATTCTTTTTTAGGTTCAACCATATCTATATATTTTTGAAATGATTGTGCCGCAAGACCGCTTTTATCATCAGAGTCATACGCATATAAAGCCATTCCTTTTCCGGCATATGCAACTTCCCATGATGGAATTAAAGATATTAACTTATCCCATGATTCAATAGAACCTAAATAATCTTTAGCTTCATATTGTTCTAAAGCTAAATTATACCACGATGTAGTATCATTAGCATTAGCAGCTACCAATTTTTTTAAAGCTTCTATTTTGGAATTGGTAATTGCAGTTTGGGTAGATGCACCAGGACGTAAGGTCAACAGAATGGCTTGATAATCATAAGTTCTGTCTCCTCCTTCTAAAGCTTTAGTCAAATTGAATACAGCCTCTTTCTCTAATTTTTCTTTTTCTTGACCAGTTGCTGAAGATAATAGAGAAGATTGAATTTTTCCTAAAATACCATAATCCGATCCTTCTCTTTTCGATTGTGGTGTAGATTTAAGATATTGATTCATATTATTATATGCTTCAGAAAATTCTGAATTCTCAATTAATACCAAAGCTTTTAACTTATACTTTAATGGATCCGAAATATCATTCCAATTAGCATTCAAAATTGATAGAGATTTGCTATAATCTTTAACATAATAAGAAATCTTGGCTAATTCGAATTGGGTGTAAGAATCATTATTCTCAGTCAAAGAAATGTACTTTTGTAAATTATTTGAAGCATCATTATAATTACCGGTTCTAAAATTAAATTCCGATAAATATTTATATGTTAAAGGGTTATTGGGATTGGCAGCCAATGCCTTATCAAAATTTTCAGTAGCTAATTTTACTTGTCCATTAGTTCTTCCCCATATATTACCTATTAATGAATATGGTAGGGATTTATCCTCTGAAATTTCTAAAGCTTTGTTATAATTTGACAATGCTTTACCCGGATCTTTTTTTTCTAAATAGGCATTACCCAAAAGAATATAATATTCAGCCTTATCTTTGCTTTTCACTAAATCTAACAGTCTTTGAAGATATTCTATACTTTTATCATAATCAGAGCTTTCCGGCTTATTATTAAATAATTGATAAGCTTTTGCTATCTGAAACAGAATTTCTGCATTTTTATATTTTGATCCTTTAGCTATATTTTCGAACTCAGTATTCGCTTCTGCTTTATTTCCTTGATACAATTTTATGGTTGCCAACCCAATACTATTTAAATTTGATTTAGAATCTAAGGCAAATCCCTTATTGAAATTTTTAGAAGCAAGCTCAATATTTGGCTTTGATATAGATAAATAATAAGACCCTAAGTAATAATAATTATCAGCAGAGGGAGATTGAGCTACTAAACTTTCAAAAGTATTTTTTGCTTTGTTGAATTGGTCGCTTCCTAAATACTTTATACCTTCTTGAATACTTTGTGCATTCATAAATCCTGATAACATCATAGCAGAAATTACAAATGTGGCACCCATTTCTTTTTTCGTGTAATTCATTCTATATCTTATTTTTTTATTGTACTTAATTTTATTAAATTTACTTATGTTTAGTTAGTATCATTTTAAGAATATAAAAAATTTAGCAAATTTATTTTATTAATCTCTTAAGCATAATTAATCAATGTAATTCTACTCTTCTCTCATATAAATAGTAAGGTTGTAGCCCAGCCCTAGTGACAATAAGTTGTCCCCTTTGAGATCCACAGAATCTTGCAAAACTACTACCAACCTTAAAACTGTTTTCTGCATTTAATAGAAATATTCTTTTTGTAAACGGATATATACCCTTTCTTAAATTGGGAACTGTCGGGTATATTCTAGTATCCTTAATCTTTATTGGTAAAATTTTTACTTTTGATAGAAACTTTTTAACTTCATTATTATTTTCTTCACTAAGCTCATCAAATCCTATAACCCCAATATGTGAAGTATTTTTACTTACAAAATCGATTACTTCTTTACCATTAGTAAATGAATTTATTTTCTGATCTTTAGAAAGATTAAATCCTAACTTTTTTTTTAAGTTATTAAAATTGCTTGAATTACCACCATCAAACACAACTTTACTCTCTTTCGATTCGATATTGGATTTTAATGAACTAAGATCCAATTCACTTATTGAACTTTGCTTTGATGCGATAAAAATAGTTGCATCGCAAGCTATTTGCGAGGATATATAATTTACATTCGTCCTGTTATATAAAATTTTTGCTTCATCTAAAGTCAAATCTCTTGTAGTCATTGCCATTGAAATCTTTCCATTCAAAAGATCAGCAATTACTAAATCTTCTACTTCTTGCTTGAATATGATCTTCGAATCTGGATATGTAGATTGAAAAACCTCAGCTAATGAAGAACCTAAATTAGTTAAAGATGGATCAATAGCTAAAATTAAAGTACCTTTACGATATGCTTGTTTCTTTTGGATATCTTTTTGGCAAGAAATCAACATTATTATAAAAGCTAAAAATAAAGTAAATTTTATAAATACTTTGTTATTCATTCTTTTTTATATATCTTGTAGACCTATAAGCCCTAAATAAACCATATATAATGAATAAAGCCCCTAAAATCCAAGAATATATAGGCTCCAATTCAATAAAAAATTTTTTATAAATAATAACTAAAATTCCTATTATAAAATATCCTATCCCTATGAATAAAGAAAGTGATTTATAAGTAATTCTCATACTTCTTTTTTGAAGAATTCTAAATAACAAATATAGAAATAATTATTTACTTAATTTTGTACATATTTATTATAATTTTTTTCATTATGAACTTTATTATAAATACATTTTTTGATTTAGAAAGGGCAGCTGAAGAGATAATTTCAAAGTCAAAATATAAGATTTTTACACTTAATGGAAATTTAGGTGCAGGAAAAACTACATTAGTGAAATACCTTTGTAAGGTGTTAAATTGTACGGATTCTGTAACGAGTCCAACTTTTTCATTAGTCAATGAATATCTTTCAACCTCGGGAAAAATCTTTCATTTTGATTTATACCGTATCAATTATGTTGAAGAATTATTTAATATTGGATTTAACGAATACATAGATTCTGATAATTATTGTTTTATAGAATGGCCAAGTATATGTGAAAATGAATTACCCGAGCATCATAAAATTTTATTAAATTTGGTGGATCAAACCAGGTATATAACATTTAATTAAAATGAGTATTTATACACCTTTTTCCGAAGAAGAACTTATTCCTCTAGAGGAAAGGATCGATGTAATAAAAAAAGGAGGAAAAGTTAGCATAGGTATTCCTAAAGAAGATCATCTGATTGAAAGTAGGATTGCGCTTACCCCTGATGCCGTATCAGTTCTTACTTCCAATGGAATTGATGTAATATTGGAAAGTGGAGCTGGATTAGGAGCACATTATTCAGATACGCTATATTCCGAGGCAGGAGCAAAAATATCATACGACCCTAAAGAAGTATTATCTCAACCAATAATTTTAAAAGTTAAGCCACTAACTGTAGACCAAATAAAACATTTACAACCTAATACTTATCTAATATCTGCCGTACAAATTAATACTCAATCTAAAGAATATTTCGAAAATCTTTCAAAGAAGAAGATAACAGCTTTAGGATATGAATATATAAGGGATGAACATAATGAATTATCAATTGTTCGGCTTATAGGTGAAATGGCAGGAACATCAAGCATACTTATAGCAGCAGAATTACTATCTTCATCACATAATGGTAGTGGACTTTTGCTAGGAGGAATAACTGGCGTTCGGCCCACTAATGTTGTAATTATAGGAGCAGGAAGTGTAGGAGAAAGTGCAGCCAGATCGGCATTAGGCTTAGGAGCTACCGTAAAAGTTTTTGATAATTCTCTTACTCGTTTACGGAGATTCCAGGAACTATTAGGAAGAAGAGTATATACCTCAACCTTGGATCCTAAAGAGCTTAATAAAGCACTTATTCGTTGCGATGTAGTCATAGGATGTTTAAAAGGAGAATTAAGAGCTCCCATTATTGTCCCTGAATCCGTTGTTAAAAGAATGAAACCGGGCTCTGTAATTATTGACGTTAGTATTGATAATGGAGGTATATTTGAAACTTCAGAGATAAATCCTAAAAATGAAGCATTTATTAAACATGAAGTTTTACATTATTGTGTTCCCAACATAACTTCTAAATTCGCTCGAACATCATCTAAAGCATTAAGCAATTTCTTTTTAAGTTATTTTTTAAATTTATGTGATCAAGGAGGTTTTGAAGCTATGTTTAGAAAGCATCGTGGAATTTGTCAAGGTATTTATATGTATAGAGGGAGAATAACTAATAGGCAAATATCCAACTGGTACGACCTTCCCTATCAAGACATTCATTTATTAATTATTTAATTATGACTTTTACTAAGAGGTTAAGCCTATATCTTTCCGGATTTTTCATCAGTTTAATATTTATTTTATTTATATTCGGAAAAAAGATATTTTCTTGGTCTTATCTACCCAATGATAGAGTTCTCGCTGAAATCAAAACTAAGCCTTTGAAGCTTTCGGACCAAAGTATTCGCCAATTAAAATTTAGAAAATTGTCACTCGATTATATAAAAGATACTGTTCTTGTTAAAGGAAAAATAAATTTCAAAAAAAGTCATGCTCAGGAAGTCCCCTGCCCTGATTATATTCTTAACTACAAATCTCTTGAGGTTAAATTCACCAAATGTAAAGATACTATAATAATAAACTATATAAACTAATTTTATTAAGGATCTTTTAACATAAAATTTCATTTCTTCATTTTTTTCCTATATTTACAATCAAAATGTAAAACAGAATATATGAGATGGTTTACTAGACAGAAGAAAAACATCAGTACTGATATTAGCGAAAAGATGGATGTTCCTAAGGGGTTATGGTATAAAACTCCATCAGGAAAAATTATCGAGACCGATCAATTAAGAGCTAATTATTATGTAAGTCCGGAAGATGATTTTCATGTGAGAATCGGAAGTACCCAATATTATGAAATTTTATTTGATAATGGTCAATTCAAAGAACTTGATACTAAAGTCCATAGTAAAGATTCTTTAAATTTCACCGATTCTAAACCTTATAAAGATCGATTAAAAGAAGCCCAATCCAAAACTAATTTAACTGAAGCCATACGAAATGCTGTAGGCAAAGTAAATGGTAAAGAAATTTACATTTCTTGCATGGATTTTAGTTTTATCGGAGGATCTGTAGGTTCTGCAGTAGGTGAAAAAATTAGAAGAGCCATTGATTATTGCATTAAACATAATTTACCTTATGTGATTATAAGCCAATCTGGAGGAGCTAGAATGCAAGAGGCAGGTCTATCCCTCATGCAATTGGCAAAAGTTGAAGCAAAATTAGCACAATTAAGCCAAGCAGGCTTACCTTATATATCAGTTTTAACCGATCCAACATTTGGAGGAATTACGGCCTCATATGGCTCAACCGGAGATATTATTATTGCAGAACCCGGTGCATTGATAGGATTTGCAGGACCTAGAGTAATTAAAGAAACTATTGGTAAAGATCTACCTCCAGGCTTTCAGTCATCTGAATTTCTTCTAGAAAAAGGATTTATAGACATTATTTCACATAGAAAAGATTTAAAAAATACCATTTCACAATGTGTGGATATGCTAATGAATAAAGAAATAAATTAAAATTTTATACAATCACAGAAAGCTAATTTTTATTAGCTTTTCTTTTTTTAATTCATCTCATCTAATTTCAAATCTTCAATACTTATTTAAACTAATGACTCTTAATTATATTTGGATTGCCTTTATTGTAATATCTTTTTTAGTAGGATTATTTAAACTTATATTTTTAGGAGATACTGTCGTATTTAAGTACATGGTCGATGGTTTATTTAGTACCACAAAAATTGCCGTAATGGATATTGCCCTACCTTTGGCCGGTATGATGACTTTTTGGTTAGGAATAATGAAAATCGGAGAAAAAGCCGGGGCTATCAGATTTTTATCTAAAATAGTATCTCCATTTTTTTCAAAATTATTTCCTTCAATACCTAAAGGGCATCCGGCAATAGGAAATATGATGATGAACTTTAGTGCAAATTTGCTTGGTTTAGATAATGCAGCAACTCCTTTAGGACTAAAAGCAATGAATAGTTTGCAAACTTTAAATAATAAAAAAGATACGGCAACAGATGCCCAAATTATGTTTTTAGTATTGCATACCTCTGGATTAACATTAATACCTACGTCTATCATGCTTTTTCGCTATCTAAACGGAGCTCAAGATCCAACCGATATTTTTATTCCATGTATTATTGGAACCTTTTGTACTACCCTATTTGGTATTATAATTGTCGGAATAAAGCAACGACTTAATTTATTAAGTCGTGATGTAGTATTAGGATTACTTTTAGCAATATTGATTATATTCGGTCTTTCTTATTTTATTAAATATTCTACTGCTTCTCGTACTAAAGCTGCAGTTGAATATGTTTCAAAAATCACCCCTAAATCTATCGATATAGAAAATACTTCAACCAATGATTTAATAAAATTATATCCGACCACATTTCAAAATGAAATAAAGATAAAAGACAAAAAAATAACACCTGAACTTATTAATAAAACTAATCAGGAATATATCAATTTTGAACAAGGCACCCCATCAAGAGTTTTAAGCAATGTTCTTTTATTATTAATTCCCGTTATATTTATAACAGGAGCTTTTGTAAAAAAAATAAACGTTTTCGATAGTTTTATCGAAGGAGCTAAAGAAGGTTTTGGAGTATCCGTAAAAATAATTCCTTATCTAATAGCCATGTTAGCTGCTATAAGCTTATTAAGGACCAGTGGCATTATGGATTATATTATTAATTCTGTTACCTATTGCTTGTCTTCTTTACATATTTCAACTGAATTTATTCCGGCTTTGCCAACAGCATTAATGAAACCGCTTAGTGGCAGCGGTAGTCGCGCCCTTATGATTGAAACTATGCAAGCCTATGGCGCAGATTCTTTTGTAGGTAGACTTACATGTATATTTCAGGGAAGCGCCGATACAACTTTTTATATTATTGCTCTTTACTTTGGAAGTGTTGGTATTAAGAGAATACGTTATTCATTATCTGCAGGATTACTTACCGATTTATTGGGTGTAATAGCAGCAATTTTTATAACTTATTATTTTTTTGGATAATTAATTATAATAGAATCTATAAATTCTTTAACATTTAACTCTAATCTCATAACAATATTTTTCTTAAGTAAATATTAATATCTTTGCACCTGTAAATATTTAATTTTATCATGTTCATATGAATGATTTTAGTTGGGGACAATTAGTTAATCCGGAGTTTTATATAAAGTTAGGGGGTATTTATTTAGTGTTATTTATAGTTTTTGCAGAAACTGGTTTATTTGCAGGTTTTTTTCTTCCAGGAGACAGCTTATTATTTCTTTCCGGAATATATAGCAAAGAATTAATTCGAGAAATTACATATATTGAATCAGACTTTTTATGTGTTTTATTATTGTCTTGCCTAATTTCAATTACAGGCATTATAGGTAATGAAATAGGTTATTGGTTTGGGAAAAAAAGTGGAGCCTATCTTTATAATAAAAAAGATACATTATTGTTTAAAAAACGATATTTATTCCAAGCAAAAGAATTTTATGAAAAACACGGAGGAAGAGCTATTATTCTAGCTCGTTTTTTACCGATACTTAGAACATTTGCTCCTATAATAGCCGGAATTGTCCAAATGAATAAAGGTAAATATTTATTATATAATATTCTAGGTTCGACGGCTTGGTCATTTTCTTTAATATTTGCCGGACATTATCTTTATCATATATTTCTCAATGAATTTGATTTTGATTTAAAGCGTCATATTGAGACTATAGTTTTAATAATGGTAGCCGTAACTACTACTCCCGTAGTATTCAAATTGTTTTTTCAGAAAAATAAGGTTAATTAAAAAATAAACAAGGATAGAAAATATAATTTATAACTCAATTACAATATATTATTGACTCTTTGAGCTTTCTTAATTCGAGAGTTTTTATGCTTTTGGAAAAATTTAAAATAAAATTTATAGTGCAATCGGAAGGACCTCTTCTCTCATTTGAAAAATTAATAGATTTCTTATACATCGAAGTTATCTTTACTTTAATTATTATAGTAGAGATAACGATGTTAGATTAAATTTTATTATTATAAACGAATGTTAAATTTTTACTTTCTATCAGTTTTCTTAAATTTAAAATTGCATATCTCATTCTACCCAAAGCAGTATTTATTCCCACATTTGTTTCTTCCGCTATTTCTTTAAAGCTCAAACCCTTATAAAAGCGTAATTCCAAAACTTCTTTTTGATCCTCAGAAAGTTCATCTATTAATTTTTTAAGATCTTGATTAATTTGTTCATTAATCATTATATCTTCAATAGAAAGTTCTGATACCTTCACAAAATCGAAAATATTATAATCCTCATTTTGACCGCTCGATTCATTAATTATTTTCGTTTTATTAGTAACTCTGAAATGATCGATAATCAAATTATGTGAAATTCTTAAAACCCACGGCAGAAATTTTCCTTCTTCATTATATTTTTTCTCCTTAAGGGTTAATATAACTTTTATAAATACATCTTGAAATAAGTCTTCAGCTAATTCGGGATTATTAACTTTCCTGTTAATATAATTGAATATCTTCAACTTATGTCTATCCAACAATGCTTTAAGAGCACTTTCATTTCCATTTATATAAGAATGAACTAATTCACAGTCAGTCCTTTGTATCATTTTTTATGATATTTTGTTAGTTAACAGAGTAAAATTATATCTTATAATTACATATTCTAAATTTCAATTAATACAACTTTATTAGTGAACAAATGTATATATAAAATTTTAAAAAAAACTAAAAAATGTTAATAAAAATATAATTTTTAAATTATCTCATATAAATATTACTTATTTAACTGTTTTATATAAAACAATTAAAGGATATTGATATCATATTTGCGAAATTGAAAATTTTTGTATAGATTAATATATTTTCAAAATATAGAACAAATTTATATATTGCAACTTGAAAAGAATATTTAAATATGAATAAGACAAAATATCAGCTAGAATTTCCTATGAAATGTTCCACTACTCTTTTATTTGAATATATTGGAACTTCTTCAGGAATGAGTGAATGGCTGGCAGACGATGTGGTAGAAAGGGGAGATAAATTTACTTTCATATGGGGAGATCAAGAAGAATCAGCCAATTTAATCCGATACAAAGAAGAGTCTTTTGTAAGATTTAGATGGGAAGAAGATGAAGGCACCAAATATTACTGGGAATTGGCTATTAATGTGGATGACGTGACTAGCGATGTAGCCCTTGTTATAACAGATTTTGCTGAAGAGAATGAGCTTGAACATTCCAAATTATATTGGGAAAATTTGATTGAAGCCTTAAAAAAGATTATAGGATCTTAAATTATCTTTATATTAATTGACCTTTAAAAACCATCATCAATAAATCAAAATACTAATATTTTTAGTATGAAAATAATTTTCAATCAAACATGCATTGAAGAAAATCAATTAAATATAAATTACACTGAAAACAATTATTTTTCCGGCGATTTTGTAAATGGATTTTGCTGGTTATTTCAAAATAAAATTCTTTATTGGGAATACGTTTATTTTCAATTAATGGCTTCTATGAGAAAAATGAGAATTGATATTCCTTTATCATTTACTCCCAAATTATTCGAAAGCCAAATCAAAATACTCTCTGAAGAATTGCATATTACACAAGGAAGAATAAAAATAACAGTTTATAGAAACACGCAAAGTAAATCTCCTTCATTTGTAATAAAATTTTTACCCTATAAAAATTTTATTATTGATAGCGAAAATGAAATAGACGTTTTTAAAGAAATACTTACATATCCAAATTTATTGACTGAAATGTTACTATACCAGCCAATTGATAGTATAGCTAAGCAATATGCAAATGAAAATGATTTACAAGACGTTATTTTGCTCAATAACGAAAAAAGAATTGCAAGATCTATTCTAGGCAATATATTTTTAATACAAGATAATATGATTATGACCCCTTCTTCTACGGAGGGATCTATATTATCAGTATTGAAAAAAAATTTCATCATTTTTTTACGAGAAAAAACAGATTATGTTTACAGAGAGATGCCTCTATCCCCATTTAGTGCACAGTCAGCAGAAGAATTTTTTATTTTAAGTGATGAAAATGGAATAATACCCATAACTAAATTTAGAAAAAAAACTTTTAAAAAGGATATAATCGGCTTACTTACAAAAAAATTCATTGGCTATTCCCTTGAACAATATAAACAGGTTGTGAATTACTAAAATATAAAGAAAAAGGTCGCATAAGCGACCTCAAACTAAAACCACAAAAAAATGAGAAAGCGATTACAATTAAGTAATCTTGTATTGAAAGATCAATAAAAAAAATCTTTTTAAAGAAATCTCTTACTTTCTTATTGCAAAAGTAATTTAAATATTGATCTATAAAGGATATTATCAATAAAATTATTTTATAGTGTAAATAGTACGTTTTTAATGGCTCCTCTCTTCTAAGGAGATATACATACTAAAGTGTATCATAAATTTTAAGATTGTATGATAAAAATCGTGGGCTCTTTATGAAATTTAGGCTTTTTAGTCCTCCATTCTTTGCAGTACAATGTTCGAATAGATTCATTAGGTAGGGTAACATTGGTAGCAATACATAAGAAGGTATTAGGGTTAAGATATTTAATCAGATGATCAAATAAAGATTGATTCCGATAAGGTGTTTCCATAAAAATTTGCGAAGAACCATTTGTCTTGCTTATTTTTTCTAAATTCAGTATAGCCTTTTTTCTTTCTCCGGCATCTATGGGAAGATAGCCGTTAAATGCAAAATTTTGGCCATTTAAACCACTAGCTATTAAAGCTAATATTATTGAAGAAGGACCAGTTATTGGTATTACTCGTATATCATTCCTATGGCACCAAGATACAAGAAGATTACCCGGATCAGCGATACAAGGCAAACCTGCTTCAGAAATCAAACCTATATCTTTACCTTCCTTTAATGGTTTCGAAAGATATTCCAACTCTTTTTCCGAAGTTCTTTTATCTAAGATTGAAAAACTTAAATCGCTTTGGGTTATCTCCGGACAAAGAAATTTTACAAATTTTCTTGCTGATTTCTGATTTTCTGCAACAAAAAATTTTATTTCTTTCAATAAATCGATCTCCTTAAGAGAAAATATATCTTTAGGTGATGTTTCGCCTAAATAGGCAGGCAGTAGATACAATATAGCCATGATTTATTTGCTAAATTTTTTTCTTCTTACAAATATAATGATCCCCCCTATCATACAAACCAATACCAACGGAACACATAAATTTAGCCATTGCCAATAAGATTTATCCAGAACTAACAAAGGTTTATTCAGCATTCTCATTTGTACAGTTCGATTTCTTAAAAGCATCAACCCATGATCATCAAGTAAATAATCCAGTGCATTAATTAAAAACTCTTCATTCCCATATGTAATCCCTGTAGAATAATCAAAACCTAAGGGTAAAGGTTGTCCTTTAATAACCTGATTCCTTGCGATATCTCCATCAGATATAACAATCATTTTATTTTTTTTAGATTGATTTAAAAAATTTTTAATTCCGAAGGATTCTATTCTATCCTTATAGGCTGATGTAAATTTGCCTTCCAGCAATACTGCCATAATTTTAGGACCTTTATTATATTCATAGCTATAAGTACTATCTTTAGTTGATATTTTTGCTTCTTCTAATGAAATATAAGAGGGCACCCCTTGTAAAGCAGTATAAAGAGAACTTTGATACAGAATAGTTTTTTTCACTTCCGGAGTATCTAAAGTATCGATTGAAGTGGGAAACTGAAAAGAAACCGGATTTATATTTTTAGTTATGGGATTGTTATTCAATGAAAAGCCCATAGGAAAGTATACCCATGGCACTCTTGCATTTTGAGCGTTTCCTTGTATACTACCCACTTGTAAATTTATATAGGAGGGACTTTTAATATCTTTTATGATACCCGAATTAATTCTTACACCATAAGAAAATAATAAATCAGTTAAATTCAAGTCATTAGGATAGGCTAATATTTTACTCGATCTTAACAAAGTGTCCATTTCTGCATTTACCTGATCTATTGCCCAAAGAGTTTTCCCTCCATTCATGATATATTGGTCAATAGTTATTTTCTCCTTATCTGTAAAAGCTTTTCTAGGCTTAGCTATGAGTATGGCATCATATCTTTTTAAATTGGGTAAATCTTGAAGAGTTAACGACTGACTATCTTTAGGAAAAATAGGTCCGAAATTATAACTTTGAATGATTCTATTGGCTAAACTAAACATTTCAAGTCGATTCAGTTCTTTCTGATTGGTCAAGATACCTACACTCTTCAAATGCTCAGCCGTTAACTTATCCATAGCACTTATAAAACCGTATTCCAGATTTTCAATGGATTTAGCCATTTGTTCATCACCCGTAATTCCAGCCTGAGAAATTATTAAAGGAACGGTTTGCCCATAACCTTTATATTTTATAGTTGCATAAGGAAATAAAATTATTTGAGAAGACATCCCGTCTTTTTCAACCCGCAAAGCTGAGGGCGACATTCCCATTGCTTGTAATGTATCCTGAGATAATTTTTCTTTAATAGGATCTACTAAGGTATAAGTAATATTCGAATTTATCCGCTTAAATTCGTCCAAAAGACTCATGGTTTCAGCTTGCAACTGTTTAAAATCAGCAGGAAAATCTCCTTCTAAATAAACATCTATAACCATAGGTTCATCTATTTTTTCTAATAAACGTTTCGTATTTTCAGTCAACGTATATCGTTTATCTGAAGTTAAATCAAATCGTTTATATAAAAATCCAAGAGCTAAAAAAAGACCAATGAACATTAAAAATAGCAGACTTATATGTATCTTTTTTATAATTTTCATTATTTTTTTCTATTAATTAATTGTATTGAAAATAATATAAAAATTAAAATGATAAAAATAAAATATCCTATATCTCTCGTATCTATTATACCTTTTGTAAAGCTGATATAATGTTGAAAAAAACCTATTTTTTGAAGTGTATAATCGAAATTTCCTAAAAGATTGTAGGAAGCTAAGTTTTCAAATCCATAAAAACAAAAGAAACAAAAGAAAACACCTATTACAAACGCTAATACCTGATTTTTAACTAAAGAAGAAGAAAAAATACCAATAGAAGCAAAAGTCATAGATAAAAAAAGTAATCCAATATATCCGCTACATATAATTCCAAGATCAATATTTCCCTCAGGCATACTTATACTATAAATCGTATATACATATAACGAAGTTGGAAATAAAGCGAACACTACCAATACTATAACTGCCCAGTATTTTCCCAAAACAATTGAGGTTATTGACATCGGCTGAGAAAATAACCATACCAAAGTTCCATTTTGTTCTTCTTCAGCAATGCTCTTCATAGTTAATGCAGGTATCAAAAATAATAATATCCAAGGCGCAAGTACAAAAAAGTTATTTAACGAAGCCAATCCTATATTAAAAACATTAAAATCATTATCAAAAAACCATAAAAATAACGAACATATCAATAGGAATAAACCTGAAACTACATATGCGCCCAAGGTTCCAAAATATGCCCAAAGTTCTTTCTTAAAAATTGAAAACATGTTATTGTTACTTTTTCTTTTTTCTATTTACAAATTTTACTACCAACATTATCACCAAAACCAATACAATAAAGCTTATTAATAAACTAACCCACATACCCATAAAGTATTGCTTAAAAATAACTATAAATATAACCGCAAATAGGATGATGGTAGCAACTTCATTCATCATTCTAAGCTTTATAGAGGTAGTATTGAATTTTCCAAGCTTTATTTTCCTTATGCATCTCCAGCTCCAGTAATGGTATAAAGCCAACCCACATACAAAAACCAATTTAATATGAAACCAAGGCTCTCTTAAGATATAAAAAGAAACATCTCCACGTGTATTAATCATCATTAAAATTCCAGTAATAAGCATAATGATTCCTGCCGGAACGGTAATAATATCCCATAAACGTGAAATCATGTAAATGTATTGTTTTCTTAGAATTTCTCCTTCGGGTTCAGACTTTTCCTTGGTATCAATAAAATAAACAAAAAGACGTATTAAGTAAAAAATCCCCGCAAAATAGCTCACCATAAAAATAATATGAATTGCTTTTAAAGCAAAATAACTGGGGATATCAGGAATATGCATTATAAAATAAATTTGAATGCGAATTTAATAAATTTAATATTATTTATATTCTTTCAAATGTATTTGTAAAAAAGTTATTTAGATGATTACAATTCATAAAAACCTAAATTTAAATCATATTTAATCATTATAATGTAAATACATACAATCTATATTAGATTTTACTTTATAAAATTTTATTTAAAAATTATTTATTTAGCTCATTGTGTATTAAATAAATTTTAGGCATTTTTTTTGAAAATCGTTTTACATGAACAAATAACATACTATTTAAAAGTCTTTAAAATTAAAAAATTGACTATTTATTAACCCTTTTATTAATTTTATTTATGAAAAATATACCTTTACATCCTAAAAAAAATGTAGCTCTACTTGTAGGAATTATATCAGGAATCATTTCTGGTTTTATAAAATTCGGTTGGGAAGTACCTTTTCCGCCTCGTACTCCTGAACGAGATTTTACAAATCCCCCACAACAGCTCCTTGAGCAATTAGGAATGTCTCATGATCTTTCTCATTTGATGTATTATTTTAATGAAAATCCACGCCCTATCATGAGCTTTATTATCCATTTTGCATTTTCAATTGTTTGTGCAATGATTTATTGCGTGGTTGCAGAATACCATCCTAAAATAAAGCTAGGACAAGGAACGGTTTACGGAATAGTAATTTATATACTGTTTCATATTATCATAATGCCTATTTTAGGAACTGTACCGGCTCCATGGGATCAACCCTTTGCGGAACATTTTTCTGAATTTTTCGGACATGCCTTTTGGACATGGATTATAGAAATAACCCGTAGAGATTTAAGAAATCGAATTACAAAAGAACCGGATTCAGAAATCCCAGTCTTTTCTCCTTTTAGATAAATTCAAAATTTTTTAGTATAAAAAGAAAAGGGACTTAAAAATTAAGCCCCTTTTCTTTTTATATTTTTTTCATTAACTAATCATTTATTATATCCACAAAACTTAAACCATAGTTCTATAAAAAATGAAAACTATTCTATACCTTTGTTTTAATTAATAAGAAAAATAAACATGAAACCCGGAATTCCTAAAGGCACAAGAGATTTTACCTCTAAAGAATTACAAAAAAGAAGATATATAATTCAAACACTTCAATCTAACTTTGAAAAATTTTGTTTCCAATCATTAGAAACACCTTCTTTTGAAAACTTAGATACTCTTACCGGTAAATATGGAGAAGAAGGAGACCGATTAATCTTTAAAATATTGAATAGCGGTGACTATCTAGCTGAAGCTAAAAAAAAGAATCCTGATATGTCTCAATGGAATTCTAAATCCATTACTCGTTTTATTTCTGAAAAAGCTTTGCGCTATGATTTAACTGTTCCTTTTGCCCGCTATGTAGCTATGAATCATGGGCAGCTTACTTTACCTTTTAAACGATATCAAATACAACCGGTCTGGAGAGCAGATAGACCCCAAAAAGGACGTTATCGCGAGTTTTATCAATGTGATGCCGATATTGTAGGCTCTAATAGCTTATGGCATGAAGTTAATCTTATCTTATTATATGATTCAGCTTTTTCCGATTTGAATATTCCTGTAGAAATCCATATAAATAATAGAAAGCTTTTAACTGCCATTGCACAATATGCATCCATTGAAGATAAATTAATAGATTTTACTGTCGCCTTGGACAAATTGGACAAAATAGGATTAGATAAAGTATTAGAAGAAATGGCTAGTAAGGGGATTGGACAAAACTCTCTTCAAAAACTAATTCCGATAATAGAGCTTACGGGTAATTTTGAAGAAAAGATATCTAAATTAAAGGATATACTATTGGACTTAGAAATAGGGCAAGACGGCATTAATGAAATGGAATTCATTTATAACCAAATAAAAGAAATAGAACTTAAATCTTCTGAGCTCATCTTTAATCTTACTCTAGCCCGAGGATTGGACTATTATACCGGAACCATCTATGAAGTTAAAGCTAAAAATATTTCTTTAGGCTCCATTGGAGGCGGAGGACGATATGATAATCTTACTGGAATATTTGGAGTTAAAAACATGCCGGGTGTAGGTATTTCCTTTGGTTTAGACCGCATTTATTTGGTAATGGATGAACTTAATCTTTTTCCTTCGGATACCTTGCAACAGAAACAAATTCTATTTTTCAATTTCGGAGACCGAGAATGCGTTCATGCCCTGAAGCTTATTCAGGAATTAAGAAATAAAAATATAGCCTGTGATTTATATCCTGAAAAATCTAAATTGCAAAAACAATTTACCTATGCCGAAAAAAAGGAAATACCTTTTGTTGCTTTTTACGGTGAAGACGAAATCAACTCAAAAACGTTAACGCTAAAAAATATTAAAACCGGAGAACAAAAAAACTTACCTATTGCTGAAGTCGAAGATTTTTTATAATAGTTTTCTAGATTAATTCTTCAAATTTTATATAAAAATTGGTTATACAGCTATTAATTAATAAGAATACAATTGAAAAATATATGGCATATTTTTAGATTGTAATTGTATAAAAAACATTAATTAATAAACTAATAAAAATGAAAAAATTATTAACCTTAGCATCTTTTTTTATGTTATCAACTTTCGCTTTTTCCCAAAGTGGAAGGAACGAAATGAATAAAGAATATGGTAAACAATATAAGGAAATTGGTAAAAATCCGCATTTATCCGAAGATGAAAAAAAACAACAAAAACGTGAACTTGGAATTAACCAGAGACATGATAATATAAATTATAATAATAGCCATGAATCTAATGATAAGCAAGATCTATATACAGAAAGAAAAAAAGAGGAGATAGACCGTAAAATAGATCAACTGGAAAAGAGTTACAAAAGAGATAAGGAAAGGATTGAAAATAATGATCAATTAACGAAAAATCAAATAAAAACCCAAAAAAGTGAGCTAGACAAAATTTATAAAGATAAAAAAAATGCCCTAATTAAGGAAAAGAAATTAATTATAAAATAAATTTAGTTTATGTGATAAAAATTATTTCTTTTTTACTAAAATTGCATTTAAATTTATTTCATGAAAAAATTAAAAATTTTAATTTTTCTTTCATTGATCTTTTGTTCTCTTAACGCCCAAAAGCAGCGATTAGAAAATGAAATCTATTCTATAATTAAGAATAAAAAAGCAACTATAGGAGTTGCTATCATTTATGATGGAAAAGATACGTTGACAATACACAACGATAATAAATACCCAACGATGAGTGTTTTCAAGTTCCATCAATCACTTGCACTCTTGGATTTCATGAACAAAAATTTACTTTCGTTGGATTCGAAAGTATTTATAAAAAATTCAGATATTGATGCTGAAACATACAGCCCGCTCGCAAAGGAATGTCCTAATGGTAATTTTTATATATCTATTGGAGATTTAATAAAATATACTGTTTCGCAAAGCGATAATAATACTTCCAATTTTTTATTTAATTATATGAATGGGACCTTAATGACCGATATGTATATTCGTACTTTGGGAATTAAAAACTTTTCCATTACTATGACAGAGAAGGAAATGGAAGGTCATTTTAACAATCAATATGTTAATTGGACTACGCCCTTAGAAGCAGCTAAATTGTTGGAAATATTTCTAAAAAAAGATCTTTTTTCAAATAATTTTAAAGATTTTCTAATTCAAGCCATGATAGATACCTCTACTGGCAATGACAAGCTTAAAGCTTCACTGCCTGAAAATATTATCTTAGGCCACAAAACAGGAAGCTCTTCAAGAAACGCAAATGGGCTAAAAGCTGCAGATAATGATATTGGCTTTATATACTTACCTAATGGAAAACAATACACCATTGCAATTTTTGTAAAAGATTCAAAAGAAGACGATCAAACTAATGCGAATATTATTGCCAATATATCCAAAGCAGTTTTTAAATTTTATAACGATATAGAGAATTATACTAGTTTATAGAAAAATTAAACTAAGACCTATTATGGTATTATACCAAAACCTCTAACGAAATTATAAAAAGTCATTGTATTTTTAAGAAAGCTAACCTATATATCATTAAGCATCACAAAAAACTCTATGAAAAATAGTTTCTATTTTAATATTTAAGTTCTTCCAAAGATAATTTAATATATATAAATTCTAAAATTTCCATTATCGATCAAAAAATTCCCACTTAGTTTCTTTAAACTTGATAAAAAATATTATTAAATCCTTATATTGAAACTAAAATATGAATAACAGTATCAGAAAAATTTAGAAACTTATTGATTTACTCAGTCATATTTTTATTATATAATTTCAAGTTCAAAAAGCATAAATTTAATTATTTGATTAAAAAATTTTGATTTGCTTTAATGAATACATCTAATATAAAATATAATTGAAGTACATTTTTCTTATACTTTTAAAAATGAATTGCTCTATTCTCGGTAGCAGCTAAAGCTGCTTCTTTTATAGCTTCCGCATAAGTAGGATGTGCATGGCTCATTCGTGCAATGTCTTCAGCAGAAGCCCGATATTCTAATAAAGTAACGGCATCTGCAATTAAGTCGGCTGCACGAGCCCCTATAATATGTATACCCAAAACCTCATCCGTTTCCTGATCAGCTAATATTTTCACAAAACCATCCGTATCTCCACTAGCTCGGGAACGTCCTAGGGCTCGCATCGGAAATTGTCCGATTTTATATTTATACCCCTCTTGCTGCAATTGCTCTTCGGTCTTCCCTACCCCTGATACTTCAGGCCAGGTATAGACTACATTAGGAATAAGTGCATAATCTATATGAGGTTTTTGCCCAGCTAATTGCTCTGCAACTAAAATTCCTTCTTCTTCAGCCTTATGCGCTAACATAGGCCCTCGTACCACATCTCCTATGGCATATATATTCTGAATATTGGTTTGTAATTGATTATTTACTTTTATCCTGCCTATCTCATCAATATCAATACCAACATTTTCAAGTCCTAAATTTTCTGTATAAGGTTTTCTACCTACTGCCACCAAACAATAATCTCCTTCAAATAGCATATCTTTTCCATTTTTATCTGAAGCCTTTACAATAACTTTATTAGCTTCTCTTATTATATTTTTCACCTCAGTAGATAAAGAAAATTTCACGCCTTTTTTCTTCATTACTTTTAATAACTCTTTAGATACCCCTCCATCCATAGTAGGTATCAATCTATCTGAATATTCAATAACCGTAACTTCCGAACCTAATCGTTTATATACCGATCCAAGTTCTAAGCCGATAACACCTCCGCCTATTACCAATAAGCGATTAGGAATTTCTTTAAGATTTAATGCTTCTGTTGAAGTAATAATTCGTTCTTTATCGATTTGGGTAAATGGAAGATTTATAGGCTTTGAACCAGTAGCTATAATGAAATATTTGGATTGAAGTATTTCTATATTTCCTTCTGCATTTTTTATTTCTAATTCCTTATAAGATTTGAAAGTACCGACTCCATGAAAAACAGTAATCTTATTTTTTTCCATTAAATAATTGATTCCTTTACTTGTTTGTTCCACTACTTCGCATTTACGTTGAACCATTCTACTAAAATTGATTTGAGGCTGAATAATTTCAATTCCTAAATCTTTAAAATTATACATTGCTTTTTCATAAAGTTCAGATGCATCTAATAGGGTTTTGGAAGGAATACATCCCACATGTAAACAAGTCCCACCAAGACTTGAATATTTTTCAACTAAAGCAACTTTAAATCCTAATTGAGTACAACGAATTGCAGCGACATAGCCTCCGGGGCCGGATCCAATTATTATGATATCGAAATTATTCATGATTTATTTATACATAATGGATTGAATTCAAATATAAAAAAAATACATCAGGACGGTTAAAAAAATTTATATAGATATTTTAGTATATTTACCTACAAGAACATATTCTAAATATATGCTTTATGAAATTTTATCTGTTTGGGGGATTTTTTTGTCCTCTATTGGCTGGGGAGCATGGCTAAAATATTTTCTTCACTTAAAAAATAACTCTTTAGCGATCACTTCTTTATTGGGATTTGCCTTACTTTTTGTATTATCTTTTTTGCTTTCTTTAGTGAGCCCTTTAGATGGAAAAATAGAAATTGTATGTATCGCCTTATCAAGCATACCTTATTTTCTTAAGCAATTTCATCTTTATAAATTATTAACTTCAAATCATGTCTTCAAATCATGTTGGTTTTGGTTATTCACAGCATTTATATTATTAGTAGGTTCTTATTATCCATTTAACTCTGATCATTTTGGATATTATATTCCTACTATAAATTGGCTTAATCAATACGGAACTGTATGCGGATTAGCTAATATTAACTGGGCATTGGGCCAGCTATCTTCATTTCATTTCATTCAAGCTTGCTTCGATTCAACCTTAGACATTTATATTCGGTTAAATGTATGTATTTCTGTCATTTTTCTGATTTATATTTTTGAAAGAAAAGCTTTTTTATTACTACTTTTCATTCCATTCTATTTTTTATACGTACAAAGTGCAACTCCGGATATAATTGTATTTTTTTTGTGCTTATTAATTACAAATGAATTATATAAAAATTCAGAAAAAACTAATTTTCAAACTCTACTAATACTATCTACTTTTGCATTTATCGTAAAACCAGTTGCATTTTGGATTCCTTTATGGGTTTTTATAGTAGGTCTGAGTAAGCACGGAAGAAAAATCTTACATTACAACTATTACCTCTTTCCAATTCTATTGGTAGTTTTATACTTGATTAAAAATTTCATTGTTTCCTCTACCCTATTATTTCCTGTAACATTTACAAAAATACCCACATACTGGCTAACAGATAGTAAAATTCTGGAAATTTCTAAGCAAGAAGCTGCTTATTATACTTTCGATCATTATTTTTCTGCTGAAAAAGCATATAACTTTTCAATTTATGAAAAAATCTATTATTGGTTTTCTCTAAGAGAGTTGCAAACTGTTGTTAATATCTTTATAAGTGTAGTAACTATTGTTTTTGGATTTTTTTCTATATATAAAAAGAAATTTATTTTCTTATCGTTGTGGAGTCTTATTCTACTTAAGTTTATAATAACCTTTTTATTTTCGGGACAATATAGATTTTTCTTAGACGGTATTTACCCTATGCTTTTTATTTTAATTTCACAAATACGTTTTGCTCGTTTGCCAACTCTGATTCTTATTACTTCTCTATATTTTTTGGCACTATTATGCATTAGCTATCCTTCTATATTAAAAAAAACATTGCCACAATTTAAACTATCTAATTACATTCATGGTTTTTCTAAAAAGGCTTTAATTAGACCTGAAAATTATGTAATAAAAAAATATTCAAAAGAAAAGCTCGGTACGCTCAACTTTAATGTTACCCAAAGCTACGGATATACTTTTGACATACCTGCACCGGCATTTACCTTATATATGTTAAAAACATATTGTGATCTATCAATATTTCCACAATTAAAAGATTCTTCGAATATAAAGAAAGGTATATATATGAAAAAACTCACAGATGTAGAAAAAGAAAAACTATTATTAATACTTAAAAAATTAGAAATTAAAAAGTAACTATCTCCATTTCCAATCTAACATTTTTTCAAACGGAATAGAATGATTTTCGGCTAAATCCATAATATTTTTAGCTAATATATCCTTAGCTTCTACTTGCGATTTTGGAATTATAATATTCCTTCCCCTATCTAATTTTATAAAATAATGAGAAGGTATTTCGTATATTATTTCTATTTCTGATATAGGAATTCCACCCTCGTTTTTTCCGTTTGAAAGGACAATATCAGTAGTTGAAAATTTCAACCCAATAGTCTCTAATTTTGTTTTATTAAAATTCCGATAAACAAAACGTTTATAATATCTTTTATAAATCCATCGAGAATAAATCGGATATATAAATATAAAGCCAACTCCAAATATCCCAAAATAGGCTGCTAAGGCATAGTTGCCTAAAAATAAAAAAATAATTGCAAGAACAAAGAAAGCCGAAGTCCATAAAAGTAAGCCCTTTTTCCTTTGTCCCTTAACTATTTGATTCATTGAAGCACCAAAGAGCTGATGAGTCAAATAATCTTCTGCTGATATTTTATAAGTAAAAGTATGCTCTTTCATATTTGTAAATTTATCCTATTTATTTAATTCAATATTTATTTATATTTCTATAAATATTTTTTACCATTTAAAATTAATATTCCTATCTACTCATAAATAAAAATTAATTTTATTTGACACGTAGATAGGAATTAATATCAATAAACTACTGTTCGTTAAAAATATAACATTTATATAGTATAAAGAATCTTTTTATATTTTTTTCAGTAAAGATTTAATATCTACATTCTCCCCTATTATTTCACGCAAAGAATCTACAGATACTCTTTCCTGTTTCATTGTATCTCTATTCCTTATAGTCACCGTATGATCTGAAAGTGTGTCATGATCTATAGTAACACAATAAGGAGTACCGATGGCATCTTGTCTGCGATAACGTTTACCAATAGCATCTTTATCCTCATACATCACATTAAAATCAAATTTCAAATCATTGAAAATCTTTTCTGCATACTCAGGTAGACCGTCTTTTTTAACCAATGGAAATATAGCAACTTTATTAGGAGCCAATGCAGGAGGTAAACTTAGTACTATCCTAGAAGTTCCGTCTTCAAGCTTTTCTTCTTTTAAACATTTAGACATAAGAGCCAAAAACATCCTATCTAGCCCTACAGAGGTTTCTACTACATAAGGAACATAACTCTCATTCTGTTCCGGATCAAAATACTGCAGTTTTTTACCGGAATATTTTTCATGAGCAGATAAATCAAAATTTGTTCTGGAATGAATACCTTCAAGTTCCTTAAAACCAAAAGGAAATTGAAATTCTATATCTGTCGCAGCATTCGCATAATGAGCTAATTTTTCATGATCGTGAAATCTATAATTTTCTTTTCCTAGACCTAATGCTAAATGCCAATTTAACCTTTTTTCCTTCCATTCTTTAAAATAAGAAAGCTCAGTGCCAGGAGGTACAAAAAATTGCATTTCCATTTGTTCAAATTCTCTCATTCTAAAAATAAATTGTCTTGCAACAATTTCATTCCTAAACGCTTTTCCAATCTGAGCAATCCCAAAAGGCAATTTTTTTCTTCCTGTCTTTTGAACATTCAAATAATTTACAAAAATACCCTGCGCTGTTTCAGGTCTTAAATATAAATCCGTAGCAGAATCGGATGTTGAACCTAATTTGGTCCCAAACATTAGATTAAACTGACGAACTTCGGTCCAATTTTTAGAACCTGTCTCCGGATCTGCAATTTCCAACTCTTCAATTAAAGCTTTAGTATCTGCTAAATTTGTTTCTAAAGATTTTGCCAATCTTTGTAATATATCTGCCTTTTGTTTTCTATATTCCAACACTTTCGGATTGGTACTTTCAAATTGCTTAAGATCAAAAGTTTCCCCAAATCTTTTTTTAGCCTTTTCGATTTCTTTCTTTGCTTTATCTTCAAATTTTTCTGCAAACTCTTCCACTAATACATCTGCACGAAATCTCTTTTTAGTATCTTTATTATCAATTAATGGATCATTAAAAGCATCTACATGCCCCGAAGCCTTCCAAATGGTAGGATGCATAAATATAGCAGAATCGATGCCTAGGATATTTTCATTCATCTGCACCATTGCTTTCCACCAATATTGCTTAATGTTATTTTTCAATTCGACACCATTTTGACCGTAATCGTAAATAGCTGATAATCCATCATATACTTCACTGGAAGGGAAAACAAACCCATATTCTTTTGCATGGGCAACTACCTTTTTTAAAACATCTTCTTGAGACTTCATATGTATTTTTGGTTAGATATTTATATTCAAAGTTCAAATTTACTATAAAAAATGAGATTTTTATAAATTACTAACCGATACTCCTATTTTAATAAAAATAATAAAATTTTACTTTTTCATTGAAATGAGATTTCTCATTTATAAAAAATAAATTTGCGTTTGCAAATTATCTTCATATATTTGCACTTCGAAAATAAATGAAGAACAAAAAAGAGATGTTATTATGTTAATCATTCCTGTAAAAGATGGAGAGTCTATTGATAAAGCTCTAAAAAAATATAAAAGAAAATACGACAAAACAGGTGTTGTTAAAGAATTAAGAAAAAGGCAACAGTTTATAAAACCTTCTGTTACTAAAAGACAACAGGTTATTAGAGCAGCTTACAAACAAAGATTGCAAAGTCAAGAAGAAGCATAAAAAACTTTTTCTACAAAATATTAGCCTATTTTTTAAAATTATTTTTAATTTTGAAAAGTAGGCTTTTTTTATGTTACAAAAATTTCTTGAATATCTTCATTTAGAGAAACAGTATTCTCCCTTAACCATACAAAGCTATGAAAGAGATCTGCTTGATCTTAAACAATTCTTTTCAGAAACAGAAAGTATTTCTGAAATTGATCAAGCTACCGCTAAACAATTAAGAAATTTCATCATACATTTATCTCATAAAAAATTATCCGAAAGGTCAATTAATAGAAAAATTTCATCCATAAGAAGCTTTTTTAAATTTTTACTTAAGATCGGTTATCTTGAAATAAATCCAACTCATTCTTTGCAAAACTTAAAACAAAAGAAAAAAGTTTTAGTTCCCTACACAGAAGAAGAAATCTATTCAGTAGAAAAATATATAAATACTAGTGAAGAAGAAAATAAGAATCAAGATCATTTTAAAACAATTAGAAATCATCTCATCTTTGAAATCTTTTACCAAACTGGCATCAGAAGGATGGAACTTTTGCAACTCAAAACCTCAAAAATAGATTTAACCAATAAATCTATAATTGTAACTGGAAAAAGAAACAAAGAAAGACTTATACCTATTACCCAAGACTTAACCGAAAAGATAAGGCAATTTATAGCCTATAAAAACAAGTTTGGTATACCTTATGAATATTTATTTACAAATGAAACCGGTAAAATTCTGAGTGAAAAGTATATATATAACCTTATACACAACTATCTAACTACCGCAACTACCAAACACAAAAAAAGTCCTCATATGCTACGCCATACCTTTGCAAGCCATCTATTGCACAATGGGGCAGAAATAAACTCAATTAAGGAAATATTGGGACATAGCAGTTTAGCAGCAACCCAAGTTTATACACACAACAATATAGAAGATTTAAAAAAAGTATTTAATCAGTCCCATCCATTTGGGCATAAAAATAAAAAAAATGAAAATTAATGTTCAAGCAGTAAACTTTAATGCACAAGATACTCTATTAGCTTTTTTAAATAAAAAAGTTCTAAAATTAGATCAATATTATGACAAAATCATTAATGCTAATATATTCTTGAAACTGGAAAATGTTGGAAATAAAGAAAATAAGACTACAGAAATTATATTAGAAGTTCCGGGAGATGAATTAGTAGCCAAAAAAACATCCAGCTCATTCGAAGAAAGCATTGATTTAGCTTGCGAAGCTGTTAAAAAGATGATACTCAAAAGGAAAGAAAAAATATAGAAAAAAAATAAGTATTTTTTTTTATAAAAATTTGGAAATAATAAAAAATTATCTACCTTTGCAATCCGTTAGACGAAGATATTGATCTTAGAAAAATAACGAAATATTTTCTTTGAAATAAAAATTTAATGCCGGTATAGCTCAGTTGGCCAGAGCACGTGATTTGTAATCTCGGGGTCGTGGGTTCGAATCCCTCTACCGGCTCGTTTTTGAAGGGGAGATACTCAAGCGGACAACGAGGACAGACTGTAAATCTGTTGGTTTTTACCTTCGGAGGTTCGAATCCTCCTCTCCCCACAAAAAAATGAAAAAAAAATTTTGTAGATCAAAAAAATATTCTACCTTTGCATCGAATTACAAAGGTAATCAAAAAAATAAGCGGAAGTAGCTCAGTTGGTAGAGCGTCAGCCTTCCAAGCTGAATGTCGCGAGTTCGACCCTCGTCTTCCGCTCAATTTTTTTTCAGCCGATGTAGCTCAGGGGTAGAGCGCTTCCTTGGTAAGGACGAGGTCACGGGTTCAATTCCCGTCATTGGCTCTCAAATACAAAACCCACAAAAATAATTATTAAAAAAGCCTAAACTTTCTTAAAGACATATATCATTAAACAATTGTTTATAAAAAAGTATTTATTTTTTATAAGCTATTGTTATTTAAAAAAAATTGAGTATATTTGCACTCATTTTTGGAAATATAAACAAACATATTTATCATGGCAAAAGAAACTTTTCAGCGTACCAAACCACATCTTAATATAGGTACAATCGGTCACGTAGACCACGGAAAAACGACTTTAACAGCTGCTATCACTAAAGTTTTAGCAGAAAAGGGATTAGCAGAAAAAAGAGATTTCTCTCAAATTGATGCTGCTCCAGAAGAAAAAGAAAGAGGGATTACAATCAACACTGCACACGTAGAATATGAAACTGAAAACCGTCACTATGCACACGTAGACTGTCCAGGACACGCTGACTATGTAAAAAACATGGTTACCGGTGCTGCACAAATGGACGGAGCTATTCTAGTGGTTGCTGCTACAGATGGCCCTATGCCTCAAACAAGAGAGCACATCTTATTATGTCGTCAGGTAAACGTGCCTAAAATCGTAGTATTCATGAATAAAGTGGATATGGTTGATGATCCCGAATTATTAGATTTAGTAGAAATGGAAGTAAGAGATTTATTATCTTCTTACGACTACGATGGAGATAACACTCCTGTAATTCAAGGTTCTGCTTTAGGTGCACTTAACGGAGATCCAAAATGGGTTGCTACTGTTGACGAATTAATGGCTGCTGTAGATAGCTGGATTGATTTACCGGTTCGTGATCAAGATAAACCTTTTTTAATGCCAATCGAAGACGTTTTCTCTATTACAGGTCGTGGAACTGTAGCTACAGGACGTATTGAAGCAGGAGTTATAAACTCTGGTGAGGCCGTAGATATTGTTGGTATGGGAGATGAAAAATTAACATCTACTGTAACAGGAGTTGAAATGTTTAGAAAAATATTAGATAGAGGAGAAGCTGGAGATAATGTAGGGTTATTGTTAAGAGGTATTGAAAAAACTGATATCCGTCGTGGTATGGTTATCGCTAAACCAGGATCAATTACTCCTCATAAAAAATTCAAAGCTGAGGTTTATATCTTAACTAAAGAAGAAGGTGGACGTCATACTCCATTCCATAATAACTACCGTCCTCAGTTCTATGTTAGAACAACTGACGTAACTGGTACTATTACTTTACCAGAAGGAACTGAAATGGTAATGCCTGGTGATAACTTAACTATTACAGTTGAATTACATCAACCAATCGCACTTAATAACGGTTTAAGATTCGCTATCCGTGAAGGAGGTAGAACTGTAGGTGCAGGTCAGGTAACTGAGATTTTAGATTAATTAAATTAAAATCATAATAAAAGAAAGAACTTAAAGTTCTTTCTTTTTAAGCGGGTGTAGCTCAGCTGGTAGAGCAGTGGTCTCCAAAACCAAAGGTCGTGAGTTCGAATCTTTCCGCCCGCGCAAAATAATAATAAATGAACGGACTCATTAAGTACTTAAAAGGTGCAATAGAAGAATTCAAAGATCACGTTGAGTGGCCTAAATGGTCCGATTTGCAATCCTCAACAACAGTTGTAGCAATTACGTCGATCATTTTGGCTATATTTTGTTTTGGCGTAGATTGGACTTTTGCTAAAGCACTTCAAAATATTTACTCTATTTTAGTAGGATTAAAATCTTAATAAATTTGGACGTGATGGATGATATGAAATGGTATGTACTGAAAACGATCAGTGGACAAGAATCTAAGGTGAAAATGTATATCGAAAATGAAGTTTTAAGATATGAACATCTTAAAAAGAATCTTGGTCAAGTAGTCGTACCAATGGAAAAAGTAGTACAAATTAGAAACGGTAAAAAAATTCGTAAAGAAAAAGTTTATTATCCCGGTTATGTTATGGTTGAAGCTAATTTGATTGGTGAGTTACCACATACCATTAAAAATATACCTGGAGTAATTAGTTTTTTAAGTGCTACTAAAGGAGGAGATCCGCTTCCAATGAGACGAAGTGAAGTGAGTAGAATGTTCGGTAAAATGGATGAATTATCTGAATCTGAAGATACCGTTAACATTCCTTTCGTATTTGGTGAAACCGTGAAAGTAATCGATGGTCCATTTAATGGTTTTAATGGAACGATTGAAAAAATTAATGAGGAAAAAAGAAAATTAGATGTCATGGTGTTGATTTTTGGAAGAAAAACACCTATTGAGCTAAGTTTCTCTCAAGTTGAAAAGATATAGGCTGCTTCCACAGATATAAATAAAACATTTTTAAGTAAAAATTAAAATGGCAAAAAAAATTTTTAAAATGGTAAAACTCCAGGTGAAAGGAGGACAAGCAAACCCTTCACCTCCTGTAGGACCTGCTTTAGGTGCTGCCGGGGTTAACATCATGGAGTTTTGTAAACAATTTAATGCCCGTACACAAGATAAGCAAGGACAGGTATTACCGGTTATCATTACTGTATATGAGGATAAATCATTTGACTTTGTTGTTAAAACTCCTCCGGTAACCGTACAACTTTTAGCAGCTTCTAAAGCTAAAAAAGGTTCCGGTGAACCAAACAGAGATAAGGTAGCATCCGTTTCTTGGAGTCAAGTGCAACAAATCGCGGAAGACAAAATGGTAGATTTAAATTGCTTTACAATTGAATCTGCGGTTAGTATGGTTGCAGGTACTGCAAGATCTATGGGTATTAAAGTAACTGGGCAAAATCCCTTTAATAATTAATTGTAGGAATCATGGCAGTTTTAACGAAAAAACAAAAAGCAGTTGTTGCTAAAGTAGATAAATCAAAGCTTTATACATTAGAAGAGGCTTCAAGCTTAGTTAAAGAAGTTAACTATACCAAATTTGATGCATCTGTTGATATAGCCGTTCGTTTAGGAGTTGATCCTCGTAAAGCCAATCAGATGGTACGAGGTGTAGTATCCTTACCTCACGGTACAGGTAAAGAAACTCGTGTTTTAGCTTTAGTTACTCCGGATAAGGAAGAAGAAGCTAAAAACGCAGGTGCAGATTATGTAGGATTAGATGAGTATCTACAAAAAATAAAAGAAGGATGGACTGATGTTGATGTAATCGTAACACAACCTCAAGTTATGGGAAAATTAGGTCCTTTAGGAAGAGTATTAGGTCCACGCGGTTTAATGCCGAACCCTAAAACCGGAACTGTTACTACTGAGATAGGAAAAGCCATTTCAGAAGTAAAAGCAGGTAAAATAGATTTTAAAGTTGATAAATATGGAATTGTACATGCTGCAATAGGCAAAGTATCATTCGATGCTAAAAATATTCAGGAAAATGCACAAGAAATCATTTCAACTTTAATAAAATTAAAACCTCAGGCAGCTAAAGGTGTATATGTTAAAAGCATTTACCTTTCTTCTACCATGAGTCCGGGTATTGCTATTGATCCAAAAGGTATAAACTAATTTTAATTTTACCAAACCATGACAAAACAAGAAAAAATAGAGGTAATTAAAGAATTACAGGAAGTACTTGAAAGTACAAATGTATTATATATAGCTGATACTGATGGATTAAATGCTCAACAAACTTCAGAATTAAGAAGAGCTTGTTTCAAAGGTGAAATTTCAATGAAAGTTGTTAAAAACACCCTTCTTAAAAAAGCAATGGAAAATGTTGAAGATAAAGATTTTTCAGGTGTTTTTGAAAGTTTAAAAGGAAATTCTACTATTTTCACTTCAGAAAGAGGAAATGCTCCGGCTAAATTAATACAAAATTTCAGAAAGAAAACTGAAAAGCCTTTATTAAAAGCTGCTTGGATAGATTCTGCAGTATTTGTAGGAGATGCACAATTAGATACATTGGCAAATCTCAAATCTAGAGAAGAGCTTATTGGAGAAATTATTGGATTACTTCAATCTCCAATTAAAAATGTTGTTTCTGCTCTTAAATCAAGTGGAAATACCATTGCCGGTTTAGTTAAAACCTTATCTGAAAAAGAAGAATAATTTCACACTCATAATAAATAGTTGTTAAACAAAAATTAAAACAAAATTAAAATGGCAGATTTAAAACAATTAGCTGAAACTCTAGTAAATTTAACAGTAAAAGAAGTTAATGAATTAGCTGAAATATTAAAAGAAGAATACGGTATTGAACCTGCTGCTGCTGCTGTAGCTATGGCTGCTCCAGTTGCTGGTGCAGAGGCAGGAGCTGCTGAAGAAAAAACTGAATTTGATGTTATTCTTAAAGCTGCAGGTGCTAATAAATTAGCTGTTGTTAAATTAGTTAAAGACCTTACAGGTAAAGGTCTAAAAGAAGCTAAAGATGCTGTAGATGGAGCTCCTACTCCAATTAAAGAAGGAGTAGCTAAAGACGAAGCAGAAAGTCTTAAGAAACAGCTTGAAGAAGCTGGAGCTGAAGTTGAATTGAAATAATTCATTCTACCTAAAAATAAAGGTTTAGGCCTCCAATTTGACATTGGTAAGGTCTAAGCCTATTTGTGTTTTAAAGATTTTAATATATCATATGAGTAAATCATTGGCGTCAAAAACTCAAAACCCAAAGAGATTTAGTTTCTCTCACTCTAAAGGACAAATTGAATTTCCTGATTTCCTAGACATACAGGTTAAATCATTTCAGGATTTTTTTCAATTAGAAACTCGTCCTGATCAAAGAAAAAACGAAGGACTTTTTAAAACGTTTACTGAAAATTTTCCTATTTCAGATACAAGGAATCAGTTCGTTTTAGAATTTTTAGATTATTTTGTTGATCCTCCAAAATATTCTATTGATGAATGTATTGAAAGAGGATTAACTTATAGTGTACCACTTAAAGCACGTCTCAAATTATATTGTACAGACCCAGAACATGAAGATTTTGAAACTGTAGTTCAAGATGTATACTTAGGGCCTATTCCTTATATGACACCAAGCGGTTCGTTTATCATAAACGGTGCTGAAAGAGTTATGGTATCCCAATTACATCGTTCACCTGGTGTATTTTTTGGACAATCCTATCATGCCAACGGTGCAAAATTATACTCATCTAGAATTATACCATTTAAAGGATCTTGGATGGAATTTGCCACCGATATCAACGGTGTGATGTATGCTTATATTGACAGAAAGAAAAAACTTCCGATGACAACCTTGCTTCGTGCAATTGGTTATCAAAGTGATAAAGATATATTAGAAATATTCGATCTTGCAGAAGAGGTAAAAGTAAACAAATCCAACCTAAAAAAAATGTTAGGAAGAACTTTAGCTGCAAGAGTTTTAAATACTTGGTTTGAAGATTTTGTTGATGAAGATACCGGTGAAGTTGTTTCTATAGAAAGAAATGAAATTATACTTGACCGCGAAACTATTTTAGAAAAGGAACATCTTGATTTGATCATAGATTCCGGAATTAAAACCATTTTAGTTCATAAAGAGAACAGCAACGAATTTTCTATCATTCATAATACTTTACAAAAAGATTCAACTAATTCCGAAAAAGAGGCTGTAGAGTATATCTACCGTCAATTGCGTAATGCAGAACCACCTGATGAAGAAACTGCAAGAGGTATCATTGATAAATTATTTTTCTCTGATGCTCGATACTCATTGGGAGAAGTGGGGCGTTACAGAATTAATAAAAAATTGAATTTAAATATCTCTGAAGATATTCAAGTTTTAACAAAAGACGATATTATTGCTATTGTTAAGTATTTAATTGAATTGATAAATTCAAAAGCTGAAGTTGATGACATCGACCACCTTTCCAATAGACGTGTTAAAACCGTAGGAGAACAATTAGCCGGACAATTTGGGGTTGGGCTAGCTCGTATGGCACGTACTATTAAAGAAAGAATGAATGTTCGTGACAATGAAGTTTTTACCCCTATCGACCTTATCAATGCAAAAACTTTAACCTCAGTTATAAATTCTTTCTTTGGAACAAATCAATTATCTCAATTTATGGATCAAACAAATCCATTATCTGAGGTTACACATAAAAGACGTATGTCTGCCTTAGGACCCGGAGGTCTATCAAGAGAAAGAGCCGGATTCGAAGTACGAGACGTACACTATACTCACTATGGTAGAATTTGTCCTATTGAAACACCAGAAGGACCAAATATCGGTTTGATATCTTCTTTAGGTTGTTATGCAAGAATTAATGACTTAGGATTTATGGAAACTCCATATAGAAAAGTTATTAACGGTAAAGTAGACTTGGAATCCGAACCAGAATATTTAACTGCAGAAGAAGAAGAAGGAAAAATTATTGCTCAAGCAAACATTAATATGGATAGTGAAGGAAAAATTCTTGATGAAAGAATTGTAGCTAGAGAAGAAGCTGACTATCCAGTTGTTGAGCCAGATAAAGTAGATTTGATGGATGTTGCACCTAATCAAATTACTGGTATTTCCGCTTCATTAATTCCTTTCCTTGAACACGACGATGCTAACCGTGCATTGATGGGATCTAACATGATGCGTCAAGCGGTACCTTTATTAAAACCTCAAGCTCCAATTGTAGGAACAGGTTTAGAATTCCAGGTTGCAAAAGATTCACGTATCTTGATTAATGCTGAAGGTGAAGGAATTGTTGAATATGTTGATGCTAATATTATCACCATAAAATATGACAGAACTGAAGAAGAAGAATTAGTTAGCTTTGATTCTGCAAGTAAAACTTATAAATTAACTAAATTTAGAAAAACAAATCAAAGTACATCTATTACGCTTAAGCCAATCGTTAAAGCTGGGGATAGAGTATCTAAAGGTCAGGTCTTAACAGAAGGTTATGCAACTGAAGATGGAGAGCTTGCATTAGGTAGAAACTTATTAGTAGCTTTCATGCCTTGGAAAGGATATAACTTTGAGGACGCAATTGTTATTAATCAAAGAGCAGTAAGTGAGGACTGGTTTACTTCAATTCACGTTGACGAGTATTCTCTAGAAGTTAGAGATACAAAATTAGGTATGGAAGAACTTACACCAGATATTCCGAATGTAAGTGAAGAAGCCACTAAAGATCTTGATGAGAACGGAATGATTCGCATTGGAGCAGAAGTTAAACCGGGAGATATTTTAGTAGGTAAAATTACGCCAAAAGGAGAATCAGACCCAACTTCAGAGGAGAAATTACTTCGCGCCATATTCGGAGATAAAGCCGGAGATGTTAAAGATGCATCGTTAAAAGCTGAACCTTCCTTAAAAGGTGTAGTAATTAATAAGAAACTATTTACCCGTAACATTAAGGATAAACGTAAACGAGGCGATGAAAAATTAAAAATTGAGCAATTAGAAGCTGAATTTAAGGTTAAACTTAATGATTTAAAAAATCAATTATTAGAGAAATTATATGTCCTTTTAAATGGAAAAACTTCTCAAGGAATTTATAATGATTTAAATGAAGAAGTAATACCAAAAGGAGTTAAATTTACTCAAAAGCTTTTATCAAGCATTGATGACTACTTTAACTTAGCTGGAGAAAATTGGACATTAGATGATAATAAAAACAATTCTATTAAGGAATTGCTTCATAATTATAAAATAAAACATAACGATCTACTAGGTTCACTAAATCGCGAAAGACATACTATTTCTGTTGGAGACGAATTACCGGCAGGTATTGTAAAACTTGCTAAAGTTTATATCGCAAAAAAACGTAAATTAAATGTAGGTGATAAAATGGCGGGTCGTCACGGTAATAAAGGTATTGTTGCAAGAATTGTGCGTGATGAAGATATGCCATTCCTAGAAGATGGAACACCGGTTGATATTGTACTTAATCCACTAGGAGTACCTTCCCGTATGAACATAGGTCAGATATATGAAACTATTTTAGGTTGGTGCGGAAAAAAACTGGGTAAAAAATTTGCAACTCCTATCTTTGATGGAGCAACTTCTGAGCAAATCGACGAACTCACTAAAGAAGCCGGCGTACCTCAATGGGGTACTACATATTTATACGACGGAGGAACAGGAGAACGTTTTGAACAAAAAGCTACCGTTGGAGTTATCTATATGTTGAAACTTGGACATATGGTTGATGACAAAATGCACGCACGTTCAATCGGACCTTATTCATTAATTACTCAGCAACCGTTAGGAGGTAAAGCACAATTTGGAGGCCAAAGATTTGGAGAGATGGAGGTTTGGGCCTTAGAAGCTTTTGGAGCCTCAAACATCTTAAGAGAAATTATAACCATTAAATCTGATGACGTGATTGGTAGAGCTAAGGCTTATGAATCAATTGTTAAAGGTGAACCAATGCCTGAACCAGGTATACCTGAATCATTTAATGTATTTCTACATGAATTACAAGGTTTAGGATTGGATGTAAGATTAGAAGATTAGTTATTTCATTCTTTTTAATCTTAATAAATTTAAATTTTTTTCAATTTAATTGATTACAAAATAATGGCAGTTAAACAAAGAACTAGCAAATTTAGTAAAATTATAATCGGATTAGCTTCTCCAGAAAGTATATTACAACAATCCAGAGGAGAAGTTTTAAAACCTGAAACAATCAATTATCGGACTCATAAACCTGAACGTGATGGTTTATTTTGTGAAAGAATTTTCGGTCCGGTAAAAGATTATGAATGTGCTTGCGGTAAATATAAAAGAATACGTTACAAAGGAATTGTTTGTGATCGATGCGGTGTAGAGGTAACGGAAAAAAAAGTAAGACGTGAAAGAATTGGACATATTAATTTAGTAGTGCCGGTGGCACATATTTGGTATTTTCGTTCTTTACCGAATAAAATCGGATATTTATTAGGTATTCCTTCCAAAAAGTTGGATATGATTATCTATAATGAACGCTTTGTAGTTATTCAGGCAGGAATAGCAAAAAAATTAAATGGTGAAGAGTTAGAGCATCTTGAGTTTTTAACAGAGGAAGAATATTTAGACATATTGGAGACACTTCCAATTGAAAATCAATATTTGGATGATTCTGATCCAAATAAATTTGTCGCTAAAATGGGGGCAGAATGTTTGGAAGAGCTATTAAAAAGAATAGATTTAGATGCCTTATCTTATGAATTAAGACATAAAGCAAATACTGAATCTTCTAAACAGAGAAGAACCGAAGCATTAAAACGATTACAAGTAGTGGAATCATTCAGAGATGCTAATTCCGACGGTCGTATCAATCGCCCAGAATGGATGATCATGAGAGTGATACCTGTTATACCTCCAGATTTACGTCCATTAGTACCTTTAGACGGAGGACGTTTTGCTACTTCCGATTTAAATGATTTATACCGTAGAGTTATCATCAGAAATAATCGTTTAAAAAGATTAATAGAAATCAAAGCTCCGGAAGTAATTTTGCGAAATGAAAAACGTATGCTTCAGGAAGCCGTGGATTCATTATTTGATAATACCAGAAAATCATCAGCTGTAAAATCTGAATCTAATAGACCATTAAAATCACTTTCCGATTCATTAAAAGGAAAACAAGGACGTTTTCGTCAAAACTTATTAGGTAAGCGTGTGGACTATTCTGCTCGTTCGGTTATTGTTGTAGGTCCTTCACTTCAACTTCATGAATGTGGTTTACCTAAAGATATGGCAGCTGAGCTTTATAAACCTTTTATCATTAGAAAATTAATTGAAAGAGGAATTGTAAAAACAGTAAAATCTGCAAAAAGAATTATAGAAAGAAAAGAACCGGTAGTTTATGATATCTTAGAAAATGTGATGAAAGGACATCCGGTTTTATTAAACCGTGCCCCTACCCTTCACCGTTTAGGTATTCAGGCTTTCCAACCAAGGATGATTGAAGGTAAAGCAATTCGTCTTCACCCGTTAGTTTGTACAGCATTTAACGCGGATTTTGACGGAGACCAAATGGCAGTACACCTACCATTAGGACCAGAAGCAATTTTAGAAGCTCAATTATTAATGTTGGCCTCTCAAAATATTTTAAATCCAGCAAATGGTTCGCCTATTCAAGTACCTTCTCAAGATATGGTTTTAGGACTATATTATATGACTAAGCCATTAACACCTACTGAAGAAATTAAAGTTAAAGGTCATGGTTCTATTTTCTATTCCTCTGAAGAAGTAGATATTGCTTATAATGAAAAAGCCGTAGATTTAAATGCTATAATTAAAGTAAAAGCAACGGTTATAGAAGGAGAAGAACTAGTAGAAAAGATGATTGAAACCACAGTAGGAAGAGTATTATTTAACAAAATCGTACCTAAGAAAGTGGGTTATATTAATGAGGTTTTAACTAAAAAATCATTACGTAACATTATTGGTACCATATTACAAAGAACTGATTTTCCTACTACTGCTAAGTTTTTGGATGATATGAAAACTTTAGGATATGCTACTGCATTCAAAGGAGGACTTTCATTCAGCTTAGGAGATATCAAAACTCCTGATGAAAAGAAAATTATGATTCAGGAAGCTAATGAACAAGTTGACGGAATTAGAGCAAACTATAATATGGGATTAATCACCAATAATGAAAGGTATAACCAGGTAATTGACGTTTGGACTAATACAAATGCACGATTAACAGATTTAATCATGCAAAGAATGAAAACCGACAAAGGTGGTTTCAACTCAGTATACATGATGCTTGATTCGGGTGCACGGGGTTCTAAAGAACAAATTCGTCAGCTAGCAGGTATGAGAGGATTGATGGCAAAACCGCAAAAAGCTGGTTCATCAGGAGGTGAAATTATTGAAAACCCTATTATTTCAAATTTCCGTGAAGGACTTTCCATCTTGGAATACTTTATATCTACACACGGAGCTCGTAAAGGTCTTGCAGATACTGCATTAAAAACTGCTGATGCTGGATATCTGACTCGTCGTTTAGTTGATGTGGCTCAAGATGTAATAATTAATGAACAAGATTGTGGAACCTTAAGAGGTATTGAAATTTCCCCATTGAAAAAGAATGATGAAATTGTAGAACCTCTTTCTGAAAGAATATTAGGTCGTGTATCACTTCACGATATCTACCACCCGGATACAGATGAACTATTAATTGAAGCAGATCAAATGATCACATCTGAGACAGCCAAATTAATTCAACAATCCGGAATAGAGTCAGTAGAAGTTCGCTCTCCATTAACTTGCGAATCTAAAAAAGGTATATGTGCAAAATGTTATGGAGTAAACCTATCTACCAACAAATTGATAAACAAAGGCGAAGCAGTTGGTGTAATAGCCGCTCAGTCTATTGGTGAGCCAGGTACACAGCTTACATTAAGAACATTCCACGTAGGAGGTACTGCTGGAAACGTTGCAGAAGTGAGCAGCATTGTTGCAAAAAGAGACGGTAAAGTTGAATTTGATGATATAAGGACTGTAGAAAGTGAAGATGAAAACGGTAATAAAGTTTTAATTGTTGTTTCCCGTTCTACAGAATTTAAATTATTAAATGCTGAAGGAAATATACAAATGCTTACCAATATACCTTATGGATCTACATTATTGGTTAAATCAGGAGATGAAGTTAAAAAAGGAGATATAATTTGCAAATGGGATCCGTACAATGCAATTATTCTTTCAGAAACTGCCGGTAAGATCGAATACGAACAAATTGAGCAAGGTTCAACTTATCAGCTAGAGATTGATGAACAAACAGGATTCGAGGAAAAAGTAATTTCTGAATCAAGAAACAAAAAACTCATCCCTACTTTAAAAATACTAGATACAAAAGATGAGGTACTAAAATCAATAAATTTACCTGTTGGTGCACACCTTATTGTAAATGACGGTGAAAAAATTAAAGCTGGAAGAATCTTAGTAAAAATTCCTAGAAGGTCAGCAAAAGCCGGTGATATTACCGGTGGTTTACCACGTGTAACCGAGCTATTTGAAGCAAGAAATCCTTCTAATCCAGCTGTTGTTTCCGAAATTGACGGTGTTGTAAGTTATGGTAAAATAAAAAGAGGTAATCGTGAAATAGCTATAGAGTCTAAAAACGGTGAGATAAAAAGATATTTGGTTAAATTATCCAATCAGATTCTTGTTCAGGAAAATGACTTTGTACATGCAGGAGATGCCTTGTCAGACGGTGCAATAACCCCGAATGATATTCTTAACATTAAAGGCCCAACAGCAGTTCAAGAATATTTAGTAAACGAAATCCAAGAAGTATATCGATTACAAGGGGTAAAAATCGATGACAAACATTTTGAAATTATTGTTCGTCAGATGATGACTAAAGTTGAAATTGTAGATGCTGGTGATACCAAATTCTTAGAAGGAAATTTAGAGCACAAAATTGATTTCATCGAAGAAAACGATCGTATTTTCGGAATGAAGGTTATAACTGAACCTGGAGACAGCCTAGAATTAAAACCAGGGCAAATAATTTCTTCAAGAGAACTTAGAGATGAAAATTCTAAATTAAAACGTGAAGATAAAAAACTAGTTGAAGCTCGTGAAGCACTTCCGGCTACTGCAAGTCCTGTTTTACAAGGTATTACAAGAGCGTCATTACAAACTAAATCATTTATTTCTGCAGCTTCTTTCCAAGAAACTACTAAAGTATTAAATGAAGCTGCTGTTGCAGGTAAAATCGATTACCTAAACGGATTGAAAGAAAATGTAATTGTAGGGCACAGAATCCCTGCTGGTACTGGTTTAACAGAATATCAAAATGTTGTGGTAGGTTCGAATAAAGAATTTGAGGAAATGATAACCGAAAAAATTTAAAAACAATTCGAAATGGAAAATCAAAATCAGAATCAACAAGACTTAAATATTGAATTAACTGATGAAGTAGCTTCAGGAGTATTTTCAAATCTGGCACTAATAAATCATTCACCGACTGAATTTGTTGTAGATTTTATTCAGATTATGCCGGGTGTACCTAAAGCTAAAGTTAAATCAAGAATCATCTTAACTCCTGAACATGCAAAAAGATTATTAACAGCTTTAACTGATAATATTCAAAAATATGAGCAACAATTTGGAGCTGTTAAAGATGATACCTATCATTTAAATTTTGGACCAAAAGGTCAAGCATAAATAAAAATAAACAAATTATTTATAAAAAAGCCGAGATATATCTCGGCTTTTTTTGTTAATATATTAATTACTAACATCATAAAAGAAGCGTAATTTATAATATAGCCAACTAAATAACTAATTAAATTTGAGAATTATTTAATTATTTAACAATTATTTTAACATAATTAAAAAATATATTATATCTTTGAAGAGATAAATTAATGTATTAAATATGAGAATAAACCGAATTTTCTTAGGATTTTTGTTTATCTTCATGAGCACGGCTTTTGTTTGGGCTCAGATGAAAACGATTAGCGGGAAAGTTCTTGGGAGTGATGGACAGCCTCAAGCAGATGTTTCCGTTATGATACAAGGATCTACCAAAAAAACTTATACTGATGACGCAGGAGAATTTTCAATAGATGCTGAACCAGGACAAACGATTGAAATTTTATCTTTTGATGATGAAACCGCAAGTTTTATTGTTAATGACCAAAGTTTTTACGATGTTGTACTTAAGCCTTTGAAAACAGAAAGGGATGATCCCTCAAAAAGAAAAGAAAAAGTACTTGATGATGTCATTGTAACGGCTTTAGGAATTACAAGAGAAAAAAAATCTTTAGGATATGCAACTCAATCTGTAAATGGAGATGATCTTTCTAAAACCAGAGAAACTAATCCTATAAACTCACTTTCGGGAAAGGTCTCAGGACTACAAGTGATCAATAATAGTGGAACTATAGGAGGTTCAACGCAAATAAGACTAAGAGGTATGAGATCTCTTTCTCAATCTAATAAGCCACTTATAGTGGTAGATGGAATACCATTAATTGATCAAAATATAAATTCAAAAAGCACAGAAAGAGGAGCTGGTGGTATAGATTATGGGGATACATTTGGCGATATAAACCCTGACGATATCGAAAATATATCAGTACTTAAAGGCGCAACGGCTGCTGCTTTATATGGATCAAGAGCTATGAATGGTGCTATCATGATTACCACTAAAAAGGCAAAAAGAGGAAAAACCGAAATTGTCCTTAATTCAGGGGTTGTATTTGATAAAATATATAAAATGCCTCATCAACAAAAATTATATGGCGGAGGTGGAAGTAATAAGTTCGTTACTCAAAATATTAATGGGGTAGATTTTTTAATCGTCGATTATAGAACAGATGAATCGTGGGGACCAAAATACGATCCTAATGTAAATGTCTTACATTGGAATGCATTTGACCCGGAATTTGCTGACGATTATTTAAAAGCAAAACCATGGATCTACCCGAAAAACGATTATAAAGAATTTTTTAAAACCGGAATCACTCATAATAATGGTATTTCATTTAGTAGGAGCATTGAAAATACCAATGTAAGAGTAAGCTATAACAATTCAAAATCATCGGGAATAACGCCTAATTCAGATTTAACAAAAAATTCATTATCAATGAATTTAAATTCCAAATTATCTGACGATCTAAAATTGGATGCTTCTGCAACTTATACATCAACTAAAGGATTTAATAGACCAGAAGTTGGATATAGTAACAGCAATATTTTGCAAAAAATGTTTCAATTTGGACAAACATCTTTAGATTATAAAGACCTCCAAAAATATCAGTTAGCTGATGGAACTCAAAGAACTTGGAATAGAAGAAGTTGGAATAACTCAAATCCCGCATATTCTGACAACCCATATTGGACGGTATACAAAAATACTAATGAAGATAATAGGGATCGCTTATTTGGTACAGCAGGATTAATTTATAACATTACTAATGACCTATATGTTAACGGAAAAGTAATGCTTGATACCTATACGACCCATATAAGTGAAAAAACAGCAGTAGGTTCTCATTCGCTTTCTGAATATATAACTTCTGAAAGAAAATATACAGATTTAAACTACGAAGCCACTGTTCATTACGATAAAAACATAGGTAATTTCTCTCTTAATTCTTTTGCTGGAACAAATAGAAGAGATTATAAATATAGATATATGTATGGAAAAACCAAAGGAGGTTTAGTCATCAGAGATTGGTATAATTTAAACAATTCAATGGAACCTTCGATTGTGTTGAATCAAAAGGAGAAAAAAAGAGTAAATAGTTTATTTTATTCTTTAAGCCTAGGATACGATAATTTTGTATTTTTAGAAACAACCGGGAGAAATGATTGGTCATCTTCACTTCCTTCTAAAAATAATTCCTTTTTCTATCCCTCTGTAGCTACAAGCTTTGTTATCACTAGATACCTTGAAAGCAATTGGTTGAATTTCTTGAAAATCAGAGGAGGATATTCTGAAGTAAGGAATGATACTGATCCATATCAATTAATTAATACATTCTATAATTTTGACATTGAAAGCGAACCAGACTATGAAAGTTTATTTTTAAAAGATCCATGGTTTTGGCTAACAACTACAGCTAAAACTAATAATCTGAAACCGGAAAAATTAGAATCTTATGAAGTTGGAATAGAATTTCAACTGTTTAAAAGTAGACTAAGTGGAGATATTTCATTTTATCAAACTACGACAAAGGATCTAATTACTAAAGTACCTTTAGATGGCTCTGCAGGGTTCTATAATGCATTGATGAACGCAGGAAAACTAGTAAATAAAGGCGTAGAAGTATCTCTTAATATTGTTCCAATTAAAACAGAAAATTTTAAATGGAATTTTAATTATAATTTTTCAAAATCTGATAATGAAATCAAATCTCTTGCAGAAGATTTAACATCCCTAACAATAGCTAAAGCACCTTTCAATGCATTTGTTGTAGCAATTCCTGGCTATAGATATGGTCAAATATACGGTACTGATTTTGTGTACAAGGATGGAAAAAAAGTTGTAGGTAAGGATGGATTATATTTAAAAACCGTAAATAATGTACCATTAGGATCAATACTTCCTGATTTCAATATGAGTTTTAGAAATTCTTTTACTTATAAAAATTGGAGTTTAGGTTTACAAATTGATTGGCAAAAAGGCGGAAAATATTTTTCGACCACTTATATGTTAGGAATGAATTCAGGAATACTTCCTCAAACAGCGGATAACAATATAAGAGAAAATGGTATTATTGTAGATGGTGTTAAAGAAGATGGTACTCCTAACGATATTAGAGTATCAGCATCAGAATATTCTAAACATTTTTTTAATGGTCCTTCCGCTCAAAATGTTTTTGATGCAGATTTTGTAAAATTACGTGAACTATCAGTATCTTATACACTTACCGGCCAATACTTAGGTGATTATATCAATTCTATTACTTTTTCGGCATTTGGAAGAAATCTCTTTGCTTGGGGGCTTGATTGGAAATCCATGGATCCTGAAGTTGCAAATTATGGAAGTGGAAATGCTTCAGGAATTGAGGGAGGTTCTATGCCTACTACGAGATCTTTTGGACTTAATGTGCAAGTCAAATTCTAATTTAAAAATTCAACCATGAAAAAACTACTTACATATATCAGTTCTCTCATTATCCTATTATTTTCAGCTATATCTTGTGATAATGATTTTGATAATATAAATACTGATCCTAATAATCCGAAGAAAGTTCCGGGTTATACAACTTTTAGATTTGGATGCCGATATTTTATTGATAATACCAGAGATGAATGGGGGTCAGGAAGGATGGTTTTACCTTGGATCCAATACTGGTGTCAACTAAATTATACGGAAGAAGATCTTTATCAATATAGAGATGGTGCTAATCAAAATTTATGGAAAGATTATTATCGAGCCGCTGAAAATCTTAAAACTTCTATAGAACTGGTAGAATCCGATCCTTTAACTAATGTACAATTTGGTGCTATTGAAAACCAAACAGCAATTGCACGGATTATGCTAAGCTATTTATTTATGCAACTTACAGATACATATGGAGATGTTCCTTATTGGTCTTATGGTGGAAAATCAAATCCAGATTTTCAAGCCTTACAAGTTGAAAAGTACAAAACTCCCAAGTTTGTAAGACAAGATACTATTTATAAAGACATCTTGAAAGAATTAAAAGAAGCCTCAGCTCAACTTATTCTGAATAAAAATGTTTCAACAGGAGATCATATGTATAATGGAGATGCAGCAAAATGGAAAAAATTTGCTAATTCTTTACGTTTACGTTTAGCCAATCGTTTAAAAGAGATAATGCCTAAAGTAATAACTGAAGCAAATGATGCAATTTCGCAGGGTGTATTTACTTCTAATGAAGATAATGCCATATTTGCCTATGGAACTACTACCTCAGATGCTAATCCTATGTGGAGGGCCTATTTTGTTAAAAATAGAACCGACTTTGCTGTCACCAATACTTTTATTGACTTATTAAAAGGAAAATTAGGTACTTTTTCTGCTGATCCAAGACTTCACAAATTTGCATCTCCTAAAAAGGCAAAAATTGATGATGTTAAAAATAATACTTATGTTTCTTCTTCAAATTTAAGTGATTATGAAGGTATGCCATACGGTATTACAAGTGCAATGGCTTCTGAAGTTTTCTCCGCTGACAAAATTTCATATCCAAGTTATGATGTTTTACATATAGATAGAGGTGAGGTTCTTATGGAATATGCTGAAGTTCAATTTATATTATCCGAATTAAATAATTGGGATAATGGATATTATCAAGAAGGTGTAAAAGCTTCTCTTGAAAGATGGGGAGTATCTACTAAAGATCAAGCCGATTTCTTAAGTAAGTTACCGATAGCCAACGAAGAAAATGTACTTACCCAAAAATATATTGCGCTTTATATGCAACCTCATGAAGCTTGGGCAGAATATAGAAGAACCGGATATCCTAAAACTTTATTGTTACCTGGAAAAACGTATGCTCTTCCCGAAAACCCAACCTTTCCCGCAGGAACTAGCTACGAATTTAAACCGTTAGTTTTTGGTATGACTGACTTACCAACTCGTATTCCCTACCCCTCTCATCTTTCCACTCAGAATACTAAAAATTATTACGAGGCTGTTAAAAACATGGGAGGAACTGATGATATGAAAACTAAATTAATCTGGGATAAAAATTGATACTTAGTTAAAATTTCATCTATAAATAACGCTCTGTTTTTCATTAAACAGAGCGTTATTACTTTATAAAATTATTTTGAATTCAATTAATATTCCAATAGTAATTGAATATCTTGCGTATGATTTTTTAATTCACCAATTCCATTTAAAAAAGACAGTCCTATTAAAAAGCTAAATTGAGAAACTAAAGCTCCACAATTCTCTACTAATTTTGCACAAGCAGCTGCCGTTCCTCCAGTCGCTAAAACGTCATCGTGTATTAAAATTCTTTGTCCCGGCTGTATATGTCCTTTTTTTACTTCTATTATTGCTTTTCCATACTCCAAGTCATATTCTTGTGAAATTATCGGAGGAGGTAATTTTCCAGCTTTACGCACTAAAATAAAAGGAAGATTAAGTTCTCTTGCAATTTGAACTCCAAATAAATATCCTCTACTCTCAATACCACATACAGCATCCACTTTTCCTTTACTTAACTCTGCAAATTTTTTTACAATTTTAGTACATAACTCAGGATTTAGAAATATTGGAGAAATATCTTTGTATTGTACTCCTTCTATAGGAAAATCCTGAACCCTATCAACATGTAAATCGATTTCTTTACTTAAACTTAATTCTTTCATTAAATTAATTTTTTATTCATACCTAAAAATTTACTTCCAAGTATCTTCTTTTATTTCTTTAGTTTCTGTATTAGTAATTAACCAATTATCTTTTATTTTTTTTAAAATAAAATTTTGAGTTAAAGTTTTTATTTTTCCATTTAGATCTTTAATCTGATATTGGGCTATAACAGTTAATTGATCTTTAATAATTTCTTCCGATTCCGCATTTAATAAATTAGTTTCTGCAATCGTTCCAAATCCGTTGGATGTGGAAGAAAAGTTTTCCAAAGATGACCATTTAGGATTTTGTGTCAAACTATATGCTTGAGAGAATTGTTTAGAACCTATCAATTGTATAAATTTTTTAACATTATCTAAAGCTACTTGTTTATTAATCTCATTTTCTATAGGAGATAATGCATCTCTTGTTTTATTTAAATCAATAGGAATTCCTGAAAGTTTTCCATATAGATATTTATTTGCAACATTAATCTTAGCCTCCACATCAATATTTGAAGTAGTTAACTTTTTATTTTCAAACATGGAATAAAGGATTTTTATTCCTTTCTTTAAAGTGGGATTGCCTATTTCTGATGAGTTTATCTCTCTTTGTATCATATATACGATAACACCGTTATTTATAAATGATATGGATAAATTTAAGGGTAAATCTTTATAAGAAACTGCTAATCCTGTATCGTCTACTAATTCCGGATATAGGTAAAAGCCGTCGTTCACTGCAGCATCTTTATCAATAGGTGTAAATCTAATATTAATACGAGTGGCCTCCTCTATTTGTTTAAGTTTTTGTTCTGCAACTGTTAAGGGCTTTATATCCTTATCGAAAACTGAAGGATCCACTGAATTCATAGAAGTACTTGACCAAGGTATTTTATTTTTTTTTGCAATATCTTCAGCTATATCAAAAATTTGCTCCGTATTTTTTCCATCAAGTAATTTATAAAGTTGCTCCCACCTGTTGTTTTCATCTTGCCCTTCAGTTTTAAACTTATAAATTAATTTAATAGCTTCTTGCATTTTATCCCGTTGAAGGATAGTTAACTTGGAAGATATAGACTTAATACTTTTATTAAAAGTTTCTTTAGTGGTTCCATCTATAACTTTATATTGCTTATCGCACGCATTACATAAGAAAACAAAAGTTAATATTATTAAAATTTTTTTTTTCATAAAAGTATATTATGTAATTAAAAATATGCTAAATATTTTTTACAATATAACCTGATATTTTTAAAGTTGAAAAATTCTTATACGTAATCTGTTTTTTCGTTTCATAATCTACTATTTCCAAGCCTGCATATTTAGCAATAGCATGCCCTCCTGCAATATCCCAAAAATTAATCGGACTCAATCTTGCATATTCATTTGCTTTTCCTTCTGCAACTAATCCTATCTTAATAGCACTTCCCATTTGAAACATAACCAAATTTGGATGCTGTATTCTTAGTTTTTCAATATATTCTTTATCTATAGAGCTATAATGAGAGCGACTTGTTAATATAGTATAATTCTTTAAATCAATCTTTAAAGGGAGTTTCACAGATTTTTCCAATATTTTTTCAGTAACATCTTCTTCATTTAATAGTTCATATAAATCTTCATATTTTCCATTCCATTTATAACTACCTAAACCTTCAGCAGCAAAATAAAATAATTCTAATGATGGGGCTGCTAAAACCCCCAATAAAGAAGTTTCTGATGTCAACAAACCTATGGAAATACAATATTCTCCAGTCTTATTAACATATTCTTTTGTACCGTCAATAGGATCAATGCACCAATATTTTTGCCATCCTGCAATTACACTTTCTGATTCATGCTCAGTTTCTTCACTTAGTATAGGAATAGAGGTTTGCTTTAAATATGCTGTAATGATTTCATTAGATTTTAGATCACCCGAGGTAACGGGTGATTTATCTTCTTTTATTGAAACAGAAAAGCCTTCATCATATATTTTGTGTACTTCTTTTGAAGCATCTATTGCTGCTCTTAGAGCAACATTAATTAAATTTTTCATTAATATGAATTTTTTGAATCACCTTTTTCAGATAGAGATTTGGCAGAGGATGTTCCTATTCTTTTTACACCCATTTCAATCATTTTCACAGCTTCATCATAAGTACGAACACCACCCGCAGCTTTTACAGGTAAAGGTTTTGAATAATTAAGCATAATTTCAATTGCAGGGAAAGTTGCTCCATTCGGCTTCCCATCTTCTGTTTGATAAAAACCTGTTGAAGATTTTACAAAAATTTTACCAAAATCATCTTTATTAAAAGTCTCTTGAGCCCATGTTGAAAAATAATAGCAAATAGACTTTATTTGTTCATCTGAAAGTGCTGCAATCTCAATAATCCATTTTACGACCTTAGATGCTTTTAAACCTAAAATAGTTCCTGAAATAAATTCTTGCTTAACTAAATCTATGTCCCCTTTTTTAAAAGCCTCATAATTAATAACATAATCCAGCTCATCAACTCCATCCTCTATCGCTTTTTGAGCTTCCGTAAGTTTTTCATCAATTGAATAATTTCCTTCGTGGAATCCAATTACTGTTCCTACCTTCACATCGGAATTGACGCTATGAATCATTTCTTTTACTTTTTTAACATATTCGGGACGAATCATGACCAAATAAAATTGATTATCAATTGCTTCATTGGTAAGTTTTTTAACTTCTTCAAAAGTTTGCTCTTCTGTCAATCCACTTTGTGATGCCAACTTAAGGTAAGTTGAATCTAAATATTTTCTAATATCCATTTATCTTAAAGTTTTAATTGATTTCAAGGTATGATTTGGCGTGAAATACTTTGCTCTAATGAAATAATTGTCTCAGTTCTTTCTATACCTTTTATATTTTGTATTTCATTTCTTAATACCGACATAAGATGATCATTATCCTTACATAATATTTTAATGAAAATTGCATAATTGCCAGTTGTGAAGTGCGCTTCTATAATTTCTGGAATTTTCATCATGCTCATTATAGCTTCTTGGTATTGTGCAGATTTTTCCAAAAAAATTCCTACATAGGCAGTAGTTTTGTATCCCAATAATTTATAATTTAGCGGGGTAATCGGATCTTCTATTATTTTTGCAGCCTCCAATTTTTTTATTCTTTGATGAATGGCTGTAGAAGAAACTCCCACTTGTCTAGCTATATTTGAGACAGGAGCTTTCGAATTCTCCATTAAGGCTTTTAAAATGATTTTATCAATACCATCTAATTCTATTGTATGTAAGTCTGATATTCTCATTTTTTTGTAAAATTACAAATACTTAATTAATATTATACAATTTACTTTTTTATCTTTTATAAGCTTTACCATATTTCACGATTCAGACAATTTTAAATTGATTTTACTTTTTGCCGTTCTATATAAAAATAATTAACTTTGAATTTAATAATTTAAAAATAGCTGTACATGCAGGACAATATGCTTAATCATCCGGGATTAATTACCATATTCGCGGTTTCGATTATTATTATGCTTCTACTTGATTTGGGAATTCTTAATAAAAAATCGCATGTAATTTCCAATAAAGAAGCAGCTATTTGGTCCGTAGTCTGGATTTCATTAGCCATGATTTTTAGTGGAATTATATATTTTGTATTTAGCCAAGCTGACGGATCGAGCTTTGCTCTTGAGAAATTTTCTCAATTTCAATCTGCTTATTGGATTGAAAAAGCATTATCAGTAGATAATCTTTTTGTGTTTATCATGGTCTTTGGTTTTTTTAAAATACCTAAAGAATTTCAACATAAAATTTTATTTTGGGGAATTATAGGTGCCCTAGCTTTTAGAGCAGTCTTCATTTTCCTAGGTGTTGAAATGATTAATAAGACTTATCTTCCTCCCTTTTCAATCGGTAATTTTCATTTTATATTAAACCAAGAAAGTGCAGAGCATGCTAACTATGATCAATTGCAGTTTTTCAGACCCAATATAATTTTAACTATTTTCGGTTTCTTCCTCATTTATGCAGGGATTCATTCATGGAATTCAAAAGATGACGAAGGTGAGGATAAAAAAAATCTGAATGAAAGTTTCGGTGCTCGTTTCGTTAAACGTTTTTTTAAGGTCTCCGATGAGTTGGATGGAAGTAAATTCTTTACCATAAAGAAGGGTATAAAAATGGCAACTCCCTTATTTACAGCTTTAGTGATTATAGAATTCACGGATTTAATTTTTGCAGTCGATTCTATACCGGCTATTTTTGCTGTAGCTCCTAATGATCCTTTTATTTTATATACATCTAATATATTTGCTATTTTAGGATTGAGATCTCTATATTTCTTACTAGCTAATTTTATGTATATGTTCAGTAAATTAAAATATGGATTAGCAATCATATTGAGTTTCATAGGCATTAAAATGTTGATTGCCCCATTTTTACATATTTCATCGATTGTGTCGTTAGGAGTAGTCGCGGGAGTATTAATAATTTCAGTATTACTTTCAATTACATTTCCTGAAAAAAAAACAAAAAATGTTTAATTTAATATATAAAAATTAGAATTTACAATGAATAAACCTATTTCGGAATTTATTGAGAAATATTTTTTACATTTCAATTCTGCAACCTTAGTAGATGCTGCTAAAGGTTATGTAGCTCATCTTAAAGATGGGGGAAAAATGATGATTACTATGGGAGGTGCAATGAGCACCGCTGAATTAGGTAAAATTTTGGCAGAAATGATCCGCCAAGATAAAGTGTCTATTATCTCTTGTACCGGAGCTAATCTTGAAGAAGACATTATGAATTTAGTTGCTCATTCTCATTATAAGAGAATTCCAGAATATCGCGATCTTACTCCGCAACAAGAATGGGAATTGTTGGAAAATCATTTAAATCGTGTTACAGATACTTGTATTCCTGAAGAGGAGGCTTTCCGAAGAATTCAGCAACATATTGAAAAAATATGGAAAAATGCAGATGAGAAAGGAGAAAGATATTTTCCTCATGAATATATGTATCAAATGCTACTTTCAGGAGTGTTGGAACAGTATTACGAAATAGATCCGAAAAACAGCTGGATGTTAGCAGCTGCTGAAAAGAACTTACCGATTGTGGTTCCAGGCTGGGAAGACAGTACTATGGGAAATATATTTGCAGCAAATGTTATCAAGGGAAATTTAAAAGCTTCTACCATGAAAACAGGTATAGAATATATGATTTACCTTACCGAATGGTATCGCAATAATTCCGGTGGTAAAGGAGTTGGATTTTTCCAAATTGCAGGAGGAATTTCAGGAGATTTCCCAATTTGTGTTGTACCTATGATGTATCAGGATTTAGAATGGGAAGATGTACCGTTCTGGAGTTATTTCTGTCAGATATCCGATTCAACAACCAGCTATGGCTCGTATTCAGGAGCTGTTCCTAATGAAAAAATTACTTGGGGAAAACTAGACATTAATACCCCTAAATTCATTATTGAAAGTGATGCTACAATTGTAGCTCCTCTTGTATTTGCATATATACTGGAGATGTAATTGCTTATCCTGAGTAAATAATATAAAAAGTTCGGATAATTAAAACTCCGAACTTTTATCTTAAAACATACTATCAATTCATAAAAATATTTTTTATTTAGATTTACATAGTATTATTTAATATTCATTCAAAAAATTTATATTTTTCAATTGTTATTTCTCATCTCAACTTGGATTTTAACTAATTACATTTCCTTACAAAATATATAAAATAAGATGAGTTTTTAAAAAAATAATTTTCTTCATTTCATTTTTTAATATGTAACTAAAGCGCGATACCACTCCCAAAGTACAATTCCGGCACAAACACTAACATTTAAAGAATGTTTTGTTCCAGATTGAGGTATTTCAACAAAAACATCAATTAAATTAAGAATTTGCTCGCTTATTCCTTCCACTTCATTTCCAAGAATTAATGCATATTTTTGTTTCATGTCTATGGAATAATCTTGTAACATTATACTTCCTTTTACTTGCTCTACGCCTATTATAATGTAGCCTTGTTCCTTTAAGCGAATGATTAATTCTTCTATATTTCCTTGATGTTCCCATTCTACACTTTCTGTAGCTCCTAAAGCGGTTTTTTGTATTTCTCGATGAGGAGGACAAGGAGTTATCCCACATAAATAAACTTTGTCAATAGAAAAGGCATCTGAAGTTCTAAATACTGATCCTACATTGTGCATGGATCGTACTTGATCAAGTAATACTACAACAGGAATTTTCTTACTTTCTTTATATACTTCTATGGATTTCCTATTTAGTGATTCTAATTTTAATTTTTCTATTTTTCCTTTTGAATGCATATTTTAGGGATAACTTTAATCTAAAAACTTAATTAATTTTCAGCCATTTTTCTTACGACCGGAAGAATTTCATTATTCGAAAGAGCATATTTTTGCATTTCTTTCTCTGATAAAACTTCATAATATTTAACTTTTTCAACCTTGAAACCTACTTTTTCAAGTCTTTCAAAATAATCCATTCCGTACCATCTTACGTGATCATATTGTCCAAAGTGTTTTTTTCTCTCTTCTCTATCTTTTATAGAAAAATCTTCATAAGTTTTTTCATAACTATATCTCATTGGAACTTGAAAAATTCCCCAACCTCCCGGTTTCATAACTCTATATAACTCAGACATAGCTTTCGAATCATCCTCAATATGTTCTAACACATGATTGCAAAAAATCACATCAAATTCGCAATTGTTAAATGGTAAATCCAGGATATCGGCTTTTACATCTACGATAGGTGAATAAAGATCCGCCGTTGTATAATCCAGATTTTTTAATGCTTTGAATCGTTTAAGAAAACATTGTTCAGGAGCAATGCTTAAAACTTTCAACCGAGCAGAAAAAAAATTCGTATCCCTTTGAAGATACAACCACATTAATCTGTGTCTTTCAAGTGATAAAGTTCCGGGAGATAATGCGTTTTCTCTAGGATTTCCATATCCATATGGAAGAAATTTTCGATATTGTTTTCCATCTATAGGATCGACCAATTTATTTCCTCTATATAATAATGAGAATACGGGAGCTAAAAAATAGCTGAATTTAATGAGTATGGGTCTAGGGATTAAATTCAAGAAAAATTTAAATATTTGCTTCATTTATTAGTGCGGCTATCTATTTATATAAAAATTCTTCTTCCTCATTTGAGGAAATCCCTAATGCTTCATATATATATTTATAAGTTGACAATAATTTGGGTTCTCCATCTACTACAGCCACATCATGTTCAAAATGGCAGGATGGTAGATTATCTTTGGTTGTTACAGTCCAACCGTCATTATGAAATTTTACTTTATAAGTTCCCATATTAATCATCGGCTCAATGGCTATTACTAATCCTTCTTCGATTTTTGGGCCGCTTCCTTTTCTTCCGTAGTTTGGAACTTGGGGATCTTCATGCATCTCTTTTCCTAAACCGTGACCTACCAATTCACGTACTACGCCATATCCTGCATTTTCACAAATCAATTGAATAGCAAAACTTACATCCCCTATTCGATTTCCAACTTTACATTTTTTAATACCTGCATATAAACTTTGTCTTGTTATACGCATCATTTTATCAATTTCAGGATCAATAGTCCCGACAGCAAATGTAAAGGCCTGATCTCCATAAAAACCATTTTTTAAAGCTCCGCAGTCAATAGAAATAATATCTCCTTCTTTAAGTGGCTTGTTATTAGGTATTCCATGAACCACTTGTTCATTGGGTGACATACAAAGAGTATTAGGGAAATCATATAGACCTAAAAATCCGGGAATTGCCCCATTATCCCTTATATATTCTTCCGCTAATTTATCCAGGTGTAATGTAGTAACTCCAGGTTTTACTTCTTTAGCCAACATACCCAAAGTTTTAGAAACTAATTGAGCACTTTCATACATCAATTCAATTTCATCTTTTGTTTTTAATTGTATCATAAGTTAAAAATTCTTGAAAAAAAACCTCTCTTATTTTTATGTTTACGTTTAGAATAGGCTAATATCTGTTTTCCTTCTATTCCAAATTCTATTTTTTCTTTTATAATTTCATATACTTCTCCCCAACCTGGAAAACCTCCTAAATTTCGATCATCAATAAAATAATCTGCATTTATTTTCCTACTTTGATTTTTAATATCAAATATTTCTCCTTCAAAACTGGAGTTTACTGCATAAAATTCAATTCCATTCTCATAACAAAATTTAACTGCCTCGTCTAATTTTTCACCTTGTCTATAGGTCCAAAGTATTAAACGGAAACCTTTATTTTGAAGTCTTTTCATAGTTTCAAACGCAAAAATCATTGGTTTTCCTATTTCAGGGTATTTATCTTCTACTATTGTCCCATCAAAGTCTATAGCAATAATCTTATTATTCATTTAGTTAAATTATTTTTTTTTCAGCCTTATATATAGCTAATTTTTTCGCAAATTTACAAGTTTTTAATCAATTAATTTTTAGTTATTTTATATGATTTTCTAATTGTATAATATTTATAATTTATAATGTTGGAATTGTTTGCTATTTTTATAAATTTTGGTATAATATTAGATTGTCAATTTTTAACCTAAAATATTAATTAAAATAAATATGTCTATGAAATTAAAGCTTTTAGTCATGGCTGCTTTTTGTATTTTACTATCAAGTTGTGCATTAACTACCTCCTATGACTATGATAAAACAGTCGATTTTTCAAATTATAAGTCTTTTACAATTTATCAGCAAGGAATAGATAAATTAAAAATGAATGACATAGATAAAAGTCGAATTACAAGGGCTTTGAAACAACAATTAGAAAATAAAGGACTAACCGAAAGTACTAATGGGGATCTTATAGTAAATGTACTTGCTTCATCTAAAAAAGTAATTAATGTTTATAATGACCCTTATTGGAATGGTCCATGGGGCTGGGGGTATTATTGGGCTCCTACAAGTACCGTATATGAAACTCGTGAAGGAAAATTGACTTTTCACTTGGTTGATTCTAAAAAAAATATTTTAGTTTGGGAAGGTATCGTAGAAGGTTTTGATGTGGGTGATATGAATAATAAAGAAAAACAAATTAATAATGCATTTCAAAAAATCTTTAATTACTATCCTCCTAGAAAAAAAAATAATTCCTATTATTAGGATTATTAAAGCCTCAAAATTAGATTTTGAGGCTTTTTTACTTATTAAGTTATTTTTCATTCCAATTATTTCAAAATTTTCTTAGTTAATTATTTAGTTTGAATTCTTTACGAATATTTCTTTCAATTTCTCTGATTTTCGCATTTTCAGGATCTAATTTTATATTTTGTTCAATGATTTTTAATGCTCCCTCCGTTTCACCAACTGAAAGCGCATATTCCGCCAAGTTTAAAGTAAGTTTTCAGAAGGTTCAAATGTATAATTCAATTCTGATGATAGTTTGTTATAATATTTGTCTATTAATTCCGGGTTTTTAGGAATTTTCTTAACAGGTAAAGTAATCCCTTGAAAAATAAATTTAAATGCATCGTAAATTCCCGGCATAATTATAGTTCCATGATCTTCCTCAGGATAGTATTTCCATTTGAATCTTAATAAATTATTTTTCAATGAATTTTCACTGGATAATTCTTGACAAAAATCATTTATAGCATCGGAATGTTCATTATTTCCTTGTTTGTCCTTTTTAGACATAGCTATATATAAGTTTTTTCCTTTATAGCCTATCTTCTTCCAAATATCTTTTGACTCTTTAATTATTTTTCTATTATCCCACCATAAACTAGGATCTATGGATACGTAAGAATTAAAAGACAATGGATGATGCACCCATGTATTTATGGCAAATAAACCTCCAAATGAATGTCCGACCAATATATTATAATTATTGGATCTATAGGTTGAGTCTACATGAGGTCTTAATTCTTCAATTAAAAAATTATAAAATTTTTCCGCACCTCTACTGTTTTCAAAAAAAATATTCCCGTCTCTCTTGAGAAAAGATTTACTGGGCGTCAAATCTCTGGTTCTATTCGTGTTTACAACTCCTACTATAATGGACTCCGGCATATAATTATACATTCCCTTTGTCAATGCCTTCTGCACGGCAACTAAGGTAAAAAAATTAGATTCTCCATCAAGTAAATAAATCACTGGTTACTTTTCTTTATAGGATTCATATCCATCAGGAAGGTATATCCAATATTCTCTATTTTCATGTAGTTCATTTGAGTAAAGATTATATTTTTTACCAACATTCAATTCTTCTTGTCCATATAGAGATGTAATAAATAAAACCATACCTATTATTAGTACTAGATTTTTTTTCATATATTAATTTATATTAAAAATTATAACTTAACGATGCTAGGATTTGTCTTGGTTTTTGTGGTTGTGCCCAATAGCTGCTCGTCCAATATGTTTTATCTGTTATATTATTCATTTTTAGAGAAACTTTATAGTTATCAGTATTATAAAAAATACTCATATCTAATGTGGTGTATCCTGAAATAATAAAGGTATTAACATCATCCCAAAATGATTTTCCTACGGAATTCATACCCATTCCTATCCCTACTCCCTTTAATTTGTTTTGGGTAAGAGCATAATCGGTCCAAAAATTAAAAGAATTATAGGGGGTATTATAAGGATGTTTACCCTCAATGGAAGCATTAGCTTTTTTATGGCGACTATCATTATATCCATATCCGATAAAAATATTCCATCCACTTATTAGTGCAGCTTTTATCTCAACTTCTATTCCTTTACTTTTTCTAGTACCATCTTGAACCGTATAGATGTCTGTTCCGTCTGAAACAGTTCGTAAAGAGTTTTTTACTTTTATATCATAATAGCTAATCGTGGATACTATTTTATGATCTAACATATCTAACTTCACTCCACCTTCCCATTGGTTGGCATGTTCAGGTTTATAACTCTTCTTTTGACCAACAGGTGAACTGGTATCTACCACATTACTAAACCCATCCATATAATTTCCAAAAAATGATAAATTATCTTTAATTATTTCGTATACTAGGCCGAACATAGGAGACCAAGAAGTTTGGGAATCGTCGTAGTTATATGATTTTATATTTAGATAGTTACCGCCTTTAGCTTTATAATAATCCATTCTTAATGACATGAGTAAATTTAACCGATCTTTTATTTTAACAACATCTGAAACATAAATTCCTAATATATTATGTTTTCTGAAATATTGTGCAAATGGGGGTTCCGCAGCAATCAATGAATTGTATTTATCTATAGATAAAGATAAATCTGCTTGGTAAATATTTATTTCGTCATACACTATTTGCGATCTTTTATCTTCATTAGTGTAATATAAATAGTCTATCCTGCAATAAACTCGTTTTTTACTCTCCCTAAATTAAATTTACCTATAAAGTTTTGTTGTGCGTTATAACGATTAAAGGTACTAGGAACTTTCATAATCTTTCTTTGAATGTTTTCATTGTCTAAGAAGGTTAAAAACAGATAATTTGCTTTATTTTCAGACTTTGAAAAAGAGTACAGAGTTTGCGAAATCCAAGTATTTGATATTTTATATTTTGCCTCTGCAAAAACATTTATTATATCGTTATCACTAACTAAATCTTTATCAGATAAAGATTTTTTGGGATTATACGGTAAATATGTAAACTTTTTAACATTTAGTTTATTTCCTTTGCTATAAAAATTAGTATTTCCGGAAGTTTGAAATAACTCAAGATCGAAATTTAATGTTAAGTGATCATTTACCAAATAAGTTAAACCCGGATCTATTGCCCAAGTTTTCCTTTCCGCATATTCCTGAAAATAATCTTCTGTATGGTATAAGGCATTAATTCTGAACAACACGGCCGTATCTTTTATGGGAGAATTAATATCTAAAACTAAACGTGATAAGCCTCATGAACCGGTAGTATAAGAAATCGCACCTCCAAATTTATCATAAGGCTTTTTAGTTATTTTATTTATCATTCCTCCATAGGATATAATAGAGCCAAATAAAGTTCCAGAAGGTCCTTTTACCACTTCTAATCTTTCTACGTTAACCATATCGGTCAGGCCTGCTAAATTGGTTGAAAGTCCATTGCGTAAACCTATATCCGTATTAAATCCTCTCATCATTAATGATAGCCCTACCCCTCCCGATCCAGGTCCTTGCACGATATTGTTTCCTCCCGGTACATTTTTTAAAGCTTCTTCTGAAGTAGTTACCATCTGTTTATTTATAATTTCTTTAGTGATCGTTGTATAAACCTGCGGATTTTCAATATTTTTTAACGGCATTTTAGCCACATATTCACTTTGATTTTGTGTATGACTCCCTTGTACAATTATTTCTTCTATATCATTAAATTTATATGAATTCGTAATAAAATCTAAATGGTAAACAATTGGTTGATCCAATTTAGCTACTCCTTCATAGACAATTTCACCTTTATCTAAAATGAAAACGGTATATTCTCTTATATTTAAATCGGAAATTTTAAATTTTCCATCAGCATCACTATAAACAGTCAGAATGGTATCACCTATAAATCTTATTTCGCAATTTCCTACAGACAATCCATTTTTTGTAACCACTTTACCCTCAATTGTTGCGAAAACTTGACTATATCCACAAATGCACAATAATGAACAGACAAAGCAAAAAAAGATTTTCATATTATAAATTTACATACAAACTTAATATTTATCTAGATTAATTCTAAATAATTAAATCCATATATTTTTACCCATATTTTTAAAAACAATTTGAATATTTAAGCTAATTATTAAATGATATTTATACTTTTGCAGTTGCTATCATTTCCTTTATTAAAAAATTTAAAAAAGTCGGAATGAATTTTAACACATTTTTTCGTAAAAAAAATATATCTGATTTACAAGATACAACTAAAAGATCTGAATTAATTAGAGTATTATCTGTAAAAGATTTGACTTTTTTTGGAATAGCGGCGATTATTGGCGCTGGCATTTTTAGTACCATTGGAAGAGCCTCTTATGAAGGAGGACCTGCTATTTCTTTATTATTTATTTTAGTAGCTATTGCTTGTATATTTACAGCTCTATGCTATGCCCAATTTGCTTCCATGATTCCGGTAAGCGGTAGTGCTTACACCTATGCCTATGTATCCTTGGGCGAAATATTTGCTTGGACTATAGGTTGGGCACTAATTTTAGAATATGCTGTATCGAACATGGTAATAGCCATTTCATGGTCTGGATATTTTGTTTCTATGCTACAAGGCTTCGGCATCCATTGGCCTGATTGGCTTTCTATTGATTATTGGAATGCTCATAGAGCTTATCTCGAATGTCAGGCCAATCCTCTTACAGCTTCTGCCAATGATCTTAGGCTTTCGCAAATTTATCAGTCAGCTCCTGAGATTTCTACTATTAAAATAATTTTTAATCTCCCTGCCGGATTAATAACGTTATTAGTAACGATATTGGCTTATCTAGGAATAAAAGAATCTACTCGAGTAAGCAATGCTTTGGTTTGGATTAAATTATCTGTAATAATAGGCATTATACTCATAGGTGTATTTTATATCAAACCGGAGAATTGGTCTCCCTTTTTTCCTAATGGTTTAGGAGGAGTAATGGGAGGAGTAGCTGCCGTATTTTTTTCATTTATTGGATTCGATTCGATATCAACGACAGCAGAAGAAGCTAAAAATCCGCAAAGAGACCTACCTCGTGCCATGTTATATTGTATCATTATTTGTACTGTTTTATATGCTTCCATAGCATTGATATTAACAGGCATGGTTAATTATAAAGAATTACGTGTTGATGATCCGCTAGCTTATGTATTTAATAAAATAGGAATAAATTTTATAGCCGGAATTATTTCCGTTAGTGCTGTCATTGCCATGACGGGAGCTATTCTCGTATATCAAATAGGACAACCAAGAATATGGATGACCATGAGCCGTGACGGTTTATTATGGAAACCTTTTGGTACCGTACATAAGAAATATCATACTCCTAGTTTTGCCACCATTATTGCAGGTTTTTTTGTTGGTATTCCCGCTATGTTTTTAGATATGCAATTAGTTGTTGATTTGACGAGCGTAGGAACCTTCTTTGCTTTTATATTAGTTTGTTCAGGAGTTTTATATTTAGATAATAAAGGTCTTTCAAAACAAGCTAAGTTTAAATTACCCTATATTAACGGTCAATTTTTAATTCTTTTTTTCTTTTGTTTAGGACTAATTTTGTTTGTGACTCAATTTAATTATAAGGAAATTTTTAAAGAAAAACCTTTATTATCTATTTTCTGGATAATATGGTTAGGTTTATCTATTAGCGCTTTAAAATATAAATTTTCATTAATTCCAATTCTTGGTATACTCTTTAACCTATATTTAATGACTGAACTAGAATGGTCTAATTGGGGAATGTTTATATTATGGTTATTTATAGGCTTAACTATATACTTTATATACGGAAGAAAAAATAGTAAGCTTGGAAAATTATTACAAAATAACAATTCGTAATTATTTATAATATAAAATTTCTTATTTTCAAATAGCCTTATAAATTTTAAATTAATGATTTAAAAAATGTTAATTTACACTAAACTTAGATAAATATTCATATTACGACTCATTTGTAAAAACATTTTCATTACTCTTCCCATATATACATTTAACAATCAATATATTATATTTCGTAAGTTTCATTTTGTTTCGTATTTTATTTTATTCCTTTCATATGAATATTAAAATTATAATGTCGAAAAAAAATAAACTTACTATCTTTGCATTTACGAACTTAGCTTGAAAGTTAATTTTTTCTTGCTCAATTATTATAATTAAGTATTATGAATCAGAACTTAATAAATTATTTTCCAAAAGAAAATGAAATTCCTGAAAATTTTCGACTTCAAAACGAAATCACGCAGAAAAAGGTCTTGATTGATGGAGAATTTATTGAATGGGAAGGTCCATATCAAGAAGTCTATTCTCCTATTTATACTCGGTCAAATTCTACTGATGAATTAGTAAAAACTAAAGTAGGAAGATATCCTATTTGTACTACGAAGGAGTCCGAAATGGCATTAAATGCAGCTTTGAAGGCTTTTAATGGAGGGAGAGGTGAATGGCCTTCTATGTCAGTTTCTCAGAGAATCTCTGCGATGGAGAATTTCATCGTAAAAATGGTTGAGCAAAGAGAAAAAGTAGTAAAATTATTGGTTTGGGAAATTTGCAAAAGCTATAAGGATTCTGAAAAAGAATTTGATAGAACTGTGGATGCTATTAAATGCTCCATCGAAGCATTAAAAGAAATAGATATAAATTCATCCAGTATTAAAACAGATGAAGGGGTAATTGCTCAAGTTAAAAAATCTCCTTATGGTGTTGTCCTTTGTATGGGACCTTACAACTATCCATTAAATGAAACTTTCGCAACTTTAATCCCTGCTTTATTAATGGGGAACACCGTTTTATTTAAACCACCTCGTCGTGGTACTTTATTGTTTGAGCCTATATTAGACGCATTTAAAGATTGTTTTCCTAAAGGAGTTATAAATACTCTATATGGTAGAGGTAAAGATGTAATCCCTTCTTTAATGCAATCAGGAAAAATAAATGTATTGGCGTTTATCGGTTCCAGTAAAGTAGTTGACGGTATGATCAAAAAACATCCTAATGCTAACAGTCTTCATTCTGTATTAGGATTGGATGCGAAAAATGCCGCAATTATTGACAAAGCAGCTGATATAGACATAGCGGTAAAAGAATCCATTTTAGGAACTTTTTCTTTTAACGGTCAAAGATGTACTGCTATAAAAATATTATTTGTACATTCATCTATTGCTGAAGAATTTAATAAAAAATTCATAGAGGAAATATCCAAATTGAAAATAGGGATGCCTTGGGAAGAAAATGTGATCATAACACCTTTAGCAGAACCAGATAAACCTCAATTTGTTCAAAAATGTATTGACGAAGCATTACAAAATAATGGTGAAATTATTAATAAAGAAAATGGCGGAGGACAAATTTTACATTCATTAGTTAATCCAACAGTTGTTTATCCTGCTAATGAAAAAATGAACTTATTATACAATAATGAACAATTCGCTCCTATTATACCCATAGTTCCATTTGACGATCTTGAAACTCCTATTAGTTATATAACAAATTCCACTAAAGGACAACAAGTAGCTATTTTCAGTACAAATGAAGATACTGTTGCACATCTAGTAGATGCTTTATGTTGTCAAGTGGGTAGAATCAATATAAATGCGCAATGTCAAAGAGGACCTGACACGCTACCATTCAATGGAAGAAAGAACTCAGCTTTAGGAACTCTTTCCACTATTGAAGCTTTGTATGCTTTATCTATTGATTCTGTTGTAGCAACTAAAGAAACAAAATCAAATTATAGTCTTATTGATTCAGTGATAAAGAATGGCAAATCATCAAGATTAAGCTAAAATGAGGTTATTTATCTTATAATATCAATTATTTATAAAATGAAGCCATCTATCTTTGATAGATGGTTTTATTTTTTATAATATTCTAATTTGTTTAATAATTCTATACTCTTATATATAACATATCTCTTAATTTTATTGAACATAAATACGATCTTTCTCTGTACAAACTTTCACAAAAAGCTAATTTATTTATTCATTTGATTATTTTTAATGAGATAATTAAGTACAATCATCTATATATTCTATGATCTATTCTAATTTATACGGATATATATATGACAAAACTATACTTTGGTTTAGAATTTGCACCGAAAATAAGATAATATTCTTATCATCATCAATTTAAAAATTGACTCATAACTATATGGCATATATTGACTATTATAAAGTATTAGGATTAAATAAAAATGCATCTCAAGATGAGATTAAAAAGGCATATCGTAAGTTGGCTAGAAAATATCATCCTGATTTAAATCCTAATGATAAAGAAGCTAACGTAAAATTTCAGCAGATTAATGAAGCTAATGAAGTTCTCGGTGATCCTGATAAACGAAAGAAATACGATCAGTATGGAGAAAACTGGAAACATGCAGAACAATTTGAGCAAGCGCGACAACAACAAGGTTCCGGCAAAGGACAATATTATTATGATAATTCCGGTAATCCTTTTGAAGGATTTTCTCAGGGTTTTGGAACTGAAGATTTTTCTGATTTTTTTAGTGATCTCTTTGGGGGTAGAACCGGAAGAACAAGAACTAGAAGTTCCAAATTTAAAGGACAAGATTATACATCCGAATTACGCATATCATTAAAAGATGCCGCTACAACACACAAGCAGACCCTTACAGTAAACGGTAAACAAATAAGAATTACAATTCCGGCCGGTATTTCTAATGGTCAGCAAATAAAATTAAAGGGGCAAGGAGGACCGGGAGCTAATGGAGGGCCTAATGGAGATCTCTATATTACCTTTAATCTTTTAGACGATCCTAATTTTAAAAGATTAAACAACGATTTAAATACTACAGCAGAAATAGACTTGTATACAGCCGTTTTAGGCGGGGAAGTTATGGTTAATACGCTGGATGGAAAAGTGAAGCTCAAAGTAAACCCGGGTACTCAAAATGGCACTAAAGTACGTCTTAAAGGAAAAGGGTTTCCAATATATAAAAGAGAGGGAGAACATGGTGATTTATTTGTGACTTACCAAGTAAAAATACCTACTCATCTATCTGAAAAGCAAAGAAATTTGTTTAAGCAATTAGCAGAATCATAAAATTATTTCATATATGAAAAATGATTTAATAACCATAGAAGAATATTCCTCCCATTATAAAGTAGATTTATCATTTATTGAAGAGTTGGAAAATCTCGGACTTATACGTATCATTCAAAAAGAACAAAAAAAATATATTCCGTTTGATATTCTTTCTGAAGTGGAATCTTATGCTAGAATGTTCTATGAGATGGATATTAATATTGCCGGAATTGATGCTATACAAAATCTTCTTATTAGGATTCGGAAACTTCAGGGAGAAATGACCGAGCTAAAAAATAGGCTTAGATTTTATGAATAGGTAAATATTTTTATTTATTAAAATTTATTTATCATATAATACATAAATGTAATAGCCATTCTATATAAATTGAATGGCTATTAACTTTCTATATATGTACAAATTATAGAATATTCTTAAAAATTACCCCTCCTTGTATCCATCTTCCCGGCATAGGTACTAAATTCGTCTCAGTATACTTCGTATTTAGTATATTAGTCATTTGAATGTAAAATTGGCTTGATTTATTCCAATATGTAATACGATCATCCACTAAATGATAATCCTCCAAATTAACTCTATCATTGTATCTGTAAATGATTTGATTCGATATATTTTTAAACATCTTGTGTTCTAACTGAACAACAAGCTGATGCCTTAAGTTATCCAAGGAAAACCTAGAATAAGTTCGAGATGATTTTTTCATCTCATTATCCAGATAGGTATATCCTAAATTAAAAGATTTAAAGATTGAGGCTGTAAAATGATAATTAAAATCTATTTCCAGCCCATTTGTATCTATTCGAGTAATATTTTCAGGTTTCCATCTATCTTCTTCGTGCTCTTTTGTCCAATCGATACTTTTTCTCGATTCTCGTCTAAATAGGCTTATTGTTGTTTTGCAATTATCTTGAATGAATCGATACCCTAGTTCGTAAGAAAGTGCATTTTCCGGTTTTAAATTTGAATTACCTTCATTAATAGGATCAGAATAATTTAAATCCGTATAAGTTGGTACTCTATATGTTTTACCAACATTCACAAATAGTTTATTATGTTTATTTATACTATATCCGACATCTATACCCGGATACCAAAAATTACCAAAATCTGAATAATCAGCAAAGCTAATTCCCGGGGTTATATCCAATTTATCTTCTAAAAAAATAAATCGATGTTCAAAGAAAATAGAACTAACTGTACGTTGATTATTGCCCAAATTATTAGAGGATAGATATTCTTTTCTAAAATCTCCTCCTAAGGCTGTAACCCCTAATGAAGAATTATAATTAGCATTGGCTTCCAGCCCTGCATTATTACCGATATGAAGATTCCTATATTTTAAAGGATTATTTCTATCAAATATATATTTGTCTTGTGAACGTCTCCAATATGCATTCGATTCCAGTTTAATCTTTCCAAATTTTTGTTTCCAACCGATATTTACTAATGAAGTTTGAATGGCTTCGTATTGATCTTTAGCGGAGGGTGATGAATAAAAACCGTTGGCACCGAATTTTTTATCCATATATCCTCCCTGTATTCTTATTTCACCTTTTTTCAACTTATATAGGTTCTGATACCATACATTTTTTACTTGATAATCCGTATTATACCGATATCCGTCGGATTGCGAAGTCTCAGCCTGTAAGAATTGGGAAAATTTTCCCCCGGATAGGTTTATTGCCGTACTTAAAGAATACGTATCAAAATCACCCGCGGTTGCTGAAGCTGTTATATCATCCTTACCAGATGGGCGCGTGACGATATTTATAGCTCCGGCATACGCATTTTGTCCAAAACGACGAGCTGAAGGTCCTTTAACTATTTCTATTCTTTCAATGAAGGCTAAATCTATTGGAATATTCATGGAATTATGTCCTGTCTGGCTATCGTTCATTCTTACCCCATTTATTAAAATAAGTACTTGCTCGAATGAGCTTCCTCTTATACTTATATCAGCTTGTACTCCGTGTGCCCCCCTTTGTCTGATATCGACTCCTGAATAATATGAAAGTACTTCTTCAATACTGGAAGCCGGCATAGAAGCAATTTCTTCTCTACTAATTATCTGCACGTTCTGTGAAGTTTTATAAAAGGGTAAAGAGAGAGTTTTCCCTTCTATAACAACTTCCCCTAAATCTTTATGGTTTTGTGCAGCTAATATAAAAGTTATAGATAAAGCTACATTCGATAGCAGTAGTTTCATATAATATATAATTTGATTAAAAACAATTTATAATTGAAATTTAGAGCAAAAGTACTATCTTTCCGGATGATTCAACTATACCAGTTTTAGTATTATGGCTAGTCCGGTTATTACTCACTATCTTAGTTTTATACAAATAGATCGAAATTCAACTATTTCTGTATATCTGCAAATTACGACTCAGATGATTAATGCCATCCAAAGAGGATATCTACCTAAAGGAACTCGTCTTCCGGGAACCCGTATCTTAGGAAATTTGCTTCAGGTAAATCGTAATACTATCGTTAAGGTATACGAAGAATTGGAAGCGCAAGGTTGGATTGAAGTATTTCCTAATAAGGGTAGTTTTATCATACAAAAATCTAATGATACTAATAAAAAAATTAAACAGGTATCTACAGACTATTTAACGCAATATCCTTCTAAAACAGGATTTTCTTATAAAATATCAAATTTATTGGATAATCCTTTTGAATCTTCAACTTGTTCTTTAGCACTGAATGATGGAATACCTGATACTCGTTTATTGCAGATACACTTGCTTTCAAGTTTATATTCTTCCAACTTAAAAAGAAAAAGATTTCATAAAAAAGGAGATGATTCTTTCATTGACCACAGTGAATATTTTAAAAATAATTTATCTAATTTTCTGAATCTAACGCGAGGGCTGCATATTTCAAAAAATAATCTTCTTATCACCCGCAGTATTGAAATGGGAGTCTATATTGCCGCCGAACTTCTTATTTCTCCTAAAGATGTTGTATTAGTTGGAGAACTAAGTTTTTTTGTCACAAATATGATATTACAAAAGGTAGGAGCAGAAATTGTAACCATACCGGTAGATGAGGAAGGAATTTCTTCCGAAGCTGTAAAAAAACTTTGCGAACAAAGAAAAATTCGTATGCTTTATATAACCCCACACCATCATTACCCAACTACGGTTCCTTTAAGTGCGGGTCGGCGATTAGAATTATTGGAACTTTCCCAACTTTATGGTTTTATAATTTTGGAAGATGACTATGATTACGATTTTCATTACGAAAATAATCGTCTGCTCCCTCTTGCCAGCGCTGATACATCGGGCATGGTCGTATATATAGGTTCATTTGGAAGATCACTTGCCCCTGGATTTCGTATGGGCTTTGTCATAGCTCCCGAAAATCTTATTTCTGAAATGCAAAAATTTTCCAGTATGCTTGACAGACAAGGCGATATTTTTATGGAATACGCATTAGGTGAACTTATTGAAGAAGGAGAGATACACAGACATTTAAGAAAAACTTCAGCCGTTTATAAAGAAAGAAGAGATTATTTAGGATCTTTATTAAAAAATCAATTGAATGAATATGTAAATTTTACACTTCCTTCTGGTGGATTAGCCATATGGACTCAATGGAATTCGTCTATAAATCTAATGAAATTAAGGGAAATCTGTCTAAAACAGGATCTTTTTATTCCTAAATCTTTACTTTATCAGAACAAAAAAATCTCTGCCATGAGATTTGGGTTTGGAAATTTCACAATCGAAGAATTGAAAAAAATAATTGAGATAATTAAATATTCTATATAAATTTTAGAATAGGAATATTCCGCAGATAAAAGATAAATAAAATATTTTCTTATTTTTTACTATTAACTTTCACCAACTTTTTCGAATAAAATATAACCCTCATTTTTATGTTTTTTATTCTACTTGTGATCTAAACTTAGTATAGTACAAAAAAATCAGAAATCCTATGCCTGTTAATATTACACCGGGTAAGGCACTATATTCATAGGGATAATGTTGGCTTATGGGAATACCTCCTAAAAAAGCACCCAATGCATTTCCTATATTAAAAGAAACTTGGGCCATAGCTGATCCTAGCATCTCTCCTCCTTTAGAATTATGTAATAATAAAATCTGTTGAGGAGCAGATACAGCAAATAAACAACCGGTGCATATAAACATAAGTGATAAAGAAATAAAATGAGAATTTACGAAAAAGAAAAATAACAATAAGGTTATCATTGCCAGCCCCTGAGTTGCAGTAGCTACTTTCTGGGGAGAATATTGGTCAGAAAATTTTCCACTTGCCATATTCCCAATTACCATTCCTAAACCGGCAAACATCATCACTCCTGTCATTGCTTCTTCTGAAAAACCTACAGATTGAGTCATAATCGGATTTATATAACTATACCAACAAAAAATTCCTCCATTTCCCAGAATAGTAGTCAATATGATAAGCCAAGGATTTATATTTTTCAAAAAATAAAATTGTTTTTTAAACCCCGTATAAGGAAGTGGCTTAAGTTCTGGAACAAATTTCCTAATTGATAGAAAAATTAAAACTCCAAGTATTGAAATTAAAAAATAGGTAATTTTCCACGAAAAATGATGACTCACAAAAGTACCTAACGGTACTCCTATTAAATTAGCAATAGTCATTCCTGAGATCATACCGGAAACTGCTGAGGTTCCTTTCCCTGGAGGAGCAAGTTTACTGGCAACAATGGATCCGACACCAAAATAAGCCCCATGAGGAAGTCCTGAAATAAATCGAAAGAACAAATTTAATTCATAATGTGTACATAAAGAAAAAAATAGATTTCCTACTATGAAAAGGAGAATTAAAAACAATAATATTCTTTTTAAAGGAAGCTTTCCGGCGATTAAAACAAGTAATGGCGCTCCTATTGCAACGCCAATAGCATAAGCAGAAATAAAATATCCTGCTTTTGGAATACTTATAGACATATTTTGGGCTATATCCGGAAGTATTCCCATCATACCAAACTCTGACATTCCTAATCCTAAGGTACCTAAGGCTAAAGCTATAGTAGATTTTTTCATCTATATCAACAAAATATAATGAACAAAATTATACGAAATAATTGCTTTGATTATATTTTTAAATAAAAAAATTAATTGTATATTTGAATTATATTTAATTTTGAAAATATAATTTGGAGTTTTATAGTAATAAAAAAATACATTAGCTGCTTTAAAAGAATCAATATTTAACGGTAATAGAGTAAAACAAGATATTACTAATAACAAATTAAGTAAAATAAGTAAAAAAAGAAATGAAATAAGGTTAAATTTTTTTATATTACTTATGGTTTTTTATCTAACAATGTATTAACTTAAAGACGATGAATATCCGCCTGTTGAAATGAGCTTTAATGAATTAATGAAATATATCAAAAATTAAAGTAATAAGTTGGATAATTCCTAAATGTTTTTCAATTCTATAATAAAATATTATGAATATTACAGATATTTCTGGAACTACTACTTTATCTAATGGTGTTAAAATGCCTTATTTGGGATTAGGCGTATATAAAGCAGATGGAGGGCAGGAAGTTATCAATGCTATTCATGATGCTTTAGATGCGGGATATCGACATGTTGATACGGCCGCTTATTATTATAATGAAGAAGGTGTAGGTAAAGCTATAAAAACAGCTTCTATACCTAGAGAGGAAATTTTTGTTACCACAAAAATATGGTTTAGCCGACAAAAATACGAAGATACTTTCAAAGCTTTCGAAGAATCCATGGAAAAACTAGGTCTTGAATATTTGGATTTATATTTAATCCATTGGCCGCATCCTGATTATTATTTGGAGGCATGGAAAGCGATGGAAGAATTATATAAAGCTGGAAGAATACGTGCTATAGGATTATGTAATTCTTTACAACATCATATCCAGAAAATCATCGATTTAGGGCAGACGATGCCCATGGTTAACCAAATGGAATTTCATCCTAGCCTAGTTCAACAAGACCTACTCGATTTTTGTAAGAAAAATAAAATTCAGTATGAAGCATGGTCTCCATTAAAACGGGGTGCCTTATTCAACGATCCTTTACTTCTAGAAATAGCTAAAAAATATAATAAAAACGTCGCACAAATTATTATAAGATGGGATTTGCAAAAAGGAGTTGTTACCATTCCTAAAAGTACCAATAAGGATAGAATTATTTCTAATGCTAATGTTTTCGACTTTCATTTAAGTGATGAAGATATTAAGAGAATAGATTCTTTAGATTGTAACGACCGAACTGGTGCCCATCCTGACCATTTTTTAGAATATTTTGCAAAAAAAGGGATTAAATAAGCTAATTTTAAATCTTTTTTATTTCATACGATTTTACGATATCATATCTTTAGATATAAATTTTTCCATAAATGAATAATTAGTATATAATCTTAATTTAATGCCGAAACTTCCTGACATTTACTTATAAAAATATTATTAATATTTATGCACTTTGGTATCAAATAAAAGGTATTCGTGAACTTATAAAAAATATATTAGGTAAGCTTGTATATAATTATTTTCTGTGATATTTATTAAAACACTCAACTATATTATATATTTATCCCTATTATATTATAAATATAATTATATATTATTTTATATATTTGATCTAATTTAAAATAGAAAGTGAAATTTTAATGAAAATTGCATATTGTATTGGTAACATTCATAATTCCGGAGGCATAGAACGTGTTATTTCACTTAAATCAAACTATCTTGTTAATAAGGGCTATGAAGTACATATTGTGGTCATATATCCTTCCTCTGAAAAACCTTTCTTTCATTTTGATTCTCATATTAAATTTCATTATTTAAATTTGGATTTTGAAAAAGAAATTGGAATAATAAAACATATTAATTTTAAAAAAAATAAAAAAATTTTCCTCCAAACTATTGCTAAACTTTTTGAAAAATTAAGCCGGATATAGCAATATCTACATTTTGCAAATATTCAAAGTACATTTATGAGCTCAAAGATGGAAGTAAAAAAATTATAGAACGTCATTTTGCAAAATATAAACGAGCACAATATTATTCAAAACTAGATAAATATTATCTGGGTAGAAATATTACTTATTTATATCGTAAAAAAGATTATGATATTGTTAAACATTTTGATCGTTTTGTAGTTTTAACCCATGAAGATAAAAAATCATGGGGTGAATATTTAACCAATCTTGAAGTTATCGAGAATCCACTTACCCTAATCCCGGAGAACTATGCTTCTCTTACTAATAAAAAAGTAATTAGTTTAGGTAGATTGAACCAACAAAAACAGTTCGATCATCTTATTGACATATGGAAAATAATAGCGCAAAAATATCCTGATTGGAAATTAGTAATTTATGGAAATGGAGAGAAAGAGAAGGAGCTTAAAAAAAAGATTAAGAGCCTAAATTTAGATTCCAGTATTAAAATTTATCCAGCGATTTCAGATATAAGCTCAGTTTTACTCGAAAGTTCAATTTACGTAATGACTTCCAAATATGAAGGTTTTCCATTGACATTGATTGAAACCATGTCTCATGGAGTCCCCCCGATTTCTTATAACTGTAAAAGCGGACCAAAAGAAATCATTTGTGATGGAATAGATGGATTGTTAGTTCCTTTTAATAATAAAGAAATTTTTGTCGAAAAAATTTATTATTTAATTGAAAATGACAAAATTAGAAAACTTTTAGGAAGAGCTACCTCTCAAAATATACTTCGTTATTCACCCGATACAATTATGGAAAAATGGATAAACTTGTTTCAAAGTTTAGTCTGTACTTAAGATTTGGATGTTGGCTTTATTTCCGAATCGTATAATTCTATTTTTGTATTAAAATTTTTGGATTTTATTAATTCTCCTTCATCTGTAATAATAAGGCATCCATAATCTGGAAAATGATTGATCAGCTCTATGCCTTTTTGCGTTCCTAAAACCATAATAGAAGTACTGAACCCGTTTGCCATTTCGGTTTTAGGTCCTACAACACTAACACTCAAAATTCCTTTTACCGGATATCCGGTTCGGGGATCGATAATATGAGAATATCTTTTCCCTTCAAGTTCTACAAATTTTTCATATGATCCTGAAGTAGTGACGCATTCTTCTTTAAGGCTAAAAGCTCCAATAATATCTGAAGGGATGAAAGGGTTCACAATTCCAATTTTCCAATTTTCTCTATTCAGTCGGCTTCCCCATACGCTTATATCTCCTGAAGCATTGATGATTCCTGCTTTAACTTTTTTATATGCCAATACTTCTTTAGCCTTATCGGCAGCATACCCCTTACCTATCGATCCGAATCCGATTTTCATGCCGGGTAATTTTAAAAAAATGGTCGAATTAATGGTATCTAATATAATATTTTTATATCCTATTTTTTTTATCGATTTTTTGATTTGATTCGGCGAAGGCACATGCTTCATGGAACCATCAAATTTCCAGATCTTATCTATTGCCGCAAAACTTATGTCAAAAGCACCATGGGTAATTTCTGATACATATATAGCCCTTCGTGTTAGCTCTAAAACTTCTCGATCGACTTTAACCGGTCGTATTCCTGCATTTTGATTTACTTTTGATATTTGAGATTCCGATTTCCAATCGGAAATCAAATTATCAATACGAACAACCTCATCTATGGCCTGATCAATGTATTTTTCTGCCTGTAATGAATCTTCCGCAATTATTGTAAAATCAAAACGACACCCCATAAGAGTTGTTGTACGATGTCTTTGTACCTGAGTTTTACCCTCTGTTATAGATAAAATTAAAATATAAAATATTAGTATTATTTTCCAATTTTTACTCATATCAACCATACATCATATTTTAATAACAATCTGTTAAAATCTGTCCATTTTTTTTATAATCGGAACATTTTTTATTGGTTCTTTTAAAAAGTATATCGTCTAAAACTTCTTCCACGCTTACTTGCATTTGTAATGATCCACAAATCATGATAGCTCCGTTATTTTCAAGCAAATTAACCAAAAAATCATAATCTTTTCGCAATAAATCCATAACGTATTTGTTTTCAGAATTTGATGAAAAAGATAAGCTATATTTTTCTAGCTTATTTTTGTTTATTTGCTCTTCCAAAAAATCTTTATATCTTAGGACTATCTCCGTTTCCTGTCTGAAACCTCCATAAAGATAAATTTTCCTTTTTTTAACATTTTGGGAAATCATTCCTAAAAACGGTCCTATTCCTGTTCCATTTGCTATCATAACTACCTGAGTTGCTTTTATGGGAAAATGAAATGGAATATTGTTTATTATTCTTCCATAAATAAAATCTCCACTTATACTATTAATTAGGTACTCTGAAGCTAACCCGGATGGATAATATTTTATTGATAATTGTATCTCATTATCAATTTTGGCTATGGAATAATACCTCTCTCTTTTATCTTTACAGGGATATACAGCTAAAATATCACCTGAATTATATTTCCTTTTTCCAGGATTTAATTTAACAATAAAAGTGTCATTAGTATCTTTAGGTATATAGACCTCTTCTACTTTCATCTTTTTTATGTTCTTAGGGCGTTGACTATAATAGTGAGTGTCTGCATATAATTTTAACTTTGTTTTATTATTCCATTCCTTTATCCACTTTACAAAATCATCAGAAGATTGATCATTAACTGTATGCATTTCAATCAACTGTTGACTCCATGACTGTACTTTTATTTTTTCATTTACATTTTTTGCATACAAACAAAAGTCTTTATAAGATTTGGAACCAAATCCTATTACGCTAAATTTTACTGCTCGATTTTGCGGATAAGCGTTTAAAAGAGCTTCGAATTTTTGCGCATTGGAGGGAGCATCTCCTAATCCATACGTTGAGGTTAATATAAGTAGATATTCAGCATTTGGAAATAGCTGATATTTATTAAGCTCTGTTAGATGAGAAGTATAATTTTGCGACAATAATTGTTGATGTATTGCATTTGCATAGCTAAATGTGCTTCCATTTTCAGACCCTACCAAAATAATAATTTTACTTTCTGAAGCTTTATATTTATTTTTCAACTTAGATTTAGTTCTTTTCAAAGTTATTGTGAAACCTGAACCTATAAAAAATAAAATAAATAAAGAAGAAACCAATAAGAATGTCGCCCAAATTATATTAGTTCTTCCGGTATGAAGATCTAAACTTACGTTTATTAACTTTTGTGATAATGGAAAATCTTTTTGTGAAACAATCGATCCCATAAATTGATCAACAGTTATTTCTCTATCTTTCAACTTTATAATGAAATATTCATCCGGATCGTCAGAAAAAGGAAATTCCACTTTTCTTATTTCTGAAAGCTTGATAGTTGAAAATAAAGGGATGTCTTTATAAGCGATATGTGTACTTTCATCACTTAATTTCGGCAGATTAAGAATAGTATTATATTCTTTTTTAGAAAAAAAATTAAATCTATCCAATGACAGATAACTTCCGGTTATAGAAATAATGAGTATGGGTATAAGCATCAATCGCCCAAATAGAGTGTGATAATACTGGGAAAAAGTAGCTTTTTTAATTTTTGAAAAGAAATTTTTGATATTTTTTTGTCTTCTAATAATAAGTATGCTTCCTGAACTAACTATTAAGAAAAGTAAAAATGCATTGGTACCCACTAGTATTCGCCCGGTTTCATGTAAAAACAAGGATCTATGCAAGGAAGTTATCCAAAGAATAAATTGGCTCTTATTTTTAGGTTTTCCAAGCATTTCCCCAGTTTTAGGGTTGATATATACCTCTACGTCATCTCCAGATTTATCAATACCCCTTAATTTTACATAAGAGTTTTCAGAAACCTCCAATTCAGAAATTTCTTGAACTTTTGTTTGTAATGAAGATATTGTTTGGGCTAAGCTTACATGATTTAATCCATGAATACTATAAGAGGAAGATTTTTCTTTTATTGCATTAATAGCAAGTATGGATCCCGTTATGGAAGCCATACTTAAAAACACAAAAGATACTAATGCTAAAATTAAATGAGCATATCTCCAAATAGAAAGAGTCATTGAATTATTGAATCTTACTAAATCTCACATAATTAATATATCCGGTCCCTGAATTTTTTCCCGAAAGTGTTTGTGTAGTTAGGGGAATTTCCAAATCTTTCACATAATAATCTTGATCTTCCACAGCTGTTTCAAATCTAAGTTTATATCCTTTATCGATTTTGGAATCTTCTATTTCTAGAGTTGTTGTGCTTCTATCTCCTCCAGCTACCGATGCTCCTGTTTTAGCATCAACACTTTTCTTTTTTGAATAGAATTTATGCCACTCTTTTAATGTATTGTACCATCTTTGATCTTCTCCCATTATATATAATGTTTTTTCATACTGCCCTTTAGGAGAAATCAAGGATACCACAATATATGCTCCTTCTCCTATATAGTTGTTCATTTGAAGTAAGCATTTATATTTATGTGCTTGAGAGTAACCCATTATAGGTAGTAACATAAGAAGGAAACTGTATACTAGTAATTTTATATGTATTTTCATACGAGTTTATTTTAAAAAATCTACAGATATATTATTTTGAGTTAAAATTTTATTTTCTTTTGCTAAATCATAGGCTGTTTCGCCGAATTCCGTTTTTACATTTTTTTTAGCCCCTAAAGATACTAGATATTTTAGAATCTGATCATCTTTGGCTACCATAGCTGCCCTTTGCAAAGGTGTAATACCTTCGTTATTTGCTATATTCACATCTACATTAAGATCAAAAAGCTTTTTTATTAAATTTAGATCGTTTTTTATTATAGCTAAATGATAAATGGTATTACCTTCCTCTTGTTTTAATCCGAAATTTACCCCTTTATTCTTTAACATATTTAAGTTTGAATCAAAATCTTTATTTCTTGGATGATAAGATTGAACAAGATAATACGCTAAATTATTTCCTTTATTATCTTTTTGATTGATATTGGCTCCTTTATTTAGAAGTAAAGATATCATTTCAGGAGTACTTGATTTAACCGCAAGCATTAATGCGCTTTCACCTTTGTTATTTGTATCATTTATATTCTTAACAAAAGGTAAAAATACTTCTGTATTTTTAGAATCTTTTCCAGAAGCACTAATCATAAAAGCAGTATTTCCATTTTTGTCTTTTTTTTGTGTATCTACTTTTTTGTTTATAAAATAGGTAATAATCTGCTGCTGATCAGGTTTATTAGCGAGAATATGAAGAACAGTTTGTTGATCTTCATTAGTAATTAGTGGATTAATTTTTAAATCATCGACCAGATATTGGAAAACTTCAATGGTATTTGCCGTCCTACGTGTTGCCTCAGCGGCCATAAATAAAGCATTATTTGTATATTTTACTCCCTTATCCTTTAGATTTTTCAACAAATCAACGTTACCTTTTTTGGTTGCATAATCAAATACAGTATTGCCTTTATCATCCGTATCGGAAAGAGAAAGTCCCTTGGACTGTAAAAAAGCTGTAAGCCGAAGATCGGAATCATACGGTATTGCTAACAGTAATATATTAGTACCGTTTTTATATTTTGTTTTAGGATTTACACCAGCGTTAAAAAAAAGTCGGTATATTTCTATATTAGTTTGTCCCGCATTTGCAGCAAATACTAGAGGAGTTAATCCATGAGAATCTTCAATATTTATGTCACTTTTTTTATCTATTAAATATTTAATTAATTCTGTATTTCCCTTAAACGCCGCCCAATGGAGATAAATTCTATTATCGTGAGTCAATTTATTTATTTCATTTCCCTTTTGCTTTATCAAATATTTAATAGTTTCCAATGGTGCTTCATTTAATATTGCAACCGAAACCGCATCGAACTTATTATCATTAAATTCTACTGGGCTATTACCTTTTTTAATTTCCGCTTCAACTATCTGTACATTAGGTTTATTCTTCCAAAAGTCATTATCCAATAAGGTATTATTCATTTGTGCATGCATCCAGGTAGATGCAATACATACTAAGGTTATAAGAATTCTTTTCATTTATTTATTTTTTTAGTAGAGGGTATAAATCTACATTTTTTTGCAATATTACTTAATATAGACTAAATAAAAATATAATAGTTTAAAGCAGTTGATAATTATCAACTGCTTTATTAAAATTTTAGTTAAGTAAAAGTACTTAATTTTCAAAGTATGTTACGGCTCTGATATGTTCTTTATCACTTGCAAGCTCAAATCCTTTTTTAGCAATTCCAGTCACCGGATCAATTTCATATATGGCTGAATTACCGCTTACTAGGTTTAACGGTAAATATATTTTACCTTTGTGTGCTAATGGCCATCCGTTACTAGATATTTGAATATAGTCCGGAATTCCATCAATCCATTTAAATTTCTTATTTTCCATTTTAACCACAGCAAAGCGAGTAGCGCTAGATGTGTTTCCTGAATCAGAAGTTTCATTATAGAATTCAATCAAATAATAATCTTGAGTAATAGGGAAAACTTTTCTAAATTTATATCCTCCTGCAGCAGTTTCTATATCAAAAAAATAGTCAGAATCAAATGTTATAGCCCCCTTATTTATTTTTAACGCACCGGCTTTTTTGGTAGTTTTATTTCCGGAACCTGCTCCAGAAAATACATAGATATTCCCTGATTGATCTGGCCAAATTTGCGAATATATAGCTCCTCTCCACTGACCTCCGGAAAAACTAATACGTGTATCTTGTATTACCGTTTTAATAGTAAAGTTATAATCCATAAAGGCTACAAATACATTATCTGAATTCGTATATTTAAAAGTAACTGCAATTTCATTATTCCCTCTATCTGCAATTCCAGTTATGGATGGTTTTTTATCTTCAATCATATGGGATGCTAAATCTATAGGTTTATCAACTAGGGTCATATTATCTCCATTTCTTTCATAGATGTAACTATTATCATTATTAGATATTGCATAGATGTATTTTCCAAAATTGCCTGTTACTGAAAACCTTCCTGTTATAAATGGACTACCTTTTAATTCCTCAATCTTATTGTCTCCAGAAAGTTTAAATGCTCTTGACCCAGATTTTCCTTGTCCTAAATCTGAACCATTCGGATAAATGAATCCTACTAAATTATTAGAATTATTGACTACAATCTGTGTAAAAGAACTGGTAGTTTTTACAGAGTTAAGATTTCCTGATACACTATCTTTCCCCGAATCTAAATGATCTAGAGCTAAAAAATAGGTGCCTGTCCCTAACTTTCCACTACCAGGAGAGGCAGCAACTACAAACTTTCCTGTTTTTGTAGGACCGATAGTTTTAGCATTATTGTTATCATCATCACTGCTACATGATAAAGTCATATAACCGGCCAAAAAGCTTAAGAATACTCTTTGGAATACATTTGTTTTTTTCATACTATACTTTTATTTAAGAGTTTTTATTTTTTATTATTTTTTTAAGAGCGACAATCCTGTTATTCCTTCCGATTCAACTACCAAGCCTCGTTTTGCGGAAGTAGTTTTCGGATCGATTACATACACAGTTGGTTGCTCATTAGTTGTAGTTACCGGCAAATAAATTTTCCCTTCACAGCTTAATGGCCATCCGGTAGCCGTGATTTGATCCTTTGAAGGAAAGCCTGCTCTTAACCAGTTAAAGGTTTTTGTACTCATTTTTAGAATTGCATATTGAGAGGCAGAACTTATAATTGAATAATCTAAATCATTATAAAACTCTAAAAGGAAATAATCTTCAGTTATATGGAAAACTTTTCGAAATCTATACCCACCTGATGCCTGTTCAATGTTATAATAGTAATCTTTATCAAATGAGGTACTTCCTTTTTTAATACATAAAGCTCCAGCCGGTTTTGTCGTTGCACTTTCAAAAGAACCTGAAAAAACATATACGTTTCCGGAATCATCTTTACCCATTTGAGAATACATAGCGGATCGCCATCTACCGGAAGAATAACTGATTCTATCATCTGAATAAATTCGTTTGACATTTAAATCTTCATCTAATGCCAATACGTATACTTTATCCGGGTCATTAGGAGTAACTAAAGCAGTAAGAAATTCTCCATTCCCAATATCCACAATACCACTTATGGTTGGATTATAACCATTGCCAACAATATTATTTGTATGTAATGTCTTTTGTTTGATAGATAAATCATTTCCTTTTTGTTCAATAAAACTGAATATGGCTCCGGTTGTTCCATCTGCTAAAGCTTGCGAACCTCTTGCAGCAATCATATAATCTCCAAAGTTCCCTACAGTATTATAGCTATTTACCTGAAATCCCATATCTCCATCTCCTTTCAATTTTTGTATCTTGCCATTTTGTCCAAGAATGAAGCAATATCCAACATAAGCTCCTCCTTGTCCATATACAAGTCCTACTAAAGACTTATAATTATTATTTATAAAATGAGTAAATACTCTCCCAACCTCTAACCCATTTCTGGACATAGTTGTTGTACCAGTATCTAAATGATCTGATGCCAACATATAGCTTGAACTCCCCATGGTAGCTGCTATTACAAATTTTTGAGTAGCATCATCATATCCGTTATTGTCAAAATCATTTACATTGTCATCACTTCCACAGCCTATTATAAATGTGGAAATAGTTATTAGTAAAAAAAATTTCGTTGTAAAAAATAGATCTCTCATATTGATTTTTTAGATTTTTTTTGTAATTGATAAAATAAATACCTTAATTTGATATAATAAGCTCTTCCTGGCTTCTGTAAGCTATAATTATCATAAAGAAATTCATTGGTTAAATTCTTTAGTTCAAATGAAACATTAAATGCTCCTTTATTGAAAGTATAGTTTATGATTATATCATGAGATAATTGCCCGGGTAAAGTATATTTTGATTTTTTTGTTCCTAAACTTTCCCAGTTGAGATAAAATTTCTCTATAAAGTTAAATGTGTACCCAATACTTAAGTTATTCCCTTTATGTACGATATTATTGATGTAATAAGCTGCATCAACATTTCCGAAAAAATAAGGAACATTAGGAATTCTGTCATTATAGGTAATATCTTTTCTATTTCCACTTATTGAGGAATAACGTTCTTTATTTCTTATATCTTGATAAGTTATATTTCCTCCAATCATATACTTATTTTTATAATAAAATTTAACCTCTGCATCTACTCCTATATTTCGCACTTTTCCATGGTTTACATAGGTTGCCGTTCCATAATGTTGCTCAATGATTCGCCGGATATAGTCTCGAGTATCTCTGTAATATCCATTTATATCAAAATATATAGCATTGGAATTTTTAAATTCTTTGTTGAGTATCATTCCAATATTATAGTTCATTGAATTTTCTGCTTTTAAAACTGAATTACCCATCTCTAATACTTCATCTCCAAAGAGCTCATTATCTGTTGGTAACCGATACGCTTTTTCAAAAGATCCTTTTAGCTGATAATCTTTTAAAAAATATGTAAATGCAATTCCATATCCAGTGGTATTAAACTTTTCTGTGTTTTCAACGTATTTTGAACCGTTTGTTACAGTAGAAATATTTTTAGGCCCCTTTACTTTTTCATAATAATATTTCCCAAAAGCAATCGCATTCCATATATTTCGATAATTAAATTTATATGATCCCGCCAAAATATTTTTTAGATTGGTTCTACGCATTGTGTCTTTTACAGAGCCTATTTCTACTATGGAAACCCGATCAGATTTTTTTCTTTTAAAATCTGTTATAACATCATTAATTGAAAAAGAATGCATTTCATTCCACTTATAGCTTAGATTAGCTGTAGCAGAATAATTATCATTGAAAAATTTTGAAAGTGAATAAATTCCTTCTCCCTTAGTTTTTTTTGGTACATAATCTCCAAACCAATTATATTGTCTCGCTGCCGTATCTGTATTTTTATTATAATTTCGATTATAGTTACCCGTCAGTTTGAAGTTTAATTTTTTAATTAAAAAATTATTCTTCTCATAAACCAAAGAAGGCATAACAGTCGTTCCCATTCTTTTTTTCAAACCATACACAATTTCCATCAAATTAGCATTTTGTATATCGGCATATTCTTCTCCTAATGTAATTCCGATTAAAAATCGATCTGCCCAACTTTTTTTAACAAACCCTAATTTTAAGATACCTGTCTCGTTGTGATATTTACCATGAAATCTTTTTACCCAAAATTTTTCTGATGAAAAAACATTTGTTTTTAAATCTAATACAGAGGTTTTGACTTTATAATTGTTATCTGAATAGTTTTGAAAAGCGTTTAATTGAATTGTAAATCCGGAGTTTGTTGTATGACCGAAATTAATATTGGTTTTATAGGTATTAAAAGAACCTGATGAATAGGATAAATCCATGTAGGTATTTGCGCTTTGTGCTGTTACAATATTAATTACTCCTCCAATGGCATCTGTACCAAATTCAATAGGAACCACCCCTTTATATATTTCAATGCGATCCGCAATATTTACAGGAATATTATTTAATTGAAAAGCTGTTCCAAATCCCTGCATAGGGACACCATCCATAAATAATTTTACATGTTTACCTGTAAAACCATTTAATGAGATAGACATGTCTGAACCTACTCCTCCCGATTCCCTTATTTTGACTCCGGGAGCTTTTTCAAGCATATGCGCCAAATCCAATGAACTATTATAAAATGATTTAGCATCTAATACAGTGACACTAAAAGGAATTTCTTTTGTTTTTTGGATAGCTGTTTTCCCTTTAATTATTACATCTTCAATATCTTTATATTGTATAGTTTTAAGTTCAATTACAATATTTTTATTCTCTTCTTTTTTTATGCTAATATTAAGACGCTGATTTTCATACTCATCTTTTGAAAAAATGAGAAAATAATTCCCTTCAGGTAAAAAAAGTTTAAAATATCCATTTTGATCTGTTTTAATAGCATAGTCGGTACCTTCAACTTCGACTTTTATTTCCTTTAGAGGAATATTATGTGATTTAACTTTTCCCTCTATTATTCCAAACTGTGCATATAAATGATCTGAAAATGAACAAATAATTAAAATAGTTATCAATAATTTCATGGAGTAGTAAGTTATATCTCTCAAATATTTTTTATTCCTTATCTTTGTTTAGACTAAATAAAGATTATTAGCAAAAGTAAAATTAAATAACATATAATAATACCATATTTGGTACAAAAAATAACATAAATAGTATAATGCGTATTTATTCTGAAATAGATAAGAAATTCCTGTTAAAACTTGAAATTCAAGATGAGTTGAATATAAATTTCCCTATTACTATAAACCAAAATTATATTGAAACAAATTGTGCAAGTGGGCTGCAAAAAGTTATACATACCAGTGGATTTTGTATAATTTTTCAAAATTTTACTGTATTAAACAATTTCGCAAATTCGTTGTCTATAGAAAAAGACTATATACAATTATCATTATTATTAAAAGGTAAAGTACAAATAATTAAGCCTTTAACTAAAACTATAAAAGATATTCAATCAGGTTTTTTACAATTAGCTTTTAAAAATAAAGATAATATAGATATAAAGGTGTTTAGTCAAAAAAAGACCATAAACTATACAAGAATCTTTATTTCAAAATCATTTATTTTATCTATATTTAAAAATGAAAAATGGTTTTCAGAAACTATATTATATAGGAAAATAAAATCCGATAATTATATAAATTTTGGTGAAATATTTTTACCTGTTAATTTTAATATCGTAAATATATTAAGTGAAATAGTTAAAAATTCAGAAATTGGAGTATTGGGTCACAGCTATTATCATATTAAATTCAAAGAATTATTTTTATTAATTTTAACAGAATTATCTACAAAGTATAAGGTGGTTAATCTTATAAAAAAAGAAGATTTAGATAAGATTAATATGGCTGAAGCTTATCTAAATACTCATTATGAAGAGCCTCCGACAATTAAGCAACTTTCTAAAATTATTCATTTAAATGAATTGAAACTCAAAACTGGCTTTAAAATTCTAAATAAATGTACTATTCATGATTATATAACAAACGTGCGTATGAAACATGCTCATCAAATGCTGTATAATAAATATCCTATAAACGAAATAGCTTTAGCGGTTGGGTATAAAAGTTCTTCTCATTTTATAACTTCTTTTAAAAAATTTTATGGAAAAACACCTAAACAATATATTATGGAACAATTGCCCTAAGTATTTTTTTACTTTTTTTATTAAAAATACAACTTTAATTATTTATTCATCAATCGCTACTAAAAAGTCATAAAATTTCATAAGCACATGGTGACATTCATCTCTTAAATTTAATTTCTACACACATATTTATTATCCCATTTTTAATCTCTATTAAATATTTATTTTTTTACACTAAATTTGCCTTTTAAAGATTTACATTAATTATGTTACAAGTTGCATTTATTAAAGATAATAAAGAAAAGGTCTTAGCTGGATTAAAGAAAAGAAATTTTAGCAAATTAGAACTTATCGATGAAATTCTTTCACTAGATGAATCAAGAAAAAAAATCCAATTTGATTTAGATTCACAACTTTCGGAAATGAATAAAATTTCAAAAGATATAGGAATTTTAATTAAAGACGGAAAAAAAGACGAAGCTGAACAAGCAAAATCTATGACCCTTTCTTTGAAGGAATCCACAAAAAAATTGCAACAAAATTTATCTGATACGGAAGAGAAATTAAAATTTGTTTTATATGAAGTTCCGAATATTCCAAACGATTTGGTTCCTGCCGGAATTAATGAAGAAGATAACTTAGAAGTGTTTAGACATTCGGCTAATGAAAATATTGATACTAATGCTTTACCTCATTGGGATCTTACCAAAAAATACGATCTAATTGATTTCGAACTGGGAGTCAAAATAACTGGAGCAGGCTTTCCCGTGTATAAAGGAAAAGGAGCAAGATTGCAGCGCTCTCTAATACAGTTTTTTTTAGATAAAAATGCTGAAGCAGGTTACACGGAAATTGTTCCTCCCTTCGTTGTCAATGAAGCATCGGGATACGGAACAGGGCAACTACCAGATAAAGAAGGACAGATGTATTACATTAATGAAGATGGACTTTATTTAATTCCAACTTCTGAAGTTCCTGTAACCAATATTTATAGAGATGTACTTCTAAACGAAAATCAATTGCCTATAAAATTAACTGCTTATTCTCCATGCTTTAGAAGAGAAGCTGGATCTTATGGTAAAGAGGTAAGAGGACTCAATAGATTACATCAGTTTGAAAAAGTTGAAATCGTTCGAATTGAAAAATCTGAAAATTCATATCAGGCTTTGGAAGAAATGGTTACTCATATAAAATCTCTATTAGAATCGTTACAGTTAACTTATCGTATATTACGATTGTGCGGAGGAGATTTAGGGTTCACATCAGCCATTACCTATGATTTTGAAGTATGGTCAGCGGCACAACAAAGATGGCTAGAGGTTAGTTCTGTTTCAAATTTCGAGACTTTTCAAGCTAATCGTTTAAAACTACGTTATAAATCAGAAGGTAAAAATAAACTTTGCCATACGCTAAACGGTTCTTCTCTAGCTTTGCCAAGGGTTTTAGCTGCTTTGCTTGAAAATCATCAAACAAGTGAGGGCATTACCATACCAAAGGCATTGGTTCCCTATACAGGTTTTGATCAAATAATTTAATTTTTTTAGCATGACTATTTCGGAGATACAACAAGAATTAATAAATGAATTTAATTTATTTGATACCTGGGAACAGCGGTATGAGTATGTTATTGAATTAGGTAAATCTCTGCCGAAAATGTCTGAAAAAATCAAAACAGAAGATAAATTGATTAAAGGCTGCCAATCTCAAGTTTGGCTGGATGCTAGAATGGAAAATGGTAAATTGTTTTTTGAAGCTGATTCTGATGCTATTTTACCGAAAGGAATAGCTGCTATTTTAGTGCGTATTTATTCGGGCCAGCGATTTGAGGACATATTAAAATCTGATGAAAATTTTATCGAGAAAATTGGTCTGCAAGAATTCTTATCTCCTACACGTGCAAATGGACTATTGGCAATGATCAAACAAATAAAATATTACGCAATTGCTTACTCTGCAAAAAAATAATTAGATAAAAGTGAGTAAGATTAAAGAAAAAATTTTAGTCTTTCGTTTTTCTGCAATGGGAGATGTCGCAATGACCGTACCCATTATAAGGGAATTTGTAGAGCAAAATAAGGAAGTAGAATTATTGATTGTTACTCGTCATTTTTTTTCGCCCTTTTTTCAATCAATTCCAAATACAACCATTATAGGAGTTGACATTGAAAACTATAATGGAATTGTAGGACTAAAAAAGCTCGCTGATGAGCTAAAAGAGTATAAGCCTACAATGATAGCAGATTTACACAATGTACTTAGAACTAGATTTTTAAAGCTATTTTTATATAAATATGTAAAAAAAATAGCTACTTTAGATAAAAATCGAAAAGAAAGAAAATTATTGACGCGTAAAAAAAATAAAAAACTATTTCCATTACGCCCTGTATCTGAATGTTATGCCGATGTTTTTAGAAAATTAGGATTCCATTTACAATTATCTCATAAACTTACTACTAGTCCAATCAAAAAAGAAAACTCTATCGGAATTGCTCCTTTCGCTAATTATAAAGAAAAAATGCTTCCTCTAAATAAGATGAAGGAAATATGTGTAAATTTAGCAAAAGAAAATTATCATATTTTTTTATTTGGAGGTGGAAAGGAAGAATCGGAAATTCTTGATTCATGGCAAAAATTACACCCTAACATACATTCCCTATCGGGCAAAATCACCTTAAAAGAGCAAATGAATTGTATTAGTCAATTGCCTGTAATGGTAACTATGGATTCCGCTAATATGCATATTGCTTCTCTTGTAGGAACAAAAGTTATTTCCATATGGGGTGCAACGCATCCTTTTGCCGGTTTTTTAGGTTACGGCCAGGAACAAAAAGATATCATACAAAATAATGATCTTGCTTGTAGACCTTGCTCAATTTTTGGAAATAAGACATGCTATAGAAAAGATTGGGCTTGTACAAGAAATTTAGACAATTTTGATATTTTAAACAAAATAAAAGATCAAATCATGATAAAAAATTAATTCTATTTTTTAATATTTATTCTTCGACTTTTTAAATGTAAAGGCATTTATATTTTATCATTGATAAAGATCTTACAATTATATCTCTTATATCCAGTCCTCGTAAAATAAACACATTAACAATATAAAAGATAAGAAAATAGCATCAGAAATTTATTTTATACAAAATAAATTCTCATTTTTATACAAATTTTCTTTTTTTTTAAACATAAAAGAATTTGATTGTACAAAAAATTCGTATTTTTGCCGTAATAATTTAAAGTACAATGAAGGAAGTTCAATTTAGACAGGCAATTTGCGAAGCCATGAGTGAAGAAATGAGAAGAGATTCTTCTATTTTTCTAATTGGTGAAGAAGTTGCTAATTATAATGGAGCTTATAAAGCATCCAAAGGAATGGTAGACGAATTCGGAGCCAAAAGAGTCATTGATTCCCCTATTGCTGAAAGTGGTTTTACAGGAATTAGCGTCGGTGCAGCTATGAACGGATGCCGCCCTATTGTAGAATTTATGACATTTAACTTTTCTTTGGTTGCTATCGACCAAATCATAAATAATGCAGCTAAGATTTACCAAATGACCGGTGGACAATGGAATGTACCAATCGTATTTCGTGGTCCTACTGCTTCAGCAGGACAATTAGGAGCTACCCATTCCCAAGCTTTTGAAAGTTGGTTTGCCAACTGTCCCGGATTAAAAGTTATTGTTCCGTCTAATCCTTATGACGCTAAAGGTTTATTGAAATCTGCCATTAGAGATAATGATCCTGTTATTTTCATGGAGTCTGAGCAAATGTATGGAGACAAAATGGAAATACCTGAAGATGAATTTCTAATACCTATAGGAGTTGCCGATATAAAGAAACCAGGGTCAGATGTTACCATTGTTTCCTTTGGAAAAGTAATGAAAGTAGCATTAGAAGCAGCTACAGAATTGGAAAAAGAAGGTATAAGTGCAGAAGTAATAGATTTGAGAACCGTTCGACCATTAGACTATGATACTGTAATTAATTCAGTTAAAAAGACTAATCGTTTGGTTTTATTGATTGAAGAGTGGCCGTTTGCTTCTATAGCCAGCGAAGTAGCTTATATGGTACAACAAAAAGCATTTGATTATTTAGATGCACCTATAAAAAGAATTACAACCGCAGATGCGTCAGCACCTTATTCATCCTCTTTATTTTCTAAATGGTATCCAAACGTTAATCAAGTAATTACTGCGGTTAAAAATACTTTATATAAAAAATAATTCATATTTATTTTCTTTAAAAGAATAATTAAAAATATTTTCAGGTTTCAATTTTAATAAGTAAATTAATTTTGAAGCCTGAATTTTAAATTAATATCAGCTTTATAAAAGCTTATGGAACAAAAATGCACTTTTTGCGGTAGAAAAAAATCGGAAGTTCAATTGTTAATAGCCGGACTTCATGGTCACATATGTAATGACTGTATTGAACAGGCTCATCATATTGTTGCTCAGGAAGAAAATCACAAAGAAAACAAAGCATTTGAACTTCAAATAAAAAAACCGAAAGAGATAAAAGATTTTTTAGATCAATATGTAATAGGACAAGAAAATGCAAAAAAAACATTGTCTGTTGCGGTCTATAATCATTATAAAAGACTAGCTCATTCTTTAGAAGTAGATCGGGAAGTCGAAATTGAAAAATCAAACATTTTGATGGTTGGCGAAACAGGCACCGGAAAAACACTTATTGCTAAATCTATTGCAAAACTTCTGGATGTTCCCTTTACAATCGTAGATGCTACTGTGCTAACCGAAGCCGGTTATGTCGGCGAAGATGTAGAAAGCATTCTCACTCGTTTATTACAAGCCGCAGATTACAATGTTGAAAAAGCTGAACAAGGAATAGTTTTCATTGATGAAATAGATAAAATTAGTAGAAAAAGTGACAATCCTAGTATCACTCGCGATGTTTCAGGAGAAGGTGTACAACAAGCCTTATTAAAACTTTTAGAAGGAAGTATTATTAATGTACCTCCTCAAGGAGGCAGAAAGCACCCGGATCAAAAATATATTCAAGTAAATACACAAAACATTTTATTTATAGCGGGCGGTGCTTTTTCAGGAATTAATAAAATAATCTCAAACAGACTAAATAAAAACTCAATCGGATTTAGTAATACAACCGATATAAATGTTGAAAAAGAGCATATTTTATCTCAAGTTAATGCAACCGACTTAAAAAATTTCGGTCTTATTCCTGAATTATTGGGAAGATTTCCGGTAATTACTAATCTAGAGCCGTTAGATGAGAATGCAATGCTTCAAATTTTGACTAAACCTAAAAATGCAATAATTAAACAATATCAGGCCCTTTTTAAATTAGATAATATAGATCTTTCGATTACTGAAGATGTTTTAAAAGAAATTGTAAAAGAAACTCAGCTCTTAGGCTTAGGAGCAAGAGGACTAAGAAGCATAGCCGAAAATTTATTTTCTCAAATTAGTTATGATATTGACAATTATAAAGGAAATTTATTTATAGATATGGATAAATTTGTCATCTTAACAAAACACAAATCAATAAAATAAAAAAAAATGGCTTGTGAATAATATTTTTATTTATCTTTGCATTACTAGTATATATTATATTTAATAAATAAATTTTAACTAATAAATACTTAATAAATGAAAATAAAATTTATACCCTTACTTTTTGTATTGGGTTGTATTGCAAGCAATTCACAAATAACCACAACGGGTGGGGCGAAGTTCTTTGTGAGTCAAGGTACGACTCTATATAGTACTGGTGACATAACTATAGAAAGCAGTTCGGATGTATTTACCAATAAAGGTAATATAAAAATATCAGATGGTACTTTAAAAAATAATAGTCTTCCTAAAAATTTTGTACTTTCTTATGATGATGAACAAAAGTATGGTCAATTAATTATTGCAACTAATAAACGCAGTATTGGAACAATAACTTTACAGAAAAAATTACCGGATGGAACTGGAACATCTGGTGAAATTCTTTTCGGAACACCATTTATAAATTATACCTATGATCAATTTGTAAAAGATGTTTCAAACTCAAGTATCAATGCACCTGACTTAATATGTGGTTTATTTTCTATAAACAACAATTGCGGGGGCAATGCAACTAAATGGTTAAAACATCCTGTTTTTACTTGGAGAGAAGATCGATTTAGATTTGATCCTTTCCAAAAAGATGAAAAATTTATTCCTGGAAAACATTATTCTTTTAGAGCAGAAAGTTTTGCTAGTGGTTCTAACCTTAGTGATATTATTTCATTTATTGGATCTCCTTATGTTGCAGGAACCAGTCCTAATGATGGAGGAGTATCTTCAAATCTGTCCCTCTCTGTTATCGACAGAATCGGTACAGGATATCAAATTGGATCTAATAGCGCAAACGGATATGGTATCTATTATTGGACCTATTTAAATGATCCTTTTGTTCCCGGTATAACTTTTAATCAATCTACTACTAATGACGAATTAAACAATGCCAACTATTGGACTAATATGTTGCGCATGGTTAATCCGTATACTTCTAATTTGGATATAAATGAATTATTAAAAGAAAATATTAGAAATAATGAGATTATAGGTATTGGTAGTGACGGTAATATAATGGAACGTGTTGTTGATGGGTATACAAGATACAAGACAAAATATCAAAGACAAACCTTCGGTCCTGGTGACTCGGTATTCGGTGACGATTTAAGTGTAATTCCTCCTATGACCAATTTTTTTATAAAAACTATCCCAAATAGTAGAGTAAAAGTAAATTTGTATACAAATAGTAGTATTCAGACTTTTAAATCATCAAATTATAAATTTGATAAAGGAAATGTTTACGCTAAAGGGAGTGAACAAATGAATAGAAGTTCTGCCTATTCAGTTAACAATGAAAAATATCAGTTAAATCTTGAATTATATTCAGGTAATACGTTTTATGGTAACACTTATGTAGCAGCGGGTTCCGATCTCATAACCGGAGAAGTAAATAAATGGGAAGCAACAGGTTTAAATAATAACGATGACACAAGTATATATACTATACCGGAATCAAATACAGGAGGAATTCAAGCTGGATATGAAAATACAAAATTATATATTAATGTAATTAATTCAAATGATGCTTCTAGAATTGCTATACCGGTAGGTATAAATCTGAATGATAATGATAAGGGAAATGAATTTACATTTAAGTCAGAGCTTAAATTAAATATGGTTCCTTTAGTGGATGAAGGAAAAACAAATTTTGATAATTCAAATGCAAAATTTTATTTTCATGATAAATTAACTAATGTAGTTAAAGAAATCGATACAAACTTTACTTATAGTACAAAACTTAACGAATCTACTAATGATAGATTCGAAATCTTTTGGAAAGAGCCTGGAACCTTAGGAAATGAGGATATCAATGCCCTATCAGGCTTAACTACTATTTATAAGACAGGAAATGAATATAAAGTCAAATTTGACAAAAATTGGCAAAAGGCTGAAGTAAATATTTTTAACGTTTTAGGTCAGTTAATTTCTACAGAAAAGAATATTAATACGAATAATGACTATCTACTACCAATTTATACTACATCTTCATCTTTGTACGTTATAGTAGTAATTAATCAAATTACCGGTGAGAAAATAACTAAAAAAATAGTTAAATAATAAAGTAAATTTGAAATGAAAAAATTATTTTCCATAATACTTATAGTCCTAGTTTATAGCCATTCTTTTGCCTACAATATATTGCAAGTTGTAGTTGAAACAGAAGAAGTTCCACCTATACCATCTGCTGAAGGAGATTCGGTAGCTTATGGAATTGGTATCCCAGGCAAAACTACTCCCATCAATTTTATAGTACCTTTTTTATTTATAAGTGCTATATTTTTAATACTTTATATATATAAAAAGAGAAGAATAAAATCTATATAAAGATTTAATTTTATAAATTAGCCTTGTTAAAAATAACAAGGCTTTTTTATGAAAAAAATTTCAATTACATCTTTTTTAATTCTCACCTGCTTATTAACTCAAGCACAGTTTGTTTTTAAAGGTTCTATCTCTAATTATTCTAACAAAAGAATATTAGTAAAAATAGATAGAGCATTTGATGATATACTTATAGGAAATATAACCACCAATTCAAAAGGAGATTTTTCAGTTCCTATTAAAGAAAAATATTCTGGAATAATTGAAATTTCATTACTTGACGCAAAAAAAAATTTCAACTTTATATCTGACAATACCAATATCGATTTTACCGCCTCAATCGGTCCTTCGGGGGAGTTTCGTATAAACAATCCTGGTAATTTAATTAATGTTAGATACCAAGATTATATCAATTTTGATATTAAAAAAAATTCCATACTTAATCAATTACAATTTTTTTTAGAATATTATAACTCACAAGACCAATTTTATCTACCTCTAAAAAATGAAATTCAAAGAATATCTACTACAAAGCAACCTGATATCTCCGAGTATCCTTTTTTAACATATTATATAAAAACTTCTGACCTTATCAAAAATTCAGAAATAGAGAACGGTGACATTCTCTCGAATAAAAATTTAATATTAAATCATTTAAAGAATGATGGGGAAGAATTTGATACTTCCGGTTTAGGAAGATCTCTTTTATACAATTATTTAAAATTGTCCACAACCGGAGCTTCCACTCAAAATGATTGGGAAAATAAGATTGATAAAGCTATAGAAATTTTATTAGATGAAGTGGGTGAAGATACTAACAGAGGTCAAGAAATACTATCAGCTACTATCAATTTTCTTAATGGATACGGAGTTGATAATCTTGCAGAAAAATATATAAAAAGAGCAGAATCTTTAACTTGTGAAATTAGTCCGGAACTTAAAGAAACCATTAAAACTAATAATTCAATAAAAGAAGGAAAAATAATTCCAAATATAAAATTTACCCATAAATTAAATGGTAAATATCAAAATTTGTATGATATTAAAACCAAATATAAATTAATTATAGTATGGGCATCATGGTGTAGACATTGTAACCAAGAATTGCCATTTATTAAGCAATTTTATGAAAATTTCAAAAATTCTGGTGGTGAAATTATTGGACTTTCTGTAGATTATAATAAAGAGGATTGGGAAAATGTTATAAAAGAAACTCCTTGGTTAAATGATTCTGATTTATTATACTGGGATAGTAAGTTTGCAAAAGAACTTAATGTTACAGGTACTCCAACTATATTTTTGCTAGATAAAAATAATAAGATATTAAAAATAACATCTAAAATTTCCAATATTAATAATTTAATTAAATAATTTGATATTAGTATAAAATTTTATGAGAAGGAAATAATTCCTTCTCATTTTTTATATATGTATATTTTAAGTTGATTAAATGTAGTTTCTTATTTTTGTATTATGAGTACGATATATCTTCAATCTTCCATTGAATATGTTAAAGGTATAGGAACTGAAAAAGCTAATTTATTAAAAAAACAGCTTAATATACACACGTGCGAAGATTTTTTAAATTACTTCCCTTATAGATATGTCGATAAAAGTAAAATATATAAAATAAATCAAATTGGCGTCTCTTCAGCTGAAATTCAATTAAAAGGTAAAATAGTTTCATTAAAGGAATCTAATATAAATAAAAAAAATAGATTAACCGGAATTTTTGAAGATTCTACTGGAAAATTGGAACTTATATGGTTCAATGTTACTAATTGGCTAATTAAGAGCATTCCGTTAAATGAAGAAATTATATTGTTTGGAAAAGTCAATGCTTTTAATGGAAAATTAACCATGGCTCATCCTGAAATTGAAAAAACTGTTGAAACTAAACTATCTCCTATTGTCCTTGAACCAGTTTATTCTAGTTCAGAAAAAATTCAAAAGAGAGGTATTAATCAACGCTTTTTTAAAAAAGCTATTAGAGAAATTTTACTAAATATTCAAAACCAAATTGAAGAAAATTTATCATCTGATATTTTAGTGCATTATAAATTAATATCTCGTAAAAAAGCATATGAAGACATACATTTTCCTAGTTCATATAATGCTTTGCAACAGGCTGAATATCGATTGAAATTTGAAGAAATGTTTTTTTTTCAACTGGGATTCGGTTTACAAAAAATTCATAGACAACGTCAAAATTTAGGACATCCTTTTACAAAGGTTGGCAACTATTTCAATCAATTTTATAGTTACCATTTACCTTTCACTTTAACAAATGCTCAAAAAAAAGTAATTAAAGAAATACGTAAAGACCTAAGTAAAAATATTCAAATGAATAGGTTATTGCAAGGCGATGTAGGAAGTGGGAAAACTATGGTTGCTTTGTTATGTATGCTTTTAGCATTAGATAATGGTTTTCAAGCTTGTATGATAGCTCCAACTGAAATTTTAGCCGTTCAACACTTTAAAAGTATTACCGATTTGGTCAATGAAATGGACATTACAATTCATTTGTTAACAGGATCGACTCCGACTTCAGAAAGAAAAATTATATTTGAGAAACTACAATCAGGTGAAATCAATATATTAGTAGGAACCCATGCTATTTTAGAAGAAAATGTGCTATTTAAAAATTTAGGATTAGCTATTATTGATGAACAACATAGATTTGGGGTAGAACAACGTTCTCGGTTATGGGGTAAAAATACAATACCTCCCCATATACTTGTTATGACCGCTACTCCGATACCTAGAACATTAGCCATGAGCTATTACAGCGACTTGGATGTATCGATAATTGATGAACTACCGAAAGGAAGAAAAGAAATAAAAACTTTTCATAAAACTGACGCAAACAGATTATCTGTTTTTGGTTTTCTTAAGAATGAGATCAAAAAAGGAAGACAGGTATATTTTGTATATCCGCTTATCGAAGAAAGCGAAACCTTGGATTACAAAGACCTTATGGATGGTTATGAAAGCATAGTAAGAGATTTCCCTATGCCCAATTATCAAATAAGTATCATTCATGGAAAAATGAAAGCTGCTGATAAAGAGTATGAAATGCAACGTTTTGTCAATAATCAAACTCAAATCATGATTGCCACTACTGTTATTGAGGTGGGAGTAAATGTACCCAATGCTAGTGTAATGGTCATTGAAAGTGCTGAAAAATTCGGTTTATCACAGTTACATCAATTAAGAGGAAGAGTCGGAAGAGGAGCTGATCAATCTTATTGTATACTTATGACTAAGTTGGAGCTTTCTAATGATGCACAAAAAAGAATTTCAACGATGTGTGAGACTAACGATGGATTTAGAATATCCGAAGTAGATTTAGAATTAAGAGGTCCCGGAAATATTTTAGGCACCCAACAAAGTGGTACAATAAATTTTAATAAAGCTGATTTGATACATGATAAAGCCATTGTGTCATTATCTAAATCTTGCGTAGACAATTTATTATTTGAAGATCCTGATCTTATGCTTGAAAAAAACAGGCCGATAAGAAAATTCTTTTTGTCTCATCATAAAAATAAAGTTAGATGGTCAAAAATTAGCTAGAATCTTTATTGATTATATAAGTCTATTTCTATCTGAATAATTTAAACGTAAAAAAATAAAAATAAATAATGAAAAACCTAGTAATGAACTACCGCCATAGCTGAAAAAGGGTAATGGAATACCTACCGTTGGAAATAAACCTATAACCATTCCTATATTTATTAAAAAGTGCATAAATAAAATAGAAGCTAATGAGTATCCCATAACTCTGGAAAATGCACTTTTTTGAGTTTCTGCTAAATAGTATATACGAGCTATTAGGCAAGTATATAAACAAATTAAAATGGTGCATCCGACAAACCCCCATTCTTCTCCAACTGTACAAAATATATAATCAGTTTGTTGTTCTGGAACAAATTTTCCTGCTGTTACACTGCCTTGTTTATATCCTTTCCCCCAAAAACCTCCTGACCCTATGGCTGTTTTTGAATATAAAAGATTATATCCGGCCGTATCTCTATATTTCCTTTCTCCTTCATATAAAACTAAAATTCGTTCTTTTTGATGTTTAGGTAAATTTTCAAATATAAATGGAGAACATATACTTACTAGGCTTGAAATGGATAAAAATATTATTATAAATAAAATATTTATTTGCTGATTCCATCTAATTTTTTTTCTAAATATAAATAAGAATGCAATTATGAATGAAGCTAATATCAATATAATAATCCAAGAAGGTATCCATATAGATACTAAAAACAATAGTAAAAAATAAAATCCTATTACAAATAGCCATCCGGTCATACCTTCTCTGTATAAAGCAATAAAATAGGCTATAAACACAAGTATTGATCCAACATCCGGCTGCAAGAGTATCAATACAATAGGAATAAATATTATAAGAAACGATATTGCTAACGATTGATTATTTTTTATGTTAAAATTAGGTGAGTCAATATAATTAGCTAACATAAGAGCTGTAGAAATTTTAGCTAACTCAACCGGCTGTAGGCTAAATCCTCCGATTCTATACCATGCTTTGGCTCCATTAACATAACTGCCAAAAAATAAAACCCCTGCGAGTAAGAATAAACCTAGAATATAAAATAAACCTGCAAAATTTTCGAAAAATTTCGGGCGAACGAGAAAGGTGGAAGTGCCCAGCGTTAAAGATATTAGAAGCCAAATTAATTGCTTAGTTCCACTCGAACTATCAACACTATATATATTTGCTATACCAAATAGGGCTATAAACAAATATAAAAATAACATTAACCAATCTATTCCTCTAAAAATTTTATTCATTTTTTAATCACCCATAAAATTATCTAATATTTTAGCCTTTGTTGTATCACTTTTACTAATTATATTTTGTATTAATCTTTGCTTTTCTTTAGCAATTAATTTTTTATTTATTTTAATTTTATTAATGCTATCTTTTAAAGACTGCGGTAAATTCGTTGGAATATATTTTCCTGTTCTTTTTAAATAATCATTCCATTGCCTCAAATATTCATTTTTAAAATCAGCCTTTATTATACTTTCTTCCATTGCCTTTCTCTCTATAGTACCGGTAAGATATTGTTCTGCTATAAGAGACGCGATAGGACCTGCATAAGTAGCTCCAAATCCGCCATTTTCTACTACCACGGCCACAGCAATTTTGGGTTTATCTACAGGAGCTATTAAAACAAATATGGAATGATCTTTTCCATGAGGATTTTGAGAGGTTCCTGTTTTTCCTTCTTGGCTAAATGTATTGGTAAAAATTCTACGTCCCGTACCCGACAATACCACCATATTCATCCCTTTATTTACAATATCGAAATATTTTCTTTCCACTTTTGTTTGTTTGGGTATAATAAATTGTGGATCCGCTATAGGTTTTCCATCAATTGCTTTTACTATGTGAGGGGTATAAAAAAAACCTCTGTTAGCAATGACGGCTGTATAATTAGCAATTTGTAAAGGCGTTGCTAAAATTTCACCTTGACCTATTGAATTTGATATAATCGTATATATATTCCATTTATCTTTTCCGTAGCGTTTATTATAATAGTGTGTATCCGGAATATTACCTTTACTTCCTACTGGTAAATCATTACGCATAAACTCACCAACAGCAAAACTTTTAACAATATCACTCCATTCATCAATACTCTTCTCAATATTGCCCGGGTATTTATTAAGTATTCTTACATAGGCTTCTGCAAAATAATTATTACATGATTTTTGAATTGCTTTATCTATTGTTATGGGAGTATAAAAATATCCACAATGACAACCTATTTTACGATTACCGTAATGAAAACCATGTTTACAAACAAAAGTTGTATTCTCATCTATTACTCCCATTTGCATGGCTGCTAATCCATTTATTAGTTTAAATGTTGAACCTGGAGGATAAGATGCTTGGACAGACCTGTCGTACATAGGTTTGTTCATTGAATCCATTTGTAAAGTGTGTATATGCTTATTCTTATCTCTACCTACAAAAACAGATGGATCGATAACCGGAGATGAGGCCATCACTAAAATTTCTCCATTATTAGGATCTAATGCAACTACTCCTCCTCTTTTATTTGTTAATAGTCTTTCTGCTAAATTTTGTAATTCATAATCAATTGATAAAGTAATATCTTTTCCACTTTGCATTTGCTGATCAAATTCTCCATCTTTATAAGAACCTATACTTCTCAATCTTCTATCTTTTTGAATATATTTAACCCCTTTTATCCCTCTTAAATACTTTTCATATGATTTTTCAACGCCAGTCATCCCGGCTAAATTTCCTGGCATATAATAGCTAGAATCGGATTTTATATATTTTTCATTAACTTCATTAATATATCCTAATATATTTCCTGCTGAATGTACAAGATAATTCCGTTCAGGAGTTCTTACTATTGAAAAAGCATTATATTTAAATAATTTTTCCTGAATCCTTGCTAAATCTTCACTTGTTAGTCCTTTCATAAAGGTCATTGGAACCAGGTTATTATATATTTTTTTATTCGATTTGATATATTTTATTTTTTTTATAAAATCCTCTTTTGTTATATTAACTAACTTACAAAAACCTATGGTATCAAAATTTTTTTCCATTTGGGATTGGGTAAAGGTTAATTCATAGGAAGGTGTATTTCCTACTAATATTTTACCATTTCTATCCATTATATATCCTCTTAAAGGAATTTGGTATTCTGCTTTTATAGATGTATTTGCTGCGTTTAATTTATATTTTTCAGTAAACAATTGTAAGTAGGATATACGTGCGATAAAAGTTAACGCAAAAAAAATAAGTACTCCTATCAAGATTTGAAATTTTTTCACTATCCAATTTTATTTTTAAAGAAAGCGTAAAGAATGATAATAAATAAAAATGAAAATACAGATGTTATTAGAGCGTCTTTTATTACATCTAATATCATAGATATTTTAAAACTTTCTAAAATAAATAAACTTAGATGATGTATAAGTATAATTACAATTATATAAGAAGTTAATTGAATGAAATTTAAATCTGAAAATTTTAATAATTTCATCTCTCTATGCATGTCTGAAATATATCGTATAATAAAATTTCTTATATAAGCTATTAATACAGATGAAAAAGCATTTACCCCTCCAGTATCCATAAAGCAGTCCATACCAAAACCCAATAGAAATGAAAATATTAAAAATAAATAACTAGAAGATTTATCATAGGGATAAAAAATTATCCATATAATATAAATTATAGGATTATACTTATGGAAAAAACATATATTATTAAATACGAAAATCTGTACTAATATTATAATGGGTATTAAAATTAAATTAATTAATGTATATCTAGTAAGCATTATTAATTGATCGAATCTTTCAAAATTTTTATTTCATCTTTATCCAATTTATCCACAACATATACTTTTTGTATATTACCCATATCTTGAAATAATTCTACTGAAATATTCCAATTACCAGTCTCTTCATCTATAGATTTGCTACTAACTCTTCCGATCAATATACCTTCTGGATATACCTTTGACTTACCATCGGTTTCAATGGTATCTCCTACTTTTACTCCTACATATTTAGGAATATCCGATAATGTCATAATTCGTGGATCTTCTCCTTGCCATAACAGCGTACCATAATATTTACTTGATTTTAATCTAGCATTTATTCTTGTATTTTTATTAAGTATGGATATGACTTTTGAATAATTTTTTGTACAATTAATAATCATTCCAACAACACCAGTAGAAGTAATTACTCCCATTTCCGGACTTATCCCTTGATTTGTACCTCTATCAATAATTAAATAATTGTTTGATCTGGTAATTGAATTAGATATTATATCAGCATTAGTATAATAATATTTTTGCTTATATTTGGTAGTATCCAACATAGCAAAAAACTCAGGTTTTATTATTTTTGTCTTTCCTAAGAACTTATTTCTATATTCTTTGTTTTCTTCAATTAAACGTTCATTCTCTTCTTTAAGATTTAAGTAAGATGTTAAATAAGAAATTTTATTATCAAAAAAACCTGTAAATGATATTATTTTACCTTCAAGAATTGAATTATGATAAATATTCTTATTAAAGGAAAAAAAAAGCGCTAATATCTGTAAAAATAAAAATAGTAAAAATCTACTATTTTTTGATAGAAAATTTACCAATACAGACATTAAAATATTTTATTTTAAAAGTTGTTATTATTTTATTAAAAAATTCTCGAACTTTTCAATATTTTTTAGTGCAATTCCCGTACCTCTAACTACCGCCCTTAGTGGATCATCAGCTATAAAAACAGGTAATCCCGTCTTCCTACTTATTCTTTGATCTAAACCTCTAAGTAAAGCTCCTCCTCCAGCTAAATATATACCTGTATTATATATATCCGCTGATAATTCCGGAGGTGTTCTTGATAAAGTTTCCATAATAGCATCTTCTATTCTTAATATAGATTTATCAAGAGCCCTAGCCATTTCTTTGTAATTAACCATAATCTCCTTAGGTTTACCGGTGATCAGGTCTCTTCCTTGCACTGGTAAATCATCCGGTGGATTATCTATCTCTTCAAGCCCAGAACCTACTTCCATTTTAATATGTTCAGCCGTTTTTTCTCCAATAAATAAATTATGATGAGTCCTTAAATAGTATAGAATATCATTATTGAAAACGTCTCCAGCAATTTTAATAGAATTATCACAAACTATTCCTCCTAAGGCAATAACAGCAATTTCCGTTGTCCCCCCTCCTATGTCAATAATCATATTACCTTTTGGCTGAGTAACATCTATCCCGACTCCAATAGCTGCTGCCATGGGCTCATATATTAGCTTTACATCTTTTGCATTAACTTTAGCTGCTGAATCTTTTACAGCTCTTTTTTCAACTTCTGTTATTCCTGATGGAATACAAATAACCATTCGAAGAGACGGGTTAAATATTTTGCCTTTTATCCCGGGAATTTGTTTTATAAATTCTCTTATCATATGCTCAGATGCACCAAAATCAGCTATAACCCCATCTTTCAAAGGTCTTATTGTTTTAATGTCATCATGTGTCTTCCCTTGCATTTGTTTGGCTATTTCTCCCACTGCAATAGGTTTCATTGTTCTTCTATCTATTGCAACAATGGAAGGACTGTCAACAACTACTTTATTATTATGAATGATTAAAGTATTTGCTGTACCCAAATCAATCGCAATTTCTTGTGTAAGAAAATCAAATAATCCCATTTAAATTTAAATTAATTATGTGCTATTTGTTTGAATAACTTCTAGAAAAAACTAAAATTATCTCTTCTAAATCTTTTAAGCTGTGCAAAGATATAACATCTTTATTGAAAATGATATATTACTTATAATATTTTTACTAATGTTTTTTTTTCTTATCTAATTTCTATTTCAAAAGGCATTAAACACTTTATCTCTTGACCGCTATCAATATTTTTTAATTTTTGCAGCAGTTTATAATTATCATTTCCTAATTCATATTTAAGAAATCTATCTTTAATTCTTACGCTAGTTTCTTCATTATCAGGTTTTATTATACTTAAAAATAAATCCCATTCGGATTTCGGTTTAGGATAAGTAAGTAAATTATATTTAGATAAATTTGCTTTTTTTGCAGCATAATTAATTGCATCGTTAAAATTACCTATTTCATCTACTAAACCATGTCGAACTGCATCTTTCCCACTCCAAATTCTCCCTCCTCCTAATGAATCTACTTGTGAAAAACTCATATTTCTCCCCTTCATAACCACATTAACAAATTTTTTATAAGTTATTTCCACACCTTTACCCATAATATCTCTAAAACCTTCAGATGTACCTTCCATTAAAGAATAATACAAAGAATTTGCATTAGTAGCCACATAATCAGTAGTAATACCGACATTATTAGCTAATTTTTTGATATCTGGAATCATTCCTAATACTCCGATTGAGCCTGTAAGTGTATTTTCTTGAGCATAAATTTTATCACCAGCCATAGAAATGTAATATCCTCCAGAAGCAGCTATATTACTAAAAGAAACGATTATAGGTTTTTTCTTTTTTAATTCTAACAGTTCATATAAAATTTCTGCGGATGCATTTGCACTTCCTCCCGGTGAATTTATTCTTAATACTACGGCCTTTATATTATCATCATTTTTTATTTCATTAATATTATCTATAAATGTTTTGGAATGAATCTCCGTATCTCCTATTCCTGTGTATATTTGACCTGTAGCATATAATATTGCAATTTTATTATTACTCTTTGAATCATTCTTAATAGTTTTATTATACTGATATGGAGATATCTTATTAATATTCTCATCATCATTAAACCCTAATTTCTTTTTAATGATATTATCATATTCAGACTCATTTATTAATCTATCTACCAATTTATACCTTAAAGCTAATTCCGGTATAAAACTATATAAACTATCCACACATTCATTAAAATTTTCGGTAGTTATTTTTCTTGATGAAATTATATCATTAGATATTTTATGCCAATAGTTTTGCAATAATTCATTTAATTGAATTTTATTTTCTTTAGATAGGTTCTCTCTAAGATAAGGTTCTACAGCTGATTTATATTTTCCATGTCTAATAACCTCGAAACCTATCCCATATTTTTGTCCTAAATTTTTATAAAATAAAACTTCTGCTGATAAACCCGTTAATTCTAAACTGGCATTCGGGTTTAGGAATAAAGAATCAGATATTGAAGACAAGTAATATGCTTTTTGATCACAATCATTACTATAAGAATAAATAAATTTATTGCTTTGCTTGAAATCAATCAAAGCTTGGCGAATTTCAGATATTTGCGAATATCCTGCATTTAAATTTGATAGTTTCAAGCTTATTCCCTTAATTTTATCATCATTTTTTGCATATTTAATTAAATCTAAAATTTCTTTTAAAGAAATATGATTTTCATTATCAATGAAAAAAATATCAATACCATCGTTTGGAGATTCAATTATTGGATTATTTAGATTTATTTCTAAAATTGAATTATCTTTAACAACTGGTTTAGATGGAATAAATGCAATAATATTTATTACAATCAAGCTAAACACACCTATACTCGTTAATAATATAATTCCAACGATAGTTGCTAATACTTGTATGATAAATTTTTTCATTTCTTCATTATTTTTAATCAAATATAATATAATTATAAATTAATAGATGAATAAAGTTGTTTTGTTACTTGGAAGTAATTTAGGAGATAAAAAAAATAATATAATAAAAGCTTTAGATTTAATTAATTACAAAATAGGTCGTATTTTAAAAAAATCTGAATTAATAGAATCTGAACCTGAAGATTATATCTCAAAAAATAATTATTTTAATATAGGTGTTGTTATTAATACAACTCTTTCTCCTATTAAACTTTTAAAATCCATAAAAAAAATTGAACATTTTTTAGGTAGAGATTATGATAGTTTCTATAGCGGAAAATATGAGGATAGAACTATAGATATTGATATAGTTTATTATAATTCTATATTATTTTATTCAAAACACTTAAATATTCCTCATATTTCACATATTTCAAAAAGAAGTTTTTCAAAAAAAATTTTATACGAATTAGTTTAATATATTTTTTTATTTAAAAAATTTTGATAATTTTACAACCTTCAATGATTTTGTATAGAAGAAGGCTTAATATACTTACTAATTAATTATAGTTATGAATATTGTTACGAATAAAAAATGTATTCTAATTTTACTTTCAGTTCTTTGTATTTACTTGAATGTACATGCTCAAAATGTAGATAGTAGTAATTTCACTGAAGATTATGTAAAATTCACTAAAGATCAGAAACAATTTAATGACTGGTCTGTATCTATATATGGAGGTGTTCCTTGGTTAATAACTGCTGACTTTACCTCTGTTGATAACGGTGCATCAACCAAATGGAGAGTTGGATATGATTTTCAAGCCTCAATAAATAAACAAATATCTCACGCCTTTGGAATAAGTTTATTGGGACAATTTGGCGAATCAAGACAAGGATATGGTTCAAAAAAAGTGGATGCAAAAACAAATTATTTAGCAGCTAGCTTTTTAGGTGATTTAAATGTTTCCTCGTTATTTAGAAGAATAGACAATAGATCATCTTATAGATGGGCAATTCATGCTTATGCAGGTATAGGAACAATTCAATATAAAGCTAAAACTAAAGCACGTGAACAAGGTGAGACGGAATATTCGACTACGGCTGATGTAGATATGGGTCTTAAATCTGTGTTTGCTCAGGTGGGACCCGGAGTAACATACAAAATTAATAAAAGATGGGATACTTCTTTCAAAGCAATATACGTAATGACTGGAGATGAACTTTTTGATGGTTCTGGTAATAATGGGCATTATGCTGATTTGCATAAAGGAGGTAAATCGGATAACTTTATAACTACATCTTTTGGTTTAACATATAAAATAGGAAAACATAATGAGCATTTAAGTTGGGTTGATCCATTACGTGAAATGTTTACTAAAATTAATGATGTAGCAAGTCAACAGCAATTAGAAGTTTGTGTATTTGGTGATAAAGATGATGATGGAGTTTGTGATGATTGGGATAGAGAACTTGATACACCTAAAGGAGCGCGCGTAGATGGATCCGGTAGAGCCTTAGATGTTGATTTTGATGGTATAATCGACTTATATGATAAATGTCCGACTTTCCCTGGCCCTGCATCCAATGACGGTTGTCCTGAACCACAAAAATTAGCTGATGACGCAATTAATCCGCTTATCGCTACTATGGGTGGTATACAGTTTAATCTTGATTCAGATAAGATTTTATTAGAATCTCAACCTATTTTAGATAAAGTAGCTGAAGTCATTATTAAATACGGTAAAGGAACAAGATTTTTAGTTGAAGGCCATTCTGATGCAAGAGGTTCAGTCGCTTATAATTTGAATCTATCTAAAAGAAGAGTAACTTCTGTTATCAAATATTTAGTTTCTAAAGGCGTGCCGCCTTACCAATTAACAGGTAAAGGAATGGGATTTAAAAATCCAAAATATCCTGAATGTAGTCCTGCTTCTAAATGTCCAGAATGGAAAAACAAAGAAAATAGAAGGGTTATTTTTAAACTACTTGATTCAGTAGAATAAAATTAATAGCAAAATATAATTTATTATTAAAGCCTCTTATCAATAGAGGCTTTTTTATTAATTAATAATTACTTAATGTTTCAGTTTCTATTATTACTTTTTAGTAAATAATTATAATTTATAGCAGATAAAGTCCAAATATCTATTATTTGTTCATTAATTCATGTTCTCAAATAATATTTTCTGTTTTAAAATAACTTTATTAGCTGTTAAATCAGTTGTTTAAAACCCGTCCATCATTATGTTAACCCTACTTAAAATAAAAAAAAATTAAATGAAATGAATTATTAATATTATTTTTTTTAGTTGTTTTGGTTAACAATTTTTAAAGTTTTTTGCATTGATAAGAAGTATTTTCATTATACAATTTCAAGAGAATATACAATTGTTTAAATCCACAAATTATATTTCCATGATCATTGTTAATGACTCTTTAATATTAATATTATTACTCATATATAACTTTATACATATATCTATCTTATAAATAAGTTAACAATAACCCCTTTTATAAAATTTTATTTGTTATAGTTTTAGTTTAAATTATTCAATTAAAAAATAATATTTATAAAAGATGTAATCTTTAAAAATAATCATTAGTTAAATTTTAAAATGTATGAATGTATATAAATAAAGATTTAAAATTTATATTTTTATTAGTGATTATGGTAAAATTTTACTCTTAAATTTAATATTTCATTTACTATAATATTTAACAATATAATTATACATACACTTTAAATAAAAAAGCAGGTTTTAAAAACCTGCTTTTTCTAAATATTTAAATTTATTTTTTATTCTTTAGTTTCTTCTTGTTTATTTTCAGAAGCTTCTTTATTAGTAGTTTCATTAACTACAGTATCAGTTGTTGTCTGAGATTCTGTAGTTTCCGTCTTTTTAGTGGATCGACGATTGCTTCTTCTAGTTACTTTTTTGTTAGATTCTCCTGAATTGTAAGTTTCGTTAAAATCTACTAATTCAATAAGAGCAGTATCAGCACCATCTCCTAATCTAAAACCTGTCTTTATTATTCTGCAATATCCACCGTTTCTTGAGGAAATTTTGGTAGCAATTGTTCTGAATAGTTCTGTTACAGCCTCTTTACTTTGAAGATAACTAAAAACAATTCTTCTGTTATGAGTAGTATCTTCTTTAGATTTTGTTAATAATGGTTCTATATATGTTCTTAATGCTTTAGCTTTAGCAACAGTAGTATTGATTCTTTTATGAAGAATAAGGGAAGTAGCCATATTTGAAAGCATAGCTTTACGATGTGATGCTGTTCTCCCTAAATGATTAAACTTTTTTCCGTGTCTCATAATTTCTTATTATTCTGCTTCTAATTTATACTTTGAAACATCCAAACCAAAAGTCAGATTTTTAGAATATACTAAATCTTCCAATTCGGTTAGAGATTTTTTACCAAAATTCCTAAACTTCATTAAATCTGATTTTGTAAAGGAAACTAATTCTCCCAAAGTTTCAACTTCAGCAGCCTTAAGACAATTGAGAGCCCTTACAGATAAATCCATATCAACTAATTTAGTTTTTAGTAACTGCCTCATATGAAGAGCTTCTTCATCATAAGTATCAGCTGATGAAACTACATCTGCTTCTAAAGTTATCCTTTCATCAGAGAATAACATAAAATGATGAATTAAAATTTTAGCTGCTTCTGTTAAAGCTTCTTGAGGAGTTATAGAACCATCTGTATGAATATCTAAAATAAGCTTTTCATAATCTGTCCTCTGTTCTACACGATAATCTTCAATGCTATAACTAACATTTCTAATTGGTGTATAGATAGAGTCAATTGCTATAGTTCCTATAGGAGCATGATTAGATTTATTTTGCTCTGCAGGTACATACCCTCTTCCTTTATCTATATTAAAAGTTATGTTAAATTTTACTGATTTATCCATATGACAAATCACTAAATCAGGATTCAAAACTTGGTAAGAAGAAATAAATTTCCCCAAATCACCGGCAGTCAATTCAGTCTTACCAGAAATCTGAGCAGTTACAATTTCATTTCCTCCCTTATTAATTTGATTTTTAAATCTAACTTTTTTAAGATTTAATATGATTTCCGTCACATCTTCTATTACACCTGGGATTGTTGAAAATTCATGTTCAACGCCTTCTATTTTTATTGATGTAATAGCATACCCCTCCAATGAAGATAATAAAACTCTTCTCAAAGCATTTCCTACGGTTAATCCGAATCCTGGCTCTAACGGTCTGAATTCGAATTGCCCCTTAAAATCGTCTGATTCAACTAAAATTACCTTATCAGGTTTTATAAAGTTTAAAATTGCCATATAAATCTTAGCTAATTTTTGTTTTATTTAGAATATAATTCGACTATCAATTGTTCTTTGATATCTTCAGGAATTTGAATTCTCTCAGGAGCGACTTTAAATTCTCCCGATAATTTTTCATCATTCCATACTAACCATTCGTAAGTTTTATGAGAATTATTAGCTAAAGCATCTTTAATTACTTGTAATGATTTAGATTTTTCTCTAACTCCAATCACATCACCGGGTTTTAAAAGATAAGATGGTATATTAACTATCTCACCATTTACAGTAATATGTTTATGAGAAACTAATTGACGAGATCCGGCTCTTGTGTTTGACAATCCAAATCTAAAAACAACATTGTCTAATCTAGATTCACATAATTGTAATAAAACTTCACCAGTAATCCCTTTACTTCTTTGGGCTTTATCAAACAAATTAGCAAATTGTCTTTCTAAGATACCATAAGTATATTTTGCTTTTTGTTTTTCAGCTAACTGAACTGCATATTCAGATTTTTTAGCGCCTCTTCTCTTGTTCGGACCGTGTTGTCCTGGAGGGTATTTTCTTCTCTCAAAATACTTATCTTCCCCATAAATAGCTTGTCCGAATTTTCTAGCTATTTTCGTTTTTGGACCAATATATCTTGCCATTGTAAAATTTGAATAATAATTATAGAATTAAACTCTTCTTCTTTTTGGAGGTCTACATCCATTATGAGGTATAGGAGTTACATCAATGATTTCACTAACTTCAATACCGGCATTATGAATAGTTCTTATAGCTGATTCTCTACCAGCTCCAGGACCTTTCACAAAAACTTTTACCCTTCTTAATCCTAGTTCATATGCAACTTGAGAACAATTTTCTGCTGCCATTTGTGCTGCATAAGGGGTATTTTTTTTAGAGCCTTTAAAACCCATTTTTCCAGCAGATGCCCAAGATATTACTTCTCCGTTTTTGTTTGTTAAGGAGATAATAATATTATTAAATGAGGCTTGGATATGAGCTTCCCCTACTGCTTCAACTTTTACTTTTCTTTTTTTAGCTGTTTTTGATGCTGTTTTTGCCATGTTTCTATTTATTATTTAGTGGCTTTTTTCTTATTAGCTACAGTTTTTCTTTTACCTTTTCTTGTACGAGAATTATTTTTTGTTCTTTGTCCTCGAAGTGGTAGGCCTAAACGATGTCTAATTCCTCTCTGACATCCAATATCCATTAATCGTTTAATATTCAATTGAATTTCAGATCGTAATTCTCCTTCAACTTTTACATTTTCAGAAATAAATTTTCTAATGGCATTAACTTCATCGTCATTCCATTCAGAAACTTTTTTATCTTCACTAATTCCTGCATCTTTCAAAATTTTTGCTGCAGTACTTTTACCAACACCGTATATATAGGTAAGGCCTATAACTCCTCTTTTATTTTTTGGTAAATCTACACCGGAAATTCTAGCCATAGTATTAACCTTGTCTTTGTTTAAATTTAGGATTTTTTTTGTTTATAATGTAAAGACGACCTTTACGTCTTACAACTATATCATCTGAACTTCTTTTTTTAAGTGATGCTCTAATTTTCATTTTCTTTCTATTTTAATATCTGAAAGTTATTCTACCTTTTGATAAATCGTATGGCGACATTTCCAATCTTACTTTATCTCCGGGTAGCAATTTAATATAATGCATCCTCATTTTACCTGAAATATGTGCAGTTAAAATGTGGCCATTTTCTAATTCTACTCTGAACATTGCATTTGACAATGCCTCAATAATAGTTCCGTCTTGTTCTATATGTTTTTGTTTTGCCATATATTAACTCGGATTTCTACTTAATCTTGACTGCATCAAACCATCGTAATGATGATTTAATAAATAAGTATTAATTTGTTGAACTGTATCTAATAATACGCCCACCATTATTAATAATGATGTCCCTCCGAAAAACAAAGCAAATTTATCGGTTGCGGTGAGACCAATAATTTTAACTATTGCAGGAAGAACTGCTATTAGAGCTAAATAGATAGCTCCTGGTAACGTAATTTTAGATAAAACATCATCTAAAAAATCTGCTGTTTCTTTACCTGGTTTTACACGTGGTATCAAACCTCCATTTCTTTTTAAATCATCAGCCATTTGATTTATAGGAATTGTAATTGCTGTGTAGAAAAAGGTAAAAACTATTATCAGTAATGCAAATAACAAATTATATTGCCAACTGAATACTTGACTGAAACCTGCCCAAAAAGTATTTGTTGTAGTTTCTGAGCGAACTAACAGTCCTGGTATAAACATTAATGCTTGTGCAAAAATTATAGGCATAACCCCTGCTGCGTTAACTTTTAACGGGATATATTGTCTAGCTGCATTGGTTATTGAACGCAACGACCCTGATTTGGTTCTACTTACATATTGTACAGGTACTTTTCTAACGGCAACCGTTAACATAATACATAATATAATTACCAATAACCAGGCAACAATCTCAACAAACATCATTATAAGTCCTTTACCAGAATCTCCCATTTGTACCCCTATTTCTTGTACAAAAGCTGTTGGAAAACCTGCTAAAATTCCTACCATGATTAAGATAGAGATCCCATTTCCAATTCCTTTGTCAGTAATCTTTTCCCCCATCCACATAGCAAAAATTGTGCCTGAAATAAGTATTATTATACTAGGCACCCAAAATAACATTACATTATTAGGATCAACCAAATAGGCAGTTCTAAATTGCTCAACAGGTAAAAAAACTTGTGTAATTGATGTCAAATAGGCAGGAGCTTGGATTAAACATATTAAGATTGTCAACCACCTAGTAATCTGATTAACCGTTTTACGTCCGCTCTCTCCTTCTTTTTGTAGTTTTTGTATATAGGGTATAGCTAATCCCATTAATTGCACCACAATAGAAGCAGAGATATACGGCATAATACCCAAAGCAAAAATTGATGCCTTACTAAATGCACCACCTGTAAATGAAGATAATAGACCTAATAATCCTGTTGCTTGTTGATTACCACCATTGTTTTTGTAGATTTCAAGAATATTACCTACTTCAACCATGTTGATAGCAGGAAGTGAAACATGCGTACCAAATCTATAAACCAATACTAGAACAAAAGTGAAAATAAGCTTATCTCTTAACTCTTTTATACTCCAGATATTCCTTAATGTCTGTATAAATCCTTTCATGCTGTCTATTTTATAAAGTGTTAGCTTTCCCTCCTGCTTTTTCTATAGACTCTTTAGCTGATTTAGTGAATTTATCTACAGTTATAGTAATAGCAGATTTTAATTCTCCTCTTCCAAGAATTTTAACTAAATCATTTTTAGATATTAATCCATTTTGAATTAATGTTTCTTTAGTGATTTCAGTAGAAATTTTATTGCTATTTATTAGTTCTTGAATAGTGTCTAAATTAAATCCGACATATTCTTTTCTATTAACGTTTTTAAAGCCAAATTTAGGGATTCTTCTTTGTAAAGGCATTTGACCTCCCTCAAACCCTACTTTATCTTTATGTCCTGAACGAGATTTATCACCTTTATGACCTTTAGTAGAAGTTCCTCCTTTACCACTTCCCTGTCCTCTACCTAGTCTTTTGCTATTATGTGTTGAACCTTGTGCAGGTTTTAAAGTATGTAAATTCATATCTCTTATTATTCTTCAACGGTTACTAAATGTTTTACTACAGCAACCATTCCTAATATTTGAGGGGTTGCTTCATGTTCAACGGTCTTATTCAATTTGGTTAAACCTAAAGCTTCTAATGTACGCTTTTGATTTTTTGGTCTTTTAATTGAACTTCTTTTTAAAGTTACTTTTATCGTTGCCATGTTCTTATCCTTTAAATACTTTAGAAAGTGAAACTCCTCTTTGTTGTGCAATCGTCTCTGCACTTCTCAAGTTTAATAATGCTTTAACTGTAGCTTTTACTACATTATGCGGATTAGATGATCCTTTAGATTTTGAAAGTACATCTTTAACTCCTGCAGACTCTAAGACAGCACGGACAGCACCTCCGGCAATTAATCCTGTACCATGAGAAGCAGGACGTATAAATACGTCAGCACCTCCATATTTTGCGGATTGTTCATGAGGAAGTGATCCGTTTAATATCGGAACTCTTACTAAATTTTTCTTAGCATCTTCAACTGCTTTAGATATTGCGCTAGCAACTTCTTTAGATTTACCTAAACCGAATCCAACGACACCTTTTTCATCACCTACCACTACTATAGCTGAGAATCCAAATGCTCTACCTCCTTTGGTTACTTTTGTTACTCTTTGTACACCTACTAATCGGTCTACAAGTTCTAACCCACCAGGTTTAACTCTTTCAATATTATTTATTCCTAACATAATTTCTTACTAATTAAAATTTTAAACCACCTTCTCTTGCACCTTCAGCTAAAGCTTTAACTCTTCCATGATAGATAAATCCATTTCTATCAAAAACAACATTCTCAATACCGGCAATTTTTGCGTTTTCAGCTAATTTTTTTCCTACTAAAGCAGAAATTTCAGTTTTAGTTCCTTTTTCTCCAGCTATTTCTTTTTGACGCGAAGAAGCGTATGCTAAAGTCTTACCGGAATTATCATCTATAAGTTGAGCGTAAATTTCTTTATTACTTCTGAAAACTGATAAACGTGGTTTTTCAGCTGTACCGAATATATTTTTACGTACTCTCCTTTTTACTCTTATTCTTTTTTCTCTTTTAGTTAATGCCATAACTTAATTTTTTATGCGGATTTACCTGCTTTTCTTCTGATTTGTTCTCCTACAAATTTAACTCCTTTGCCTTTATATGGTTCAGGTTTACGTAGTGATCTTATTTTTGCACAAACCATTCCTAATAAATGCTTATCATATGAAGATAAGGTAATTATTGGATTTTTACCTTTTTCAGTAAGTGTTTCAACTTTTACTTCTTGAGGTAATTCAACAACTACTAAATGTGAAAATCCTAAAGCTAATTCTAATTTTTGTCCTTGATTAGAAGCTCTGTATCCTACTCCGACTAATTCTAATTTTTTTGTAAATCCTTCTGATACACCGATTATCATGTTATTAATAAGTGCTCTATATAATCCATGCAAAGATTTATGTTGTTTGTTATCGGAAGGACGCTCTACAGTTAATTGAGAATTTTCTATATTTATAGTTATTCCTCCAGTAAGTTCTTGCTTTAACTCACCATTTTTTCCTTTTACTGTAACTACGTTATCTTTATAATCGATAGTAGTACCTGTTGGAATATTTATTATTGCTTTTCCTATTCTTGACATTTCTTCAATTTTTTAATAAACATAACAAATTACCTCTCCTCCAACGTTTTCTTGTCTTGCCTTTTTATCTGTCATTACTCCTTTTGAAGTTGAGATAATAGCTATACCTAAACCGTTTAATACTCTTGGAAGTTCTTTACAACCGGAATATTTTCTTAAACCCGGTTTAGATGCTCTTTGTATTTTTTTAATTGCTGGAAGATTGGTTACCTTATCGTATTTTAAAGCAATTTTAATTGTTCCTTGTACACTACTATCTTCGAATTTGTAGTTAAGGATATATCCTTGATCAAAGAGAATTTTTGTAATCTCTTTTTTAATTTTTGAAGCAGGAATTTCCACTACCTTGTGTCCTGCTCTTATGGCATTTCTTACTCTTGTTAAGTAATCTGCAATTGGGTCTGTTACCATATTTGTTTAATTTTAGAGTTTAGAATTTAAATTCTACTTTTAAAATCTATTATTTTTATTTTCTTTACCAACTAGCTTTTTTTACTCCTGGTATTAATCCTTCATTAGCCATTTCTCTAAATGTAACTCTGGAAATTCCAAAAACTCTCATGTAACCTCTTGGTCTTCCTGTTAATTTACATCTATTGTGTAACCTTACGGGAGAAGAGTTTTTAGGTAACTTTTGAAGTGCTTCATAATCTCCAGCCTCTTTTAAAGCTTTTCTTTTAGCGGCATATTTAGCAGAAAGTGCTTCTCTTTTGCGCTCGCGCGCTTTCATTGATTCTTTAGCCATACTGTAAATTAATTCTTTTTAAATGGTAATCCAAAATGGGTTAATAATGCCTTAGCTTCCTTATCGGTTTTTGCATTAGTTACAAAGGTAATATCCATACCTTGAATTTTTTTCACTTTATCGATATTTATTTCTGGAAATATGATTTGTTCAGTTATCCCTAAAGTATAGTTTCCCCTACCGTCAAAACCATCTGATTTTATTCCATTAAAATCACGTACCCTTGGCAGAGCAGCTGTGATTAATCTATCTAGAAATTCGTACATTCTATCACCTCTTAAGGTAACCATTGCTCCAATAGGCATTCCTTTTCTTAATTTGAAACCTGCTTCATCTTTTTTGGAAAGACATGGGATTGCTTTTTGTCCTGCTATTAAAGAAATTTCTTCAACTGCATAATCTACGATTTTTTTATCTGCTGTTGCTGCTCCTAGTCCTTGGCTAATCACTATCTTTTCTAATTTTGGAACTTGCATTACAGATGTATAACCAAATTCCTCTTTTAAAGCAGAGATGATTTTATCTTTATATAATTGTTTCGGTCTTGCTACGTATTGCATAATCTTTCTAATTTAATTAAATCAATTCTCCTGATTTGGTTGCAACTCTAAGTTTCTTCTCACCATCTATTTTATAACTAACTCTTGTAGGTTTTCCAGATTTAGGATCTAAAAGAGCTAAATTAGAAATATGAATGGAAGCTTCTTTTTCAATAATGCTTCCTTGAGGGTTTTCAGCTGAAGGTTTTTTATGTTTTTTAACGATATTAACTCCTTCAACTATCGCTCTGTTTTTTTCAGGATAAATTACTAAAACTTGTCCTTGCTTTCCTTTGTATGCTCCTGCAAGAACTTGAACTTTATCTCCTTTTTTTATTTTAACTTTTGCCATTTCTTTTAATTTACCTTATAATACCTCAGGAGCTAATGATATAATTTTCATATACTCTTTATCACGTAATTCTCTGGCTACTGGTCCAAAAACACGAGTTCCTCTCATTTCTCCTGCTGCATTTAACAATACACATGCATTATCCTCAAAACTTATATAAGAACCGTCTTTCCTTCTTACAGGCTTTTTGGTCCTTACAACTACTGCTTTGGATACTTGACCTTTTTTAGCGTTTCCTGATGGAGTTGCATCTTTTATAGTAACAACTATTTTATCACCTACAGATGCATATCTTCTTTTTGAACCTCCTAACACTCTGATAACTAAAGCTTCCTTTGCTCCAGTATTATCTGCAACTTTTAATCTTGATTCTGTTTGTAGCATCTCTAAATTATTTAGCTCTTTCTAATATTTCTACTAATCTCCATCTTTTACTTTTACTCAATGGACGAGTTTCCATAATGCGAACGGTATCTCCTTCATTGCATTCGTTTTTCTCATCGTGAGCAGTATATTTTTTTGTTTTCAAAACGAACTTTCCATACATAGGATGCTTCATTCTGCTTGTCTCACTAACAACGATAGTTTTATCCATTTTATTGCTAGATACTACTCCGATTCTTTCTTTTCTTAAATTTCTTTCCATAGTTGAAATTAAATTCTTTTCGGATTTTAAATTACTTTAAGGCTGTTAACAACCTTGCTATTGTTTTTCTCATCTCTCTTAATTGAATCGGATTTCCAATTGGAGACACTTTATGTGATAATCTTAGCTTAGCATATTCAGCTTTTGTTTCAGCTAATTTTGCTTTTACTTCTTCTTGACTTAAATTTCTTATATCAACTGCTTTCATCGATTTTATTATTTATGATTGTACAAAATCGTTAGCAACAACAAATTTAGTTTTAACCGGTAATTTTTGAGCTGCAAGTCGTAATGCTTCTTTCGCAACATCATAAGGAACTCCGCCTATTTCAAATAAAATTCTTCCCGGTGATACTCTTGCTACCCAGTATTCTACAGCTCCTTTTCCTTTACCCATACGAACTTCGGCTGGTTTTTTAGTGATTGGCTTATCCGGAAATATTTTAATCCATAATTGCCCTTCTCTTTTCATATATCGGGTTGCAGCAATACGTGCAGCTTCTATCTGTCTTGCAGTAATAAATACTGAATCTAACGCTTTAATTCCGAAAGTTCCGTATGCTAATCTATTTCCTCTATAAGAGAGACCTTTCATACGTCCTTTTTGCTGTTTACGGAATTTTGTTCTTTTTGGTTGTAACATAATTACCTAAGATATTTTTTATCTTCTTTCTTTAACTTTTCTTTTCTGAGTCTTTTTCTGAAGACCTACTAATGGAGATAACTCTCTTTTACCATATACTTCACCTTTCATAATCCATACTTTCACACCTAAGCGACCATATGTAGTATGAGCTTCAGCTATATAGTAATCAATATCAGCACGGAAAGTTGACAAAGGAATTCTTCCTTCTTTAAAAGATTCTGATCTTGCCATTTCTGCTCCATTTAAACGTCCGGAAATCATAATTTTAATTCCTTCCGCATTCATTCTCATTGTGGAGGCAATTGCCATTTTTACCGCTCTTCTATAAGAAATACGGCTTTCAATTTGGCGTGCTACACTTTCTGCAACTAATTTTGCATCAAGCTCAGGTCTTTTAATTTCAAAAATATTTATTTGAATTTCCTTTTTTGTAATCTTTTTTAACTCTTCTTTTAGTTTATCTACTTCTTGCCCGCCTTTTCCTATGATAATTCCAGGTCTAGCGGTAGTGATGGTGATTGTAACTAATTTTAGAGTTCTTTCGATGTAAATTCTGGAAACACCTGCTTTGGATAATCTAGCTTCTAAATATCTTCTGATTTTATAGTCTTCTGCAATTTTATCTCCAAAGTTTTTTCCACCATACCAATTAGAATCCCATCCTCGGATGATTCCTAATCTATTACCTATTGGATTTGTCTTTTGTCCCATACTTAATTTACTTCGTTTTTATTTCCAAGAATTATTGTTACATGATTAGATCTTTTTCTAATTCTATATCCCCTTCCTTGAGGAGCAGGACGTAATCTTTTTAACATAGATCCACCGTCAACAAAAATTTCTTTTACATAAAGTTTAGCTTCTTCGATGTCTTTTCCTTCATTTTTAACTTGCCAATTGGCAATAGCGCTTAATAAAAGTTTCTCTAATCTAATTGAAGCCTCTTTTTTTGAATATTTTAATATGTATAATGCTTTATCAACATCAACGCCTCTAATGATATCTGCTACTAATCTCATTTTTCTTGGCGAGGTAGGACAATTATTCAAGCGAGCAATTGCTAAATTTTTCTTAGCTTCTTTACGTGCTGTAGCACTATTTTGTTTTCTAATACCCATTGCTTATTATCTGTTACCTTTATTTTTATTTCCTGCATGACCTCTAAACACACGAGTAGGCGAAAATTCTCCTAACTTATGTCCAACCATATTTTCAGTTACATATACGGGTACAAATTGTTTTCCGTTGTGTACTGCAAACGTTTGACCAACGAAATCCGGAGATATCATTGAGGCTCTAGACCAAGTTTTTATCACGACTTTCTTTCCTGACTCTATATTGGCTTGAACTTTCTTGTTTAATTTATAGTGAATATAAGGTCCTTTTTTTAACGAACGTGCCATACTAGATTATTTTCTTTTTTGTAATATATAACGATTCGATTCTTTTTTCTTTGAACGAGTCTTGTAGCCTTTTGCAGGCATACCTTTTCTAGATCTTGGATGTCCTCCGGTTGATCTACCTTCACCACCTCCCATTGGGTGATCTACAGGGTTCATTGCTACTGGCCTTGTTCTTGGTCTTCTTCCTAACCATCTGCTTCTACCTGCTTTACCAGATACAATAAGCTGATGATCTGAATTGGATACTGAACCAACTGTTGCCATACATTCTACTAAAATCATACGAGTTTCTCCAGAAGGCATTTTTAAAACGGCATATTTTCCGTCTCTAGCAATTAGTTGTGCGCTAGTTCCTGCACTTCTTGCCATTTTTGCTCCTTGTCCTGGACGTAATTCGATACATGAGATAACAGTACCTAAAGGTATGTTTTTTAATTTCATTGCGTTCCCGATTTCTGGAGCAACACTTTCTCCTGAAATGACTTTTTGTCCCACTTTAATTCCGTGAGGAGACACAATGTAGCGTTTTTCACCGTCTGCATAATACAATAATGCGATAAATGCAGTTCTGTTTGGATCATATTCTACTGATTTTACAGTAGCCGGAATGCCAAACTTATTTCTCTTGAAATCGATCTCTCTGTATCGTTTCTTGTGTCCACCTCCGGTATAACGCATGGTCATTTTTCCGGAATTATTTCTACCTCCTGATTTAGAAATTCCTTTTACTAAGGATTTTTCTGGTTTTGAAGTAGTGATTTCTTCAAAATTGTTAACAATTCTGAATCTTTGTCCGGGGGTGATAGGTTTTAATTTTCTTACCGACATGATTCTTTAATAATTATATATTTCCAAATACGTCAATGGTTTCTCCTTCTTTTATATCCACCATTGCTTTTTTCAATTTATTAGTTTTTCCAACTTGAAGACCTGTTTTTGTATATTTCGATTTTACAACAGGTGCAGAAATTAATGTTCTTACTGCAACTACACTTACTCCATAAGTTTGCTCTACTGCATATTTAATCTCTGATTTATTCGCTCTGGTATCTACTAAAAAAGTATAGCGATTTCTTTTTTCAGCGATTTCGTTTGCTTTTTCTGATATAATAGGCTTTATTAGTACAGACATAATTCTACTTTCTTAAATTTTCTTGTATTTTTTCTACTGAGCTTTCAAATAAAACCACTTCATTCGCTTTTAAAATATCATAACTACTTATTTCGTTATATTCTAATACTTTAGCGTCTTGTAAATTTCGTGATGACAAATATACATATTTATTTGACTCTCCTAAAACGAATAAAGCCTTCTTATTAGCTAATCCTAAATCCTGTAGAAGTTTATTGAAATCTTTAGTCTTAGGTGCTTCAAATTTTAAGTCTTCAACAATTTTCAGGTTGTTTTCTTTTAATTTTTGACTTAAAACTGATTTTTTTGCTACTCTTTTTAGTGATTTATTCAATTTGAATCTATAATCTCTTGGTTTAGGACCAAACACTCTTGCTCCACCTCTAAATAGGGGATTATTTATATCTCCTTTTCGAGATCCTCCCGTTCCTTTTTGACGATGAAGTTTTCGAGTAGACCCACTTAATTCGGATCTTTCTTTAGATTTATGTGTTCCTTGTCTTTGTGATGCCAGATATTGCTTTACTTCTAAGTACACAGCATGTGTATTAGGCTCTATCCCAAATATTGTTTCGTCCAAAGTAACCTTTCTTCCGGTTTCTTTTCCGCTTCTGTCTAGTACTACTAATTCCATCTTCTTACAATTACATATGAATTTTTAGGACCTGGAATTGCACCTTTTACTATTAAAAGATTTTTTTCATTGTCCACTTTTATAACCTGTAAATTTTGTACTGTCACTTGATTTCCACCCATTCTTCCAGCCATTCTCATCCCTTTGAATACTCTTGATGGATCTGATCCCGCTCCAATAGAACCCGGTGCTCTCAATCTATTGTGCTGTCCATGTGTGGCCTGCATAACTCCTCCAAAGCCATGTCTTTTAACCACCCCTTGGAACCCTTTACCTTTAGATGTTCCGGTAATGTCAACATATTCTCCCTCAGAGAATAAATCTACTTTTACTTCTTCTCCAATTTTTAATCCGTCAAATCCATGACGAAACTCCACCATTTTTCTTTTTGGTGTTGATCCTGCTTTTTTGAAGTGACCTAAAAGGGCTTTGCCTACATTTTTTTCACTTCTGTCATCGAAACCAAGCTGGACTGCAAAATAGCCGTCCTTCTCTTCGGTTCTGACCTGTAAAACTGTACAAGGACCCGCTTCAATAACTGTACAAGGAATGTTTTTACCTTCCTCATCAAATAAGCTGGTCATGCCAATTTTTTTCCCAATAATACCTGACATGTGTTTTATTTATATATTTTTCGGACTGCAAAATTATAAAATTTTTTTCACAATTTAACATTCTGATTCAAAATTTTTTATATTTTATTTTTCTTGTTTTTGGGGTTCAGTTTTAATTTAGTTTGAAATTTTGTTTTGATTTTCTCTCCCTTTTTAAAACCATTGTAAATTAGATAGTTATATTTTACACTTTTTTCCCCCATGTAGGGTTATTACCTTATTTATTTGTTTACTATATATTTTGATAATGAACAAACCACTTTGAAGTATAAATATTTTATATATTTAAATTTCAACTTTCTTCTTTTTATCTATATATCCCAAATTTTTTATTTTTTTGTTAAGACGCCGATTTGATAGTCGTAATTTTTCAACGACTTATTTAAGCTATTTCTTTTTCGTTTCAACCAAAATAGTAGAATAAACACCAAATATTGATAGTACAATTATTGTGAATACAAAACTTTAATACGGTGGATTCCTTTTTTTAATTCTTTTGTTTTTTTCTATCTGTTGTTTAGTTGGGTTTAAACCGCTTACCACTCATTAAAGCTTTTAAAACTTCTCGCATTTGCAAGGAATTTTATTACATAATTTGATCATATACATATATTTCTTTGCTATGTGGGGCTATTATTAATATTTTAAAATTTCTGTTGTCATCTTCATCAATAATACATTTGTAATAACCTTTTATAATTGATTGAAAATAGTTCGGAATTTCATTTGGTGGTAATTATTCTTTGATAGGCAATTTATCTAAATCTTCAATACCTCTAATTAAATTTTCATATTTCAGAGTTAGGCTTTTATAACGTCTCCATTAGGTGCCCCTTCTTGTTTTTCAGTTTTTTTCTCAAGTTTTAAACCATTTGTTTTAAATCCAAAATCTTTTTTAATACGATTTTTATAACTTGATTTTTAAATAAAAAAAACGATACCCCCAATTACCCATATTATCACTAAAAAATAACCATTCTATATTTTCTCATAACTTATGGATATTTAATTTCAAATGCTTTTCCACTTGAATATACATGGTAAACTTTTGTTATAATTTCATTCATTATGTTTCTCGTTCCTTAAGGATTTTGGGTAAAAAACATATTTATTGTTAAAGCCATTGGGAATATCGTAACGGTATTTATTATAATAAAATTTAACATTCGCTCTACCAAATGAAAGTTTCAAATCATTACTGCTTGATTTATAGAAATCTACTGTTACCGTGCAACTTCCATCTACATATTTTGCATTAGAGGAATCAATTAGTTTTTCAGAAACATCAGTTTTCATCATATGCAATAACTCCTTCTTGATTAAAGTATGAAGTTTGCCTTTTTTAGCTTCATAGTGTTGACGAAGTTTTTCAAACAATTCCGGGTCACCGTCTTTTGCATTTTATTAATCAAACTCTAAATAACAAAGAACCATCTATTATTTGAAGTGGATTTGGCACTGGCTACAACTCATATAGCACAGGTTCATTTTGACCATGATATTGCAAAATTCTTAAAATTTGATTACCTGAATGATCGTAATCAAAATAAAGCTATTCAACCTTCTGTGCATTTAGTTTTTTTAACTAATAAACAGAACAAAATATGGGGATTGTTATATTTATAAAATAATCCCCACTTCTTTTAATCTGACTAAATTCTTATTTTAAATCTTTTATCCCAAAATTATAAAGTGTAAAAGCAAATTTATCTGCAGTTTCCTCAATCAATAATTCTACCGGTTTACCAGCTCCATGTCCGGCTCGAGTTTCAATTCTAATTAAAACCGGATTAGAGCAATTTTGCTTTTCCTGTAATTCCGCTGTAAATTTGTATGAGTGAGAAGGCACCACCCTATCATCATGATCTCCGGTAGTAATCAGGGTTGCAGGGTAACAAATTCCCTTTTTTACATTATGCACAGGAGAATACGATTTTAGATAGGTAAACATATCTTTATGATCTTCTGCAGTTCCGTAATCGTAGGCCCATCCAGCACCGGCAGTAAAGGTATGATAACGTAACATGTCCAAAACCCCTACAGCAGGTAAGGCTACTTTAGCTAAATTTGGACGCATTGTCATTACTGCTCCCACTAGCAATCCACCATTAGATCCACCTGATAAAGCTAAACGTTCAGATGAGGTATAATTTTGAGAAATAAGATACTCCCCAGCTGCTATAAAATCATTAAAAACATTTTTTTTCTTAAGCTTAATTCCTGCATCATGCCACTTTCTTCCATACTCTCCTCCTCCTCTAAGATTAGCTACTGCATATATCCCTCCATTTTGTAGCCATACTGCCGTAGCAACCGAGAAAGAAGGCAACAAGCTGATTTCAAATCCTCCATATCCGTATAGAATAGTCGGATTTTTACCGTCTAACTTTATTCCTTTTTTATACGTAATGGTCATTGGTATTTTTGTCCCGTCTTCAGAAGTATAAAAAATTTGTTTACTCTCAAAATGTTCCGGATTGAAGTTTATTTCATGTTTTTTATAAAGTTTGGATTCACCGCTTTCAGTATTCAGTTTAAAAATGGTAGATGGATAAATGTAGCTAGTAAAAGAATAATATATTTCCTTTTGGTTAACTTTTCCAATAAATCCTGTTGCCTGACCTAAACCGGGTAATTCAATTGTCCTTAATAATTTCCCTTCTAGTGTATATTGTTTGACTTCTGAGTGGACATCTACTACGTACTTTGCAAATAAATATTTATGAGCACTGCTTACATATAGTACTGATTCGGACTCAGAAATCACGGTTTGCCATGGTAATCTTTTTTTACTTATTTGCCTAGCATTCAATTTGACTAATTTATTATTGGGGGCTTGTTCATTAGTTAGTATGTATAACCAATCACCATCAGTAGTAATAACATCGTAACTGTTGGAAAAACCGGTTACTATCGGATATATTTTATTGTTATTTTTTAAATCTTGTATATATAATTCATTACCTGAAGTCGAATTGGCTGCTGAAATAATAAGATATCTTTGATCTTCAGAAACTTTAGCATTAATATATCTTCGAGGTATTTCTTCTCCACCAAAAATTATTCGATCTGCGGATTGAGATTCTTTTATGTAGTGAAAGTACAATATATGATGTTCGGTTTTTCCCGATAGCTGACTTCCTTCTTTAGGTTTTTGATAACCTGAATAATAAAATCCTTCATTTGATTTCCAAGCAATATCTGAAAATTTTACATTTGTAAGGGTATCTCCAATTTGTTTTTTTGTTTTCGTGTTTACGACTATAACCTTTCTCCAATCAGAGCCTCCTTCAGATATTTGATAGGCAGCCAAACTTCCATCTTTGCTAAATGAAATGCCTCCCAGCGAAGTAGTACCGTCTTTTGAAAATTTATTGGGATCTAAAAATATTTCTTCTTTACCTCCGGATGTTAACTTTCTATATAAAACCGACTGCGGCTGCAACCCATCGTTTTTATAATAATAAGTATAGTCTCCTTCTTCAATTGGAGCAGATACTCTTTGGTAATTCCATAATTTTTTAAGTTGGTCTTTGAGTTGGTTTTTGTAAGGTATTTTACTTAAATAGTCAAAAGTCAATTCATTCTGTTCCTTTATCCATTGTTTTGTTTTTGGAGATTGGTCATACTCTAACCATCTATAGGGTGCAGGAACTTTTTCTCCAAAATATTCATCGTTTACCGTTTCCTTTTCTGTGACCGGATATTTCATGATTTGTGCATTTACGTTTAAGGTTAAGATTGTTAATAAATTCAGGGTTATAATTTTCGATTTTATCATAAAAACATGTTTTTTAGCTATAAAATTAAAAAAACCTTTAATTATTTAAATCAAAGGTTATATATAATTTTAGATAATTTGAAATTTAGAATCTATAGTTGTAGTCCGTCAGATTTTTAAATTCAGTAAGCCTATTTTCAAATTCTGTAGAAGATAAGTTTTGTAATTTATCTGTTCCGAATTTTTCTACGGTAAAAGATGCTAAGGCGCTACCTACAATAATGGCTTTTTTCATATTATCATACGATAAATCTGCCGTTTGTGTTAAATATCCGGCAAATCCACCGGCAAAGGTATCTCCTGCTCCTGTGGGATCAAATACATCTTCTAACGGTAAAGCCGGAGCAAAGAACACTTTATTTTCGTTAAATAATAGTGCGCCATGCTCTCCTTTTTTTATGATTACTACCTTTGGTCCCATTGTTTGGATTTTTTTGGCTGCTTTAACCAAACTGTACTCTCCCGATAGTTGACGTGCTTCGGCATCGTTAATAGTAATTACATCGACTTTGGATATAATTTGAAGTAATGAATCCCAAGCGGTATTCATCCAGAAATCCATTGTATCTAAAATTACTAATTTCGGTTTTACCGACATTTGCGCTAATACGGATAGCTGTATGGCAGGATGTAAATTCCCCAACATAACGATCTCCGAATTCTTTTGTGAATCAGGGATTTGCGGCTCAAAATTTTCTAGCACATTTAATTCAGTAATTAATGTGTCCCGATTATTCATATCAATATGATATTTTCCTGACCAAAAAAAAGTTTTTCCGTCTTCTATTTTTTTTACCCCTTCTATACCAATAGAATTTTTATGAAATACTTCTATATAATCAGATTTAAAATCTCCTCCTATCACGGAAACAATATTAACCTCTGCTCCAAGCTTTGCAGCAGCTAAGCTAATATAGGTGGCCGCTCCTCCTAAAATTTTATCAGTTTTCCCAAATGGTGTTTCTATGGCATCGTATGCAACGGTACCCACTGCTAGTAATTTCATTTATTTTTGTTAAAAGTAAATATTCGCAAAGATAAAAGTAATGTAAAATATAAAAAACGTTTTTATGTGAAAAATATATCTTATTAATTATAATGTTTATTATATAATTAATTGAAAAAGCTTTCATAATTAAGATTTTTTAATTTTTCTTAATTTGATTTCATTTTTCAGGTTTAATTTTTAGATTTAAAACCATAAGAAACTCCTATACCAAATGTTTGTCGTGTTTGCACTCTTTTAATTTGATCGTGATCGTAAATCATGTCAAAGGTCAACTTAGTAGATATATGATCATTAACCTTCATATCCACTACACTTCCAAAGTTCACATCTACTCTTTCCGTATGGGACAGATAATTTGTAAATAAAGATAAGGAATTATTCCAAACCACATTTTTCATTACCACTAATTTATATTTAGCTGAGGTCATGGCTCCTAATTCCATATATACACAGTCTCCATCGTGTTTTAACCCATAATTATTTTTTTTCTGCAATTTTCTATCCAGTACAAACGTATTTTTAGACGTTATAGGTAATAATGACAGCTGAAAATTTCCATCGGGCTTGAAATCAAAACCAATCCCTAAGGTTAGATATCCCGGAGACATAAAAGATGAAATCCTGTCTTTAGGCGTATAATCAGGATGAGTCGTATAATCATATCCGTTAAACATTTGTGTTTTAAATGACATATCTACACTTGCATACCAATTTTTTGATATACTACGTCCATACATAGATTCAAGCAACAATATATCATCGGTTTTTTTCATTTTATCATTTTTATTATTTACCTGACCGTATCCGATTGTAAGAATATTTTTAAAAATATTTTTACCTTTTTTATAATCAAAGGTATACTTTATTCTACCTGAACCTCCAAAAGAATTAGTACCTCCGGCAATCCAATTAGAAAATGAACTTTGGTTTACAATTAAGGAATGATCTCCACTAATTTTCCAGTTTTTAACTTTTTCAGGTATAGTTACCGTATCTTTAAGTGGACTATCTGTTAGAATTTGTTGAGAATAAAAATATGGTGAAATAGTAGTAATAAGTATAAATAATAAAAATTTCTTCATCATTAGTATTTTAATTTTATGCTTTCAAAATATTAAATATAATAATAACTCAATATACGCACTATTTTTATTTCTTAATTATTTATTTTACTATTATTTATATATAAATATTAATTACTATCCATTTCAAACTATCTTGTATAAACAAATAAATTACGAATATATTCGTATAAAATTTAATTTCAAAAATTTTATATTTTTTATATTACAACTAAAAATTATGTTTACCTGAATTGTGTTTTTCATTACAAGGCAAATAACAATCCCATTTAGCATTTTAAGAAATGCATATTATTATGATATCAATATTTTGTTAAGATTTAATATCGGGAAGAATTACAAAGAAATAAATATGTAAATAGGAATATATCCTATATAACTTTACTATTACTTACCAAGAAAAATGCACCTAATCATTCAATTAGGTGCCTCATATAATATATTATCAATCAATATTTGACCAATTATTCAGTAATAAACAGATTTACTTGTTCGATAGGTCTAAATGCTGAGTCAATTTTTCTAATCGCAGAACTATAAGTATAATCCTTTTCTTTAATGCATTTGTCATAAATATTCGATCTTTTTTTGTAAGTATCAAAGGAGATTATTTGACTATGTAATTTAGTAAACTCATCTCCCTTTAAGGTAAAAAGGTTGTTCCAATCAGCTAGATGTTGTTTCACAAATTCCCGTCCCTCATCACATTTAATATCAGCTAAATTGATATTGGGAACAGTATATTTAGTTAAATCAGCATATTTTTTGGGTTGATTTGGAAACTGTAATGTTTTGAGTCCTGCATCTAATCCAGCTAGATATCCAATGAAATCAGCTTCACGAAATAATTTATACCTTGGAGTTTGAGTAGTACCTTTTTCAAGCCCTATTTCATCTGGCAATTTATCATTTATACCATAATTCCATGCTTGAACATATTTACCATAATATCTCTCAATAAACACATCATTAATAATTTCAACTGGAAGTTCTATCTCATCCGGCTCGCCATTGATAGTCACTTGGTAAATCTTATAAGCTTTTTTCATCATATCGTTGTATTTCATTTGACCATTAATATCGACATAATAGATCTGCAACATATAATAGTTAGATTGGGTCGGATTGATAAATCCAGCATTATATGAATTCGTAGGTTTAACTATGAAGTTTAATGATTGACCATTATAAGTTAACTGATGTTTACCATAATATTCAAATGTATGATTAACGCTTGATTTGGCTGGAATAACTAATTCATTGCCATCAATTGCTACTTTTATTTCCTTATCTGTTGGATTATCTATCAAACGACTTATAGAGTTTTCAGTAGTGCTTGATTCGATGCAACCAACCAAAAAGATGCTACATACTAATAGCAAAGAATATATAATTTTTTTCATTATATTTATTTTATTCATATTAATTAAAAGACTATAAAAATTTTAAAAGCTATATAAGATATTACCTGTATTACAATATTTATTACATTTTTAAAACAGGTGGTAAGGAGTGTGGATAATAAATTATAATTTATTTATTTCTGTTATAAAGCACCGGATTTAATTCTTCATCATTATACATCTTCATTTGCTTATAAACTTTCATATATTTCCTTCCGGCAGAGTAATCCTCTAAAAGCTCTTCAATAGCTGTAGAAAGATCTATATATTGTTGTTGTAAGATCTCTAATTTCTTTCGACAACTTTGTTTATGCTCTATTCCGGCATCTTGTCTTTCTGCCTCCGCCTTCATATGATATATTTTTAGTGCTAAGATAGAAAAACGGTCTATTGCCCATGCTGGACTTTCGGTATTAATTTTTGCTTGAGGCAAAACGTTTACGTTTTCATATTTTTGTAAAAACCAGCTATCCAAATTTTCAACCCGATCTGTTCTTTCTTGGTTGGATTGATCAATCCATCTCTTTAATCTTAAAGCTTCGATCGGATCAATATTTTCATCCCTTATTAAATCTTCTAAATGCCACTGTACCGTATCAATCCAATTTTTTAAATACAGTAAGTGCTCTATTTTATCTTGCGGATAGGGATTATTAATATTTTGATTTACATTATCTTTTATATGATAATCCTGAATGCTTTGATTGAATATTTTCCAGGCTTTTTCCGTAAATTTCATGTTTTTATTTATGTTAGTAATTTATGAAACTAATATAAAAATTAGTTTTCTTCTTTAGAATTATTAGATGAATCAGATTTTTTTTTCTTTTCTTCATCAGATTTGGTAGCTTCTTTAAACTCCTTCAATCCCGATCCTAAACCTCTCATCAATTCAGGAATCTTTTTCCCTCCAAACAATAATAATACAACAACTAATATTATTATTATAGACATAGGATGTTCAAATAATCTCATAATTTTTTTTGATTTGTTTCAAAGTTAATAAATTTTTGAAAATTGTTAATTCATATTATAATACATTTTCTATAAATCATTTACATACCGGATAGCCAGTTGGCAGGATTTTGAGGAACAGTACCTTTCCATACTTGAAAACCTAATAGGGTAGTATTCGTATCATCTGTGTAAATTTTCCCTAATGCTTGACCTGTTTTTATTTTGTCTCCCACGGATACGTTAACAGATGATAGATTCGAATATAAGGTAAAATAGTTTCCATGACTTATCAAGACAGCTTTTCCTCCGCCCGGAACAATTAAAATTCTACTAACAGTACCATTAAAAACAGCTTTTGCTGAACTACCAGGTGCAGCAGATATTTCAATTCCTTGGTGTTCAACATAAATGTTTGGAACAACAGGATGTGGCGTTCTTCCAAATCCGGAAACAACTGTACCGGAAACCGGCCATGGTAATGAATTTTTATTTGATTCAAAATCCTTTGATAACGTTTCTGAAGCACTAGTATTGACATTAGGAAGTTCTAACGACTTCTTCTTTTCTATAGCTTTTTCTTCTGCAATTTTAGCATCTTCTGCTTTCTTAGCTGCTAATTTATCTGCAACTGCCTTTTCCGCTGCTGCCTTTTCCGCTGCTTTTCTTGCATCTTCTGCTCTTTTGGCTGCCGCTTTATCATTTGCCTCTTTTTGAGCAGCTATTTTAGCTGCTAAAGCCTCTTCAGCTGCTTTTTTGGCTGCAGCAGCTTTAGCCTCAGCTATTCTTTGCGCTGCCAACTGTGCCTCCATCGCTTTTTTAGCTCGTTCTTCTTCTATTGTTTTTTTCCTTAACCTCTCAAGCTCTTCTGCTTTTCTTTTTTCTTCAGCTTCTTTTAACTTAACAATTCTTAGCTCTTCTGCAATAATTGCTTGCACTTGTTTTTCTAATACTTTTTGCTGAGTTTGTTTTTGCTTTATTTTTTCGGCTAGGTCTCCCTGCTCCTTCATATATCGTTGTACAACAATTTCTTTTTCCTTTTTTTCAACATTTAATTGATTAATCTGGGATTGCTGTTGCGCTAACACTTCTAGCTTCTCTTTTTTTGCTGCCTCCCTTAATTCAATAGTATGCAAAATTTGCTGTTGCTTTTCATTTATTTCCGCAACTTTTTCGTCTTGAAATTCAGAATATTTTTGTAAGTACTTTATACGCCGAAATGCTTGAGATATGTTTTCGGATGAAAGAATAAAGAGTATCTTATTTTGTACAGATCTGTTCTTATAAGATCGAATTAATACATCCGCATAGTTTTCTCTTAATTTTTTTAATTCTCTTCTCAGTTTATTAACGGCTAATTGATTCAAATATATTTCTTCATCAAGAACTCGAGACTCTTTACGTGTGTTACTTATGAGCTTTGCCCGTACTTTAATTTTTTTATCAAGATTAGCAATATAGGCTATTGAGATCTTAGATTCGTTTTTACTTGAAATCAAAGCTTTATTAAGCTCTGCAATCTCTTGTTTTAGCTGGACACTTTGTTTTTGAAGATCTTCTTTCTTATAGGGTAGCTGACTATAAGTAACTATAGTTATTAATAGAAAGAAAAATATATATATTTTTTTACTACTATTCATTCATTAATTTTTCTTTGCGAATATCCCTTTGGAATTTCAAAAGGCGTTTCCATATTAACAAATTCAAATTTATTATAATTCAACGTAATTTTAATCTCTTTTTCTCCTTTTATGAAAATTTTAATATTTTTTGGTAAAATTTTATTCTCAATATTTACATAATCAGCATAATCTATCTGTAAATATGTGTCTTTTGATTTATCTTCCATACTAATTTGTCTTAAATTGTAATTAGAATCGAAGATCAATCTTCTTGAAAAATTTCTTGCTCCTTTCCCGCTTCCTACTTTCATTAATTTTTTGGAAGTTAGTATGTAGTAATTATTTTCTATGGAAAAGTTAAAATCTTGATCATTGATAGGAAAAAATAATTTACCTACTAATAGATCTTCGATATTTTTATACGTTAAAAAATCAACTTTTAAAAGGCTATTAAGATAATCAAAATTAGAATCAACATAAGTTTTTCCTAATCTTTCATACATTTTAAATCCGCCGGGATATATGGAAGCTCTGGCTAAAGGAAGAATTAGGGTAGCATTCGCCCAAATCTGATTTCCTTGATCAATATATAAAGTTAAGGCTACGGAAGGATATGAACTACCTGATTCAATATCTGCAGTTGCCTTAATTTTCAAAGTAGAAAAATTTATGGGTTCTACAATTGATTTATATAAACTTGCTGCACTTGCATTTTCATGTTTGATTTCCTTGTGATTGATGGAAACCGCCTTTTGTGTTTTACATGAAAACATAAATACAGCTACCAAGATCAAGATCAGTAATTTCTTCATAGGTTTTATTTAGTTTCTAATACACTATAATCACCTAAACTTAAGGATCTGGATACTCCAATATATTTAGCAGAATTACCAATCATAGAATTGATAAGATTTCCGTGACTAATACGTGTATTTTCCTGTATCAATGAGTTTTCAATATTACTTTTATCGATTTTAGTTCCATTTCCTAAAGAAACATTAGGACCGATTTTTGAGTTAATTATTTCAACATTTTCTCCGATAAAACAAGGAGGGATAATTAAACTGTTTTCAATTTTTGCGCTTTCAGGATATAAGGCTAACTCATCTTTTTCATAATTTAATATTTTAGAATTTGTTTCAACGGTTACTTCTTTATTTCCGCAATCCATCCAATCATTAACCTTACCTAATGTAAAAGTAGCTCCTTTTTCCCTCAATGTATCCAGAGCATTAGTAAGTTGGAATTCATTAGCAACTTTAATATCATTTTCAATTAGATAATCAATTTCACTCATCAATTTATCAGCATCTTTGAAATAATAAATGCCTATAATGGCTAAATCCGAAACAAATTCTTGAGGCTTTTCAACGATACCTTGAATTATTCCTTGTTCATCTAATTTTACAACTCCAAAAGCACTCGGATCTTCGACTTTCTTTACCCAAATTACTCCATCTGAATTTTTATCGAGCTGAAAATCCGCTTTAAATAAGGTGTCTGCAAAGGCAATTATTATAGGGCCTTTCATACTTTCTTTAGCACAATAAAGTGCATGAGCAGTTCCTAAAGGACTTAATTGGTGGTAAATGGACCCTTTTGCTCCTAATTTTTCTGCTATGTCAATTAATTGTTTTTCGATTTCCGATCCAAAATCCCCTATAATAAATGCAATCTCATCTATTTTATCATCGACTACCTTAACTATATCTTCCACTAATCTTTGTACAATAGGTTTACCTGCAATAGGGATTAACGGTTTAGGAACCGTCAATGTATGCGGTCTTAACCTTGAACCTTTTCCGGCCATGGGAACAATAATTCTCATAATCTATCTAATTAAAATGTTCTTTATAAGTATTTTTAAGTATTAATATTATTTATTTTATTCCTGAACTTCCATATCCCCCTTCGCCTCTTACAGTCTCACTTAATTCATCAACTTCTTCCCACACAATCGTCTCATGCTTAGCAATAACTAATTGTGCTATTCGTTCTCCATCATTAATGGTAAATTCTTCAGTTGAAAGATTTACTAATATAACCCCTAATTCGCCCCTGTAATCAGCATCTATGGTTCCCGGAGAATTCGGGCACCCTATTCCATGCTTCAGTGCTAAGCCGCTGCGTGGACGTATTTGACCTTCATATCCTGGAGGAATTTCCATATATAGCCCTGTAGGTATTATCTTTCTTTCAAAAGGCTTCAAAACTACAGAAGCATCCAAATTAGCTCGTAAATCCATACCTGCGGAAAAAGCGGTCTTATATTCAGGAAGTTCGTGTTTTGATTTATTAATGACTTTAATTTTCATTATATATAAATTGTCGATCTTTTTATTACTTTACAAAATAATAATAAAATTTACAAAGTACAAAAAATAACTTAAATTATCTAATTATTAATTATTAGCTAATCATTTTATAATTATTTTATAAATATAGTTAAAAATTATATTTGCAACAGATAGCTTCTTAATTATTTTATAAAACACTAACTTTACAGTTATTTATAATAATTTAAATTTCATTTAATGAAAGAACAGTTTATTCATGACCTTACTGCTCGGTATAATTATAATGGAGAAAAAATAATGCTAGGAAAAGCTATGCTAGATGGTAATGTCGTCTCGGAAGTTGAAATAGCGGTTCCTTTAAAGATGATTAATAGACATGGATTAATTGCCGGCGCTACCGGAACCGGAAAAACTAAGACGCTTCAAGTATTGGCTGAACAACTTTCTTTTAAAGGAGTTCCCACCCTATTAATGGATATTAAAGGAGATCTAAGTGGGATTGCAAAAGCAGGAGACCCTAATAATCCTAAGATATTAGAACGATACGAAAAACTTGGATTAACTTATAAAGCACAAGGATTTCCGGTAGAGCTGCTAACTATTTCGAAAGAAAAGGGAGTTAGACTTAGAGCTACTGTTACCGAATTCGGACCTATTTTATTAAGTAAGATACTTGAGTTAAATGATGTGCAGACCAGCATTATGTCTATACTTTTCAAGTATTGTGATGATAAAAAGCTTCCTTTAATAGATCTTGATGATTTACGAAAGGTTTTACAATTTGTAACTGATAATGAACAGGGAAAATCTGAATTATCTCAAAATTACGGATCTATTGCTCCCAGCTCATTAGGTGCTATTTTAAGGAAAATTGTTTCTCTTGAGCAACAAGGCGCAGCCCGATTTTTCGGAGAACCTAGCTTTAATACTGATGATTTATTGGAAGTTAGGGACGGTATGGGAGTGGTAAATATTATTCGTTTACAAGATATTCAGAATCAACCACAGTTTTTTTCAACTTTTATGTTGAGCCTGCTATCTGAAATATATCAAACTTTTCCTGAAGTAGGTGATTTAGATAAGCCGAAACTTGCCATTTTTATCGACGAGGCACACCTTATATTTAATGAGGCTTCGAAAGCTTTACTCAATCAAATTGAAATAATGGTTAAACTTATACGCTCAAAAGGCATAGGACTTTATTTTTGCACGCAAGTTCCCGGAGACGTGCCTGAAGGCATATTGAGCCAATTGGGACTAAAAATACAACATGCCTTACGAGGATTTACAGCAAAAGATAAAAAAGAAATTAATAAAGCCATTGAAAATTATCCATCTACTAACTATTATCAAGCTAATGAACTTATTCAGCAATTGGGTATAGGAGAAGCATTTATCACATCCTTGGATGAAAAAGGTATTCCTACCCCGTTAGCCGATACCTTCATGATTTCTCCCAGCTCTCGGATGGATGTGCTTACTTCTGATGAAATTTACGAAATTGTTAATAATTCTGATTTAGTAAAAAAATATGCAGAAGATATCAATAAAGAAAGTGCCTATGAAATTTTAAGTGAAAGGATGAATAGTGTTTCCGAACAAAAGAATTCGGAAAACTTGAAAACTGAAGTCAATAAAAAAGAAAATACGAAAAAACAAGAATCTGAACCTTCTCTATTTGAAAAAGTAATGAATTCACCCTTTGTAAGAGACATAGGAAGAACTTTTGTAAGAGAAGGGTCTAAAATGTTTTTTGGAGCTTTAGGCGTTAAGAAGAATGCAAGAAGAAGAAAATAAATTATGTTGAGAAGAGAGAGTTTTATATGGATTATGCTATTCTAGATATTGAAACCACTGGAGGTAAGTTTAATGAAGAAAGCTTAATTGAAATTGCCATATATAGATTTAATGGAGAAAAAATTACTGATACCTTTATTTCTTTGGTTAATCCCGAAAAGGATATTCATTTTTATGTTCAAAAGCTAACGGGGATTAGTAAAAAAATGGTAAAAACCGCTCCAAAATTTTATGAATTAGCCAAACGAATTGTTGAAATTACTGACGATACTATCCTAGTAGGGCATAACATTTCTTTTGATTACCGCATAATACGTAGTGAATTTTCACGATTAGGATATGATTTTAAGCGCGCTACCTTGGATACCATTACCTTGAGCAGAACTCTTATTCCGGGATTGGCTTCCTATTCTTTAGGAAACCTATGTAATTCGTTAGGGATACCCGTAACCGACAGGCACAGAGCTCATGGAGATGCACGTGCTACGGTTAAATTATTCCAGCTTCTCTTAGATAAAGATTCTCAGAAAAACATCATTGTAACATCAATTAAACATACTAACTACTCATCATTAAATAAAAAAATTCTTTCGCTTATTGAAAAGCTGCCTCTTGAAACAGGAGTTTTTTATTTTCATGATAAAACCGGTAAAATTATTTATATAGATGAAAGCGTAAATATTTCTACTAAAGCCAGCCAGATTTTAACATCTAAAAGCAAAAAATCCAGGAAAATCCAGGAAAGTACAGAGGAAGTAAATGTTGAACTAACCGGCAATGAAATTATTGCGAAAATTAAGGCCTATAACGAAAACAAGATTAATCAACCTTTATATAGTCCAATAAGAGAAATCCATTCAGAAATATACGGTATTTTTTTAAAGAATAACCCTACTGTTTTTTTTATTGATTTTATTAATTCTAAAAATAAAAAATATGCCTTATTAACCTTTACTTCATTAAATAAAGCTAAAGAAATTTTGATTTATTTAGAAGAAAAAATTAAAGGCGGTGGGGATGTTCTTACCGAACTTAAATTTAAAACAGAAAAACATATTTTATTGGCGGATAAAGGTAGGAAATTAGGAGAAAATTCATTTTTATTATTTGAAGATGGTTGCGTAAAGGGATATGGTTATTATACTTTGCATTCTCAAATAAAAAATGTTGAACAAGTAAAAAAGATCATGATACCTGCAGTAGTTAATCATGCTATCTTATTGAAAATTAGAAATAATTTTTTTACAAATAAAAAATTCAAAAAAATTATTCTTTCCTAATCTTCTTATTTTATAAATATTTATTGAAAATCTACAACTTATATATTCAACTTGCTTACTATTTAAAATACAAATCCCACAACTAGATCATTTTATGAAAATTTATTTTAAAGGATGTATTTCTCTCATTTTTTTATAAATATACAAATAAATACAACTAATCAACATAGATTAATTGATTTATTGTGTAAAATTTATTTTTTTACTCTTAGGTCGATTTAATAAATCTGCGTAAATTTATGATATGACGAATTGCTGATTATGTAATTATTTTATATTACAATCAGTTCTTATTATAGCAAAAAAGGGCATTTTTAGCATTAGATTCTTACTTTTGTAGACATATTAATTAAATGATAAAATGAAAGGCATACTTTTGGTCAATTTAGGATCGCCAAAATCTACCACTGAAAAAGATGTAAGAATTTATTTGCGTGAATTCTTAATGGATAAGCGAGTTATTGATGCACCCTGGTTAATACGTAAATTCATTGTAGAATGTTTAATTCTTCCAAAACGACCGAAAGAATCTGCTCATGCCTATCAAAATATTTGGTGGAAGGAAGGATCACCCTTAGTGGTAATTTCAAAGAGAATTACTGAAAAAATAAAAAATAAAATTAAGAATCCCGTAGCATTAGCCATGAGATATCAAGAGCCTTCCATTAAAAAAGGGCTTTTTGAGCTAAAAAATAAGGGAGTTACTGAGGTGCTCATCATTCCATTATACCCGCAATACGCCATGAGCACGACTGAAACCGTTGAGGAAAAAACCAAAGAAATTCATAAAAAATATTTTTCCGATTTATCTATAAGTTTTCTTCCTCCCTTTTATAACGATGAGAACTATTTAGACGTTTTGAGTAATTCTATAAAAAAACAACTTCCCGAAAATTTTGATTTGCTTTTATTCAGCTATCATGGGCTTCCGGAACGTCATATATATAAAACCGATCCTACTAAACAATGTAGAATTGATAATGTTTGTTGTTTTGAAAAAGAAAGGGCTTCTCATAAATATTGTTACAGACATCAGTGCTATTACGTAACTGAAAAAATACGCGAAAGATTAGGTTTAGACAAGTCTAAAGTAAGACAGACTTTTCAGTCTCGCCTTGGGAAAGATCCCTGGCTGAAACCTTATACCGATAAAACGCTTGAGAATCTCCCCTCCGAAGGGATAACTAAACTAGCTGTGGTAGCTCCTGCCTTTGTATCTGATTGTCTTGAAACATTAGAAGAACTTGCCATTACAGATAAAGCCTTATTTTTAGATCAAGGAGGCAAAGAATTTCATTATATAAAATGCTTAAACGAGGATGAAAATTGGATTAATTGGTTGATTGAAAAAATTAACGAGTATTTATACCAATCTTAATCTTAGATTCTAAAATAGAAAAATTTAAATTATAAAATTCTTTATTACTTTTGTTTTAATATTTTACTATTTTGAAAAAAATTATAAAGATTTTATTTATTCAATTATCTAAATTACCCTTCTCCATTTTATATGGGATCTCTACTTTTTTATATTTTTTAATCTATTATATAATAAGATACAGAAGGAAAATTGTTCAAAACAATCTCTTGATTGCTTTTCCTGAAAAAAGCGAGCAAGAAAGAATCCAGATTCAGAAAGAATTTTATAAAAATTTTACAGATTTTATGATTGAGCTTATCAAAACTTTTTCCATGAAAGAGGAAGACTATGATGAGAGGATTAAATTTGTTAACTTGGAAGTAGCTCAACAATGCCGGGAAGAAAAAAAGGATGTTATATTACTAATCGGACATATGTTTAATTGGGAATGGCTAACCGGGATTTCAATGGATTTAAATTTGGAACATACCTATGCTGTATATAAAAAAGTTGCCAATAATTTTTTCGACCAAGGGGTACATGAATCACGTGCCAGGTTTGGAACCATCCCTCTTTCTGTGAAAGAAGTAGTACGAACAATGCTTAAATTACCCAATGATGGTTCTCATGCCTTTCTTTTTGTGGCCGATCAAAGCCCTTATAAGAGTAGAATACATTATGAATTAAATTTTTTTAATCGATTGAGCCCGGCTTTTAACGGATACGATAAAATTGCACGAAAAAAGGAATATGCTATAGTTTATGTGGATATGGTTAAAGTAAAAAGAGGAAAATATGAAGCTCATTTAAAACGTATTTTGCCTGATAATGATAAATTCAGAGAAAATGAAATTGTAGAAAAATTTTACACAGAACTTGAACGAAACATAAAAACTAATCCAAGCCTATGGCTTTGGTCACATAAAAGATGGAAATACACAAGCGGAATAGATTATCAACTTTAGCCATTGCTATACTTAATTATAACGGAATAAGCTGGTTTGAAAAATTTTTACAAGGTATACTAGATTATAGCCCAAATTCGACAATTTACGTCATAGACAATGCCTCCACAGATGATTCTATTTCTTATTTGCAAAAGAATTTTCCTTCTGTAAGAATTATTCAAAATAAAAAAAATTTAGGATATGCAGGCGGTTATAATGAGGGATTACAATCAATCGCCGAAGATATTTATTGTTTATTAAACTCTGACGTAGAAGTTACTGAAAACTGGACTGTCCCCATACTGGAATTATTTAATGAAAATAAAAATATTGCAGCCATACAACCAAAAATAAGAAATTATAAGCAGAAAGATTATTTTGAATTTGCAGGGGCAGCAGGCGGCTTTATGGATAATTTAGGCTATCTTTTTTGTCGAGGACGTGTTTTTTTTAGCCTGGAAAAAGACGAAGGACAATATAATGACAACCGTGAAATTTTTTGGGCTACGGGGGCTTGTTTATTTATCCGTAAAAAGGATTTTTGGGAAAACCAAGGTTTTGATGCTGATTTTTTTGCTCATATGGAAGAAATTGATCTTTGTTGGAGATTAAAAAATAAGGGTAAAATCATTTACTATTGTGCAGATTCTATGGTCTATCACGTAGGTGGAGGTACCTTAGATGTTTACAATCCAGAGAAGACTTATCTTAATTTTAGAAATAATCTTCTTATGTTAATAAAAAACTTACCTTCAAACAAAGTCCTATGGATATTTATTTTGCGATTATTATTAGATGGTTTAGCAGGAATTCGTTTTCTTTTTTCTAACGGTTGGAAACATTGCTGGGCAATTATCAGAGCTCATTTTTCTGTTTATCATATGTTACCTAAATACTTAAAAAAACGAAAAGCAGGAATTGACAATTATTATGATAAGAAATATATTATTTTCCAATATTTTGTAAAAAAACGAAATACCTATATCCGCTTAAAATAAATTCTTATTAATTTATTTAGCTATCCACTTTTTTATAACTTTACAAACTGTTTATTTTTTAAAACTATGGAATTAGCAAGAATACAACAACTTGAAAATTTAGCCAAAGAATTTGGCGCACCACTTTACGTTTATGATTCAGAAATAATTAAAACCCAATATAACAAGCTTTTAAAAGCTTTTAAAAGCGTAAAGAAGGTCAAGTTAAACTATGCTTGTAAAGCTAATACCAACCTTTCGATTTTAAAATACCTAAAGAACCTGGGGTCGGGATTAGATACGGTTTCTATTCAAGAAGTGCAATTAGGTCTTCGAGCAGGTTTTGAACCAAAGGAAATCATTTTTACCCCTAACGGAGTTTCTTTTAATGAAATTAAAAAAGCTGTTGAACTAGGTGTACGCATCAACATAGATAACCTTTCTATCCTAGAATCTTTTGGGCATGAATTAAAAAATTATCCGGTTTGCATCCGTATTAATCCACATATTTTAGCAGGCGGAAATGCTAAAATCTCCACCGGTCATATTGATTCTAAATTTGGAATCTCTATTCACCAGCTTCCTCATGTATTACGAATTGTAAATAATACAGGAATTAAAGTGGAAGGAGTCCATATGCATACCGGATCAGATATCCTTGATGTGGAAGTTTTCCTTAAAGGTGCAGAAATTCTGTTTACTGTTGCCAAAGAGTTTCATGATCTTGACTATCTTGATTTCGGAAGCGGATTTAAAGTCCCGTATAAGGAAGGAGATCACGAAACTGATATCAATTATTTGGGTAAAAAACTGGGAGAACGCTTTAATGAGTTTCAAAAAAGTTATCCGCACGAACTAACCCTAATGTTTGAGCCGGGAAAATTTTTGGTTAGCCAATCCGGATTTTTTATTGTTTCGGTAAATGTTATTAAGCAAACTACCTCTACTGTTTTTGCCGAAGTAGATAGCGGTTTTAATCATTTAATAAGACCTATGTTTTACAATGCCTACCACAATATAGTAAATATTTCTAATCCTGAAGGTAGGAACCGATTTTATACGGTAGTAGGCTATATTTGTGAAACTGATACGTTTGGAACAAACCGAAATATTAATGAAATCCGGGAAGGAGATTTACTTTGTTTTGAAAATGCCGGAGCTTATTGCTTTTCAATGTCCTCTAATTATAATTCTCGATTAAAGCCTGCAGAGGTTTTATTATTAAATGGTAAAGCACACATTATCAGACGAAGAGAAAATTTAGATGATTTATTAGCTACCACAGAGGAAATTTCTATTTAAAAAAATTTGGAAAAATAAAAAAGGATTGTATATTTGCAACCGTTAAAAATAACCTACCTAATAAGGTAGATGGAGAGATGGCAGAGTGGTCGATTGCGGCGGTCTTGAAAACCGTTGACTGTAACAGGTCCGGGGGTTCGAATCCCTCTCTCTCCGCTGGAAGAACTGGACAAACCCTACAAATAAGTGATTTGTAGGGTTTTTTATTTCTATTTTGTCTGGGTAGGAAGACAAAAAGTAGCCCCTAAAAGACACCTTTCGTAACCTAAACTGTACCCCCTTTCCAAAAATCCCGCAAGGGACACAGTTTGTCCAAATTTGGCCTATTGCTGTCGTGATGTGTCCACCCCCTTATAGAACTCACTTTAAGATAATTAAAATAAGTTTGTAACTTAAAAAGTGAGTTTATGAAAAGTACATTTAGGATTCTTTTTTATGTGAAAAAAAGACAAGCAAAAAGCGAACGGTAATTTTCCAATTATGTGTAGAATTACCATTGACGGGGAAGCATCCAGGTTTAATACCAAAGTTGATATTAATGAAGGTAACTGGGACGGAAAATCAAGTCGGGCAATCGGACGTTCTGCCGAAGCAACAAAGGTCAATAACCTGTTAGATGAATTAAAAGCAACATTGCACAGACTTTACCATGAAATACAAAGGCAGGAACAGGTAACAGCCGAAGGGCTAAAGAACGAATTTTTAGGGTATACGGAAAACTAAGAAACACTACTTAATCTTTTTGAGAAGCATAACGAGAATGTAAAATCCTTGATTGGTCTTTCTAAATCGGCAGCTACTTATCAGAAATATGAAGTTACCCGGAAACACCTTGCCAACTTCATTCAATCCAAATTTAATCTTTCGGATATTGCAATACGGTCTATTAATAATATGTTTATGTAATCGGTAATTTTGTATCTTCAAAAATCGGAAAAGTTAAATCGACATCATTAGCCAAAAAATAGCATTGTAATTTTGTAGTGCAAACTCCTTATTACAATGCTATGACCGAGACTTCCAAATTAAAGAAGTATCTGATGTGGAACAAAGTTAGCGAATTATTTTCATCTGGCTAAACAAGACTTAGATAGGTCAATGTGTAGGTCTTAACCGACAGACGGTATCAAAGTATCTTTCGATGACAGAAGAAGAGTTCATCGCCAATTCGAGTTATGATCGCCATTATGATCATAAGCTCGACGCTTACGAGTCTTATGTAGTGAGTGAACTACGTAAATGGCCTTTCCTGTCTGCCCCGCAGTTTCACGACCGTTTAAAGGAACATTTTCCTGACCCTCCGTCAGTTACCCCCAAGACCGTTTTCAACTTTGTGAACCGTCTTCGTTTGATCCGGAATCTTCCCAAAGAGTCTGAAAAGAGTCTCCGTCCGTATGAGAAACAGCCCGAGACGTCTTATGGCCGGTACGCCCAGTGCGATTTCGGCAAGCGATGGATGAGAACTCCTAATGGGGAGTCTTGCAAAGTTTATTTCTTTGCAATGTCGCTGAGTGGCAGCCGGTATAAGTTTCAACATTTTAGCCGTACCCCTTTTACCACGGCTCTTGCGGTCTATGCTCACGAACTGGCCTTTAAGTTATTTTCAGGTGTTCCTCACAAAATAGTTTATGATCAGGACAAGTTGTTTTTGGTTAAGGAAAATCTTGGCGATCTGGTGCTTACCTCGGGCTTCCGAACGCTGGTACGTGAACATGGCTTCAATCTGGTGTTCTGCCGTAAGTCCGCCCCCTAAAGCAAGGAGAAGATCGAAAATGTAGGATGTGCGGCTCTCGGTGTACAATAATACTCATAGGCTTCTTGCTGAATAACCGGAGTATCTTCAGTAAATTCTTCTATTTAATTAGGAACATACCCAATCAAAAGGGGTTCTTCGCCCCTTGCTTCACGAGTGCGTTGTGAAGCAACATCCCGGAGCAATAATCTTTTTTGTTCGTCTGTCGATTTACGGGCAAAGCCATTACGTTGGCTATCGCCTACATCCCATGTACTGACTCCTGCTACTGTCTGAATGCGATATTCTGTCCGTGTGGCATTAATAGCATAACCTGCACCGGCACAAATCCCCATTGCTCCTATACGGTTTTCGTCGATATAAGGCAATGTTACTAAGTAATCTATGGCACAACGAATATCTTCAACTCTATTGAATGCATCATAAAGATAACGTGATAAACCTTCACTTTCGCCCTGATAAGAAGCATCGAAAGCAAATCCTATAAAACCATTTTTAGCAAGTTTCTGTGCATATAGACCTGCGACCTGTTCTTTCACACCATTGCCCAGATGAGAAACAACTACACCGGCATATTTTTTATTTAAATCGAAGTTTGCAGGGAAATGAATTTCTCCTGCCATTTTTAATGTTTTATTTTTGAAATAAATTTTTCTTTGGTACTCATAATATTAGTCCTTATTTATATTTTGTGATATTAAAACTCTCTTTTCATCTCGCTGTCTTAGAAATACGAATACAATACCTATTATCAGGAATATCAATGTTCCAATCACTGCATAGCGGGCGTCAAGTGCTGTAATGAACATTCCGCAGAAAGCCGTTCCAACTGCCGTTCCTAAATTCGTTGATGTGAGAAACAAACCATTGGCAAAGTCCGGTGCTTCAGGTGCAGCATGAGTTATCATATACTGGCAGTTATTACTGGCAATCCCTGCAAGAATGCCCAGGATAAGAATAATACCTCCCATTACAAGAAAATATTCGCCCATCAGAAAAAGAGCTACGTAGACAACTACCATAGCGAATGGAATTGTTTTAATGCATTTTGAAGGTATTTTAACAAGTAGTTTCCCTGCTATGAGATTTCCGATAATATTTGCCCCTCCATAGATGAACAGCATCATACTTATTACTTTAAAATCCAACTGTGTTATGTTTTTCAGGAAGTCCGACATGAAGCTGAAAAAACCAAACATTGCGCCATTGATAAAGGTTACAGCAATAAGAGAATTCCAAATAATAGGCTTTTTAAGCACGCTAAGTTGCGTTCCATAGGATAAGCGTTCTTTTACCGGAATAGATGGAATAAGAAATATAGTTGCGATGAAAACCATCGCATTTACTATTGCAAAAAACAACATTGCGATAGAGAAACTGGTTTCGCTGGCAATCAGACTGGTTACAGGTATACCAAGTACCATACCTGCCGAAACTCCAATAAAAATGCGGGAAACCGCCTTAGGAGCTTGTTCTTTAGAAACTGACGTTGCAGCAACCGAAAAAGCCATTGAAACATAAATAGGGTGGAAGATTGCCGGAATGATACGTGCAATAAGTATTACAGTAAAGTTGGTTGTTAGTATTGATACTATATTACTCAATACAAAAATACCAAGAGCTATCAACATTACTTTTTTTCGGTTTATACCTGAAAACAGTAATGGCATGATTGGCCCCGATATAGCAACAACTAAGGCAAAAGCACTAACAACCCATCCTGCAGTGGGTACAGTTACACCAAATGTTTCAGCAATTAGCGGTAATATTCCGACAACACCCATTTCGGTGTTTATAATACCAAATACACCGACAGTTAAAATGAATACAAGTAAATTTCTATGTTTTGACCCTGATAGCTTTCCCATTGTTTTTATACCTCTTTTTTATTGATTATTTTCTTCTTTTACTAACTCAAATTTCACTTTTACGTTACCTTTACCCACAGCCTCACGAAGTCCGGATGTGTTGTCAATTTTACCAACACTGATATAACTGTAAGATGTCCTGCTACCGGCATAGAAAAGCACCAATGTACTCGAAGACCAAATCATCAGATCTCCGGTTTTCACGCTACCCGGATTAATCGCTCTGCCCGGTATTTTATTAGGCAGATTATAATATTTCTCATTCCCGTTATGCTCTCCCATGTTTACTTCCATTGGAAGTAGTTTGATAAATTCTTTATCAGCTTCACTGTCGTTAAGTGTTGCTGTAAACTCTTTATTGTTGATCGTTATTTTAACTTTCATATTCTGTGCATTTAGAGGGCTTATGGATAAGCAAATTAATACGGCAAAAAGAAGTAGAAAATACTTTTTCATCATCTTTTATTTATTCAGGTATTCTTTGAAAAAAGAATCCAGTTTATCAAATGGAATCATATCCAGACGGTCGTATAAATCAACGTGTCCTGCACCTTTTACATAATATATTTCTTTGGGTTCTGCTGCACGGTTATAAGCATCTTCGCTAAATTCTTTTGAATGTGCCTGATCTCCTGTGATGAACAGCATAGGACGTGGAGAGATTGTTTCAATATCCTCAAACGGATAGAAATTCATGAATTTTATATTGCTCGTTACGGTTGGTTTTGTTGTCCTTTCAGGTGATGCACCTTTCGGAGTAAACTCCCCCCTTTCCGAGTTGCGGTAAAAATCATAAAATTCACGTTCGATAGGATTAGATTCCGGTGTCAATTCAAGTATAGTACCACCGGCAACCATTGTTTCGCCACCCTCAAACTCAATATAACGTTGCTGTGCTGCATTCGCTATAATCTGTTTTCTTTGCTCTAAGGATAGAGAATGATTTAATCCATGACGGTTGGCATTTCCCATATTATACATACTTATAGTTGCTATGGCTTTTATACGGGGATCAATTTTTGCAGCACTTATAACAAAACTTCCACTTCCGCAAATACCCATCGCACCAATACGTTCACGGTCTATATATTTTCTTGTTCCCAAATAATCAATCGCAGCACTAAAATCTTCCGCATAAATATCGGGAGAGACAGCATTGCGAGGTTCGCCTGCACTTTCCCCCCAGAAGGATAAATCAATAGACAAGGTAACAAATCCACGTTCAGCCATATGGGTAGCATAAAGATTTGCACTTTGCTCCTTTACTGCTCCCATTGGATGACCGATTACGATTGCCGCGTGTTTTTGGCTAAGGTCTATACTTTGGGGTACAAATAAGTTTCCAACAACTTCCATTTGGTACTGGTTTTTGAAAGCAACTCTCTCAACGGTTACTTTATCACTTCCTGCGAATGTTCCTGCATGGTGGGCATAAGCATATTTTTTTTGCGCTGATAAATTTGTTATGGCAAATACGGTTAATGTTATTAGAATAAACTTTTTCATATTATATCTTTTTTTAATATATAATACAACGCTACTTGAGATCAGTCTATGTGTTTTTGCTGTCAGGCTCAAATAAATTCTTTGTCAAGATCATTTATTCTGATTATATATTACGGAGTCTGTAGCGCAACCATACGATGCCATCTCGAAGTTGCTTTACAGATAAAAGTTCCAACGCCTGACCTTTAGCGGGAAATTCATCAGATTCTCCTTTGTATTCAATAATGGATGAAACACCTGAAAGCCCATCTACACCGGGATAAATAAGAAGACTGAGTTCATCAATCAATCCGGCTTTTAGAAACTTACCATTTAGAACACCACCTCCATCAAGTAACAGCTTTTCATACCCAAACTCTACTTTTAATGTTTCAAGTGCTTTATTCAAATCGTATCCATCAGCACCAGCAAATAGGTAAGAGATACCTTTTTCTCGAAGGAGAAATAAATATTCATCGGAAACTTGTTCACCTAATATTGCGATTACATTATCTCCGTTGATATTGTCATCGGGATATATTATCTTGCCTTTAGCATCAAATATGATACAGGTCTTTTTCGTTTCTCTTTTACCAACAAATGTTTTACAAATTTTAGCAGGCGAATAATTCTTGTAATCAAATATTTCTACCATATTAGTCAATTTAGATAGTATTGTTTCCGATCATCCAAGCGTATCCACCCAACTCTTCTTCTGTTTCGTAATAAGGATTATACATTTTATCCTGCTCAATTCCATCAAAAGGTGGAGTCCAACGATCTGCGACAAGTCTACCGTCAACAGAACTCATCATGTGGCAAATAATTGTAGGCTTCATTTGTTCTAATTTTTCAGTTTATTAATCTTTATAAAATATTGATAGCTTTGCGTTTTCTTTATAGAATCAAATAAAGAATTATAGAACTTTTCATCAACAAGTAATAGACTAAAAATTCCTTCTTGTTGTTTTAGTTCTACAATGTATTCCGAAGGTTTTACTCCCCATTCAAGATAAGTAGCCACAGAGATATAAAGGCGTTGAATACAGGGAATACAAGGAAGTTGTACGATATTATCATCAATACACTCCGGCTGATATTTCTTTTTGAATATAATAGAATTGTGTATTTCTGAGAGCATAGATTCACTGAATCCTATGTAGATACCACAGAAAGATTCAGCTCCACAATTTTCTTTGCAGAGACATACCTTAGTCCCATGATGTAAGAATACAGATTTTCCTTTGTTTATGGCTATTTTCTTATCCTCACATTCGATTATTAATTTGCCAGAGTGAATAAAGAATATCATCGAAAAGTTGATATTTACCATATCCTCTCCCTGATTATATACATAATCGAAATAAATATCTTTGAAGTTATTTGCACTCATGAACGATTCTAATTGTGGTTATAATTCATGATGTAAAGCTAAAGTGAAAGCCGCAGTGTATTTTTGCTTTAAGGCTCAAATTTCTTCGCTGTGAGGTACAAAGGTTTAGATTAATACTCCCCCATTTTTACTTATAACAAAACGCTATTTTTTTCAGGAACGTGCATATAAACAGTAATTCGTTGTTTAGTGCAAGGTGCAAGGTATTTATATAGATATACTTGCACCTTGCACTAACTTTATAGCATTGTTATACAGGGTAGTTGTTTATTTGAAAATTAGTAGTAACTTTGAACCTAAGTCCTATAAGGACAAAGGTGGACAAAGGCTGTAGAAAGAGTTTTTTAGTATCTAACCTATCTTGTACCCCTTTGATGAAATTGGAATAATTATCGCGATGAATAATAGTGATTTAAGCGATTGGGTTCACCGCCCTCTCTCTCCGCAAACAAGGCTGAAAATCAATTGATTATTCGGATAAAATACTAAAGAAGGGATTAAGAATCAAATCTTAGGCCTTTTTTTATTTATCCGATTTATCTAAGAAATGATAAGCATAACAAGAGTAATCGACATTACATTTATGTGTGAGGTCTAATGTGAAGTTGAGTGTTTTTATTTAAAATCCGTATTTTTTTTCTCTTTTTTTAAAGGCTTCTCGACCACCCTCAAGGATTTCAGTTACATGTTCTTTTACCCCCATACTAAATAAAATACCTAACTTTTTGTTCTCATCATTTTTGAGGAAAGTATTCTCCAATGAACCATTCACATATTCAAAACGAAAAGATATATTCTCTCTATTTTCATCTTGACCTTTTTGATTTGCAATAATAACATTTTCACTATCTGCTCCTACAACAATATTAGGATTGTGTGTGACAATTACTAATTGCCTATTTTCTTTTCTTTTTCTAATAAACTGAACTAAATCAGTATAGATTGACCTATTGTCAAGATTATCTTCTGGTTGGTCTATTAAAATTGGAGAGTTTGATTCACTTAGTTCAATGAGAAGTTTTAAAACAGCAAGATTTGCTTTGCCCGGAGACATATTAGCCATTTCATCATTTCCAATAATTAACTCCCAATAATCAAAAAATTCATCTTGGAATAAAGATTTTACACTCTCTTTTACTTCCTTATATTTTCGATATGTAACTTTTCCTTCAAGAATTAAATCAAGAATCCTTGTTATCTCATCTAAATGTTCATCAAAATCTACATTGGGAAGAGAATTACTCTCTCTGTCAGATAACAAATTAAAATCACGAAGTTCATTAGATTTTTGATTAAAAAACTCCAAAAAGTTTTTTTTGAATCGGTTATAATAAAACTTAATAGAACCCATCAGTTTTATGTCATTTATCGAATTAGCCCTCTCATTTAATTTCTTAATGATATTTTTATATTCATAATAAGCATCACAATATCCTTGAAGAAAATTTTGTTTTTGCGTATTCTTATTTGTTTGTAAGTCCTTTATTTTATCTTCTATATTGCTTATTTGAAGAAGTTTTTGTCTTTCATTTTTTATTTCTTCTTCAATAGATTTTATCAATTTTTGATTTTGCAATTTTGCTCTAATAGGAAACAATTCGTCTTCTAATCTTTTCTTTAAAGCCTCTACCCTATCTATATAGTCACTATTTGTTTTTTCACCTTCTTCCTTTATATAACTAATTTCTAATTTAAAAGCATTCAGTTTGTTACTAGTATTTGCATACAATGGCCTAAAATATTTCGTTTTTAATGTTTGAGTTGACAAGTCAATTTTTGAACTAATTGTTTTAATAGAATTTTCAAGAGCCTGCATTGTTTCTTCAAAATATCTATAATCACTCTCTATATTACTTTGTATTTTAAGAATAATGTCATTTCTATTATTTAGGGTATTGTATCTTTTGAATTCTTTTTCTTCAAAAGATTTGCCTTTCAAAATTTGAATTTTTTCTTCTAAAGATGCTATTTATTATTAATACCAGTAATATCTCCAATATCTTTTTGATTTTGTTTTAGTCTATTTATTTGATCCTGTATATTGAAATATTCATCAATGGAAGCATCCCGTGTATTATCCAGTGCTTTTACATTCTGTATGAATTTATCATAGTGCTGCCTACTCTCGGTATCTTGCAAAAGAATATCTCGGATAAACTTACTCAATTCTTTTCTCGAATTTGTTTGTATATTGGAAGTTAGATTAATGATATACGATTGAGGTATGTATACAAATTGTCGACTTCTAATTGTTTCATTATCGCTATATTTATATTCAACGCCATCTTCCCATTCTACAATAAAATCGAATTGTGAAGATTCTGAAAACTTATAAACATCAATTTTATCCTGAGGTACTACCTGATGTGTTTGCTTATAAGCGTATTTATAATCTATCGTATTGGCTATATAAATGAAGTAAAAGAGATTTACGCGATGATTTCCCTCCTATGATAGTATTCAAATCAGGATTAAGATAAATTTTATTAGAAATAAAATCAGGATGACCTACAAATTGGATTGACTTAATAACCTTATCTAACCTTTTATTATTAGGACTGCCTGTTTGAATCTTTCGTCTTAAATCAGTTTCAAAAATTATTTGCCGTAATCCCTCAAAGGTTGGTTCTGCCTTTATCCAAGTGAAACAATGTCCTAATTCTTTTGGCTTTGTATTATTTTTATCATCAGCAAATTGATGAGCATCACTGCAATGCAATAATCGGCTGTTCACTCCTTGTTTTTTTAATGAAGATATTCCATTATTCGCCATATCTGTAGTAGGAGATGCACTAAAAACAAAATGAACATCATTTATAATTATTTTCTTTTCAGCCGGAGAGCCACCCCCATCTAAAACTTTCCCATTCTGCTTTGCCGATAGCTTTGAGATATTTTCCTTTTAAATAAGTATTAATCTCTGATCCTTCGCCTAATAATTCATTAATTTTAGAAATTTCAAAATTAATATTATTGAAACCTATTTCAAAAAAATTCTTATGCGTTTTCTTATCAGAAGGTGCGGATTTATAAATAAACTCACCAAAATTTACTAGATTCTCTTTTGTAACAACACCGCCCCATTTTTTACCTTCTCCATATTCAGGATTAAAATTAGTCTTTACTCTTAAACCGCTAAGAAATTGTTTTTCAATTGTATTAGTATCTAGCTGACTTTCATCTGCAAATATGATATGATAATTAATTCGATTAAGTTCAGCATTTCCAACAAATTCTTTTATTCTAAATTCAATAACAGGAAGTATTAGTTATATATTACTAAGTCTCCCCTTTTTTTATATTCTAATCCTTTCTTATAACTATCCAAAAACAAATAATCATTTATACCTAAAACTTTAACTTCTATAGGAAGATTTTCAAGTTCAGTGATAAATTTCTCCCAAATTTCATCTATGTCGCCTCCATATTCGGCACAAAGAGATACTGGGGTATGAACATGTAAATCCCATATATTCCTCTGTTATTATTAATAGTAGTCATATTATTTGATTTATGTAATTGAATTTAATCTGTTTTTTAGAATGGCTTTATTAAAAAAAGAATCCAAAAATTAAATTCCTTTCATGTTTTGTATTGTATTTGAGGAATAAAAACAGGAAACTTATTTCTTATCCCTCAACACCTCATGTAGCAGAGAAATTGCTTCTTCTTTTTCTTTCAACATTCGTTCATACAAAGCAATTTTTTCATCATATAGTTGAACTACTTTATCTAAAGGATTAAAAGTTGGACTATTGAATATTGAACCAGAATTATCATGCAAAGTGCTTGATATAATATTTATTGCTGTACCTTGTTCGAGTTCAGTAATGGCTTCCACTGGAATATCCAAGGCTTTTGCGACTTTATCTAATATATCCTGTTCCAGTTTTTCTTTTTTCTCATAGCTGGATAGAGTGGCTTGCGATACTCCAATTTGTTCTGCCAACACATCCTGATTGATATTACGCCATTCTCTCCAACGGCGAACATTAGCTCCATGATTGCTTTTCTTTATTGCTGCTTCCATAAGCCTATATCTTTGTTTTTTACTTAATTAATCGTAAAAATAAGAATTAAATCGAGTAATAATTTATTTTGTCATCAAAATATATTAACATAAAGTTAGCTGATATTATTAATAGTATTTCTAATATCATATCTATTCCTTTAATATTTTATAAGATAGGTATGCTATTACTTTGCTGTATGAAAAAAATAGGTAGTATACAAATACGGTATATAACAGTCTATAGTCATTTTTCTCCCAGATTATTTGCAAGAGAGTGTTTGGTTCCACAAATCCGCTTAAACGGAAAATGGCTTAGAGAAGCAGGTTTTGATGTTCAAGACCGTATAAAAATAGTGGTTTCCAATAAATGCTTAGTAATTATACCCGATGAAAAAAAGGAAGATTTATAAAATTCTTTTTTACAGGATTAGTTTTTATTTTCGTCGGGATTCTATTTTTAAGGTTATTGTATTTATCTCTGAACCAATCTATGATATTTTCGCCATTTAGATTTAAGTGCAACTTGTTGGGATTATCAGGTTATTTATCTGTTTTGAGGTTAATGTCTTCTGCCTTGACTTTCTGTTTATGTTGTGATGAAAAAGAAAGGGAACGATTTGGGAGTAAGATTTCTACCTTTGAATAATTTCTTTATATATTCGATGACTAAACCAATCTTCTGACAAAGGTATGCTTTTCATAATCGGAAACAGTTCGTGTATTTGGTTCTACTCCTCTTGTAATTTGTATGGCACATCTTGACAGGTAAAATAGATTGTATTCAATACCATCAATAGAAATATCTACTTTTTAAAATAGACTTAAACTGTTTCCTTAAACTTCCTTTAATTCGTGAACGGAAAATACAATCAATACTTCTTCTTTTTTCAAATCGTTATTTGATACGTCATTATTACTTTTCTATATGAGAAATGTAATAATAAATTGAGCCATTTCAGGTTCTTTCTTTAATTTTTCTTTCAATAATCCTTTGGCTTGAAGACAAAGAGCTGCAATATGAAAAGATATAAAACGAGCACCAAAACATACAATCGATTTTAGATTCTCAATATTTACAGTTAAACGTTTTCTTTTCAATCTAGGTTACTCTTCTGCCCTATTTCAATGAAGGGTAAATAAAAAGATACACACCCTCGTATTATTTGCAAAAAAGTATGTATTTTTCATTCATTCTTTATATAAAAGCGACTAGTAAATTTTAATGCAGACAGTATATTCTTCCTTCTTTTTACGAATTACACATGTGTTTTTTATCTTGCGCAAAGATTATATAAGCTGGTATACAGCTATTTACCTATAATTTTTTTTCGGTGCTCAAATCCCCAATCTAGAAGATGCTTAATAATAGTTCTCAGTGTTTTCCCGTATTCTGTAAGTTCATACTGTACCGTTATGGGGTGGGTATCCAAAACCGTTCTTTTGACCAATCTATTTATTTCCAAATCCTTGAGCTCCTTACTTAGCATTTTATTAGATATACCTTTCACATCATTCAACAGATCCGAAAAACGTCTTTTGCCATGATAGCAAAGGGAAGCAAGAATTGAAATTTTCCATTTTCCACTTAACACATCCATTGTATCATGGATAGCCATTATACGTTTTTCCCAATCATTGTTACAACTATTATTATCTTCCATTATAAGCTACTATGTTACTTCAAGGTTACTGTTACTTTTGTATACTATGTTACAAAAGTATATAAATAAAGTTTAATTTTACAATGATGAAATCAATATTATAAACAATAAAAAGGAATATTATGTTATTGGAAGATTTAAGATGGCGCTATGCCACAAAAAAAATGAATGCCAGAGTGGTAAGTTCAGAAAAGTTAAACTATATTTTAGAAGCAGCACGTTTATCTCCGTCGGCTTCGGGGTTACAACCATATAAGATTATTGTAATATCAGATAAAGAATTATTAGAGAAAATTAAGAGTGTCGCTTTTAATCAAAATCAAATTATAGATTGCTCACATTTACTTGTATTTGCTTCCTGGGACAGGTATACAAACGAAAGAATCACAAAAGTTCTCAATTACATAATGGATGAGCGGGATCAGCCGTATAGTACCATGGAATCATACAAAAAGATTATTATAAACCATTATGAGAACATGGATCCGGCAAGTCAAGCTCATGATGCAGAAAAACAATGCTATATAGCATTTGCCATGGCAATTGCAGCTGCGGCAGAACAAAAAGTTGACACAACTCCTATAGGTGGTTTTCGTCACGATATGTTAGATAAGCTTTTGCAATTGAAAGGTAGTGGTTACAAGAGTACTGTAATATTACCCCTCGGCTACAGGGATATAAATAAAGATTGGCTGGTAAATCAAAAAAAAGTCAGAACTCCTAAAGAAGACTTTATTAAAGAAATGACTATTGCTGATGCTTCAGAAATAAATTCTCAAGATTTTACGCAAAGTTTGGGCGAAAATTTCTGATTTGAATAAAACTGTTAAATATTAAAAGTGTTAATTATTATCATTTAGAGATATTAGAAAAAGGATAAAAGGTGAACAAGAAAAACTATCTTATGAACCTCGACCTTTAAATCCTGATGAAATAAAAACTTTTTATAAAGTTAATTCTTTAGTATTGGAAAATTGTTATAAAAACAAACAAATGATTATGTCTTCAAATTCACCTTGGCCAGGCTTGGATTATATTGACAAAAGCAACAATACTATTGGAGTCTACTTATATTATTACATGCCTACAGAAATAAATTTGAAATAAAAAATAGAATAAATAATTAATGGCGAAAGATTAGCTAACTTAATCCTAAATCTTTAAATTGTATTTGATTTTTATAACTTTGAAAGATGAAAAAAATCGAAACAATTCAGGATTTCTATAAAAAATTATCAGGTAACAATCACATCAAACTAAATAATGATGGTATAGGTCATTTTAATGTTTTTCCGAGAGGTTACTGCTCTCCTACTGCATCTTTCCATCGTCGCGATTTTTTCAAAATATCACTAATTACCGAAGGCACCGGAGTAATACACTTTGCTAATGAAAGTTTCACGATAAACCAACCGGCATTATTTTTTTCGAATCCTTTGATTCCTCATTCATGGGAGCCTACATCCCCCAACCAATTGGGATGGTTCTGTTTATTTACCGAAGAGTTTATACAATCATGGGATCATTCGTTTTCAGTTAAAAATTATCCAATGTTCCGTAGAGGAGAAAATCCGATTATCCTTCTAGATGAGGAAGCAACAGAAGATTTATCTTATATATTTCGGAAAATAATGCAAGAAATGAGCTCTGATTATATTTATAAATACAGTAAACTTAGAAATTACTTACAGCTCATTATCCATGAAGCTTTAAAACTTTACCCTGAGATAGGTTCACGCAACAAGCAAATAGATGCTGCTCATCGTATCACATACCATTTTTTAGAATTATTGGAGAATCAATTCCCGATAGAGAATACAGATATGCCGCTAAAATTGAGAACTGTACAAGACTTTGCACTAAAATTATCAGTACACGAGAACCACCTCAATAGCGTTGTAAAAGAGGTTACCGGAAAAAATACTTCTCAACACATAGCCTTTCGCATTAGCGAAGAGGCTAAAGCCCTGCTAAAAAACACAAACTGGACAGTAACTGAAATAGCTTATAGTTTATCTTTCGAATATCCTTCTCACTTTACATCTTTTTTCAAAAAGAACGTAGGTATGTCCCCAAAAGAATACAGATTGAAAATTATTTGATATATATAAAAACACCTTTGATATGTGTTAATTCATTTCGAATATCTACACTTAATTTTGTGAGATAAAAACTAGATAAGTCATGAAATATCGAAAATTGGGAAAGACAGACGAACAAGTGTCTGCAATAGGATTAGGATGTATGGGCATGTCTCATGTCTATGGTGAAAAAAATGATACAGAAAGTATTGCCACTTTACATAAGGCATTGGATCTAGGAATTAATTTCTGGGATACAGCAGATTTTTACGGAAATGGTGAAAATGAGAAGCTTATATCCAATGTTTTAAAACCAAATAGAGATAAAATATTTATTGCTACTAAATTCGGTTTTAAATACACAGGCGAAAATCATTTGGCAAGTGTTTTTGATGGCTCTCCTAAATGGATGAGACAGGCAGTAGAATTGAGCCTAAAAAGATTAAAAATTGAGTGTATAGACCTCTATTACGCTCATCGTGTAGATCCAAACATTCCTATAGAAGAAACTGTGGGAGCAATGGCAGAATTGGTCAAAGAAGGGAAAGTTCGTTATTTAGGATTATCCGAAGCTTCATCGGCAAGCATCCGTAAGGCAAATGCTATTCATCCCATCGCAGCTTTACAGAGTGAATATTCATTGTTGACCCGTGATATTGAAAAAGAAATTTATCCTACACTAACAGAGTTAGATATTGCTCTTATACCTTTTTCGCCTCTAGGTAGGGGTATGTTTACAGAGAGTTTTGATATATCCAATTTTCTTGAAAATGATATTCGTTTTCAGTTGCCTCGCTTCCAAGGTGAGCACCTGGTAAATAACCAAAAGCTGATGAATGAGCTGACAGCCTTTGCTCATGGAAAAAATATTAATACATCACAATTGGCTTTGGCTTGGATTTTAGCAAAAGGAGACAATATTATACCTATTCCCGGAACAAAGAAACGCAAATACCTAGAAATGAACGCAAAAGCAGTAGATGTAGAGCTAAGTAATACTGAAGTTTCAGAAATAGAATCAATCATCGCTAAATATCCAAATACAGGTGATCGCTACACAGCCGAGGCTATGAAGCTAGTTAACAATTAGAAAATAATTGATTAATGCTTAAAAATAAGTTAGCTGTTATAACGGGAGGAAGTGATGGCATTGGACTTGGTATTGCTTCAGTTTTTGCTCAAAATGGAGCTGATCTATGTCTTATTTCAAGGGATATTGAAAAACTAGAAAAAGCCAAATTACAGTTACGTGCACACCATGTAAATATTCATACCATATCGGCAGATGTATCAGTATCTGAAAATGTAAAGAAAACCGTGGAGACAATATTAGCAATAAACCCATCTGTAGATATATTGGTCAACAATGCGGGAATTGCTCGGTTTATACCCTTTGAAGATAGCAATGAAGATGTCTTGGATATGCATATCAATTTGAATATTAAATCGATGTATCTGATAACAAAAGCTCTTTATTCCTCTCTGATAGACACCAAAGGTTGTGTAATCAATATTTCATCTTATTTTGCAGATCGAATGCTACAGGGAAGAAATTCAACAGCCTATTCTCTAACTAAGGTAGCTGTAGATTCATTTACCAAATCTTTGGCATTCGAAGCTGGAAAAAAGGGAGTGAGAGTGAATGCTATTGCTCCAGGAAGTATAGAAACTCCTCAGCTTCTACACAACTTGCAACAAATGGAGGAAGAGAAACAAATACAATTCCGAAATATGATATCAACGATATATCCCTTGCAAAAAATAGGAGAACCTAATGATATTGCCCAAACGGCTTTATTTCTAGCCTCTGATATGGCTAAGTGGATTACTGGCACAATTGTACATGTGGATGGAGGACTAATGGTAAACTGACGTGTTGCAAATTAGGTAGTTGCATTTATATTTGAAATTATTTTTTGTCTCTCTGTATGCTATTTTATATGACTCTTACATTGTAGATTGTTCTGAAAATGGATCTCTTTCTATAAACTCTATAACTTCTCCATTAGGGCTGTAGACTAAAGCATTCTTAACCAACATTGCTTTTAAGCTTAAATCATCAATTAATTCTATTTCAGATAATGGACAACAAGTTGTTGCTCCATTTTCTATTGCATACTTATATGCCAACTCTGCATTTGAAACAGTAAAGCAAATGTGTAAAATAGCATTTTCTATGTATTCTTCATTTTCTTTCTTTTTCCTCCCTTGTGTAGGCATGTCAGCATCTTTATCACAAATTTCAATATAAATATTGGCTATAGGATGGTACATCATCGTGCATTTTTTTATATTAAACTGAGTTAAAGACCATGAATGTACTGCTTCAAAACCTAATGATTTATAAAAATTTGTGGTTACTTCAAAGTCTTGTGCTTTAATATTAAAATGATGAAATCTTATTATCTGATTCATATCTGATTTTTTACAAATATATTTTTATTCAGAAATAAATACCTACTGCTTACAAAATTGTAAGTTAGGAGAAAAGATGATCTATAAAGCAGATATATTTATCTTTAATTATCATCTCATACTTTCATAGAAATCACTTAGAGAGAGTAAAATTGAAATTAGTTTAGTACCATTTGTTGTTAAAGTATAGAGTGAACTATTTTTTGTTTTTTCTTTTTGAAGAAGTTTATCCTCTACAAGCTCGTTTAAATGTTTACTCAAAATTCGATCACTAATATCCGGTAAAACTTTTTTAAATTCAGAATAATAAACAGGATTACTCATCAAAGTAAATAAAATGGGCAACTTCCATCTTCCATGAAAGAGTAAAAGAGAGTTGTAAGCATTACAATATTTTTTTAGCGATATTTCATTTAGATAATTCGTAGAAGTTAATTTACGCATATTTATGAATGATTTAAATTAGAATAATCTGTGGTGTATTGTTATTTTAGATAACTGATATTGGGCATTATAAATATTCTCTTTTTTCAAAAATTATTGAAATTAGAAAAACGCATTTTACCATAAGCTAATTGACAACTGATAATAAGAGTCTATTGAACACTAATCAAACTTGAGGCATAAATTTGATTGCATTCTCCTGATAGAATAGCCTTATTCTCGAAATTAGTTGATGTTTCCTTTCTCTTACCCATTACTTACAAAAATGTCAGTACCATACAATTAGGTGTAAATATACAAATAATGATGCATTGTATATAGTATATACTTTTGTCATCTTTAATTAAAATATGTATATGTTTTGAAAAGGATTATCTTGTTAGCCTTGATAATAAGTATGGGTATAACAGTTTTTTCTCAAGATAAAATAACATTGAAATCAACCCATTATAACAATGAAATCCTTGCATTAGTCTTTAAGCATAAAGGTACAATGCACAACAGAAATATCTCTTAGTGTATTTACTTCATGGATATTCGGAGAATTATACTCAATGGAGTAGAACAATTGATTGTTAAAGTATTGCTGATAAATACAATGTGATTCTTGTTTGTCCTGAATGTTTTACCACATACTATATCGACAGCCCTTATGATATAAATCTTAGATATGAAAGTTTTTTCTTCAATGATCTTGTCCAAAAATACATATAAGAATTTAGTATTGATGAAAATAATGTATTCATCACTGGACTGAGTATGGGAGGATATGGGGCTTTACGGTATTTTATTCTTCATCCTCATGATTTTAATACAGCGGGTTCTACAAGTGGGACCATAGATATTAATTTTTCTCTTTTTAGGCAAGTCAGCATAGAATTCTGTAACAGTACGAGAATGATCGATGATCTGGAAAGGTCAATTGGAAATAAAACTGATTGGGCTGATTATAGTTAGCTCTCATCAAAAAGTATGACTTTAGAAAAACATTTATTTTTGATTGTGGTACTGAGGATATATTATACCAAAGTTCTTTTCAATTAATTGATTATCTCTATAAAAAGAATATTCCCGCAACATTTATTAGCCAGACGGGCAATCATATATTGGCATTTTTCTATTGAACATCATTTTGTTTATTTTCAACAACATTTAAAATAATATTACTTGAAAAATATTGATAATTATTATTCAACTTAATCAAAACACTTGATTTTATGGGGGGGGGTAAGACAATGTATAAAAACAAAACAATACATTACCAGCTATCTTTAAGATTTAAAATTTAGATCTCTCTAATAATAGCCCAAAAATCTGTCTATCATTTATAAATTAGTTTTATCTTTACTTCAAATTATACAGAAAATATAACGTTAAAGGAAAGAATTTTAAATGTAACAACACTATTATTTCATCATCATGGCTATAATAATGAAATAATAGAAAAAGCAAATGTGGCAAAGACAAGTTTTTATCAACATTTCAAATTTAAAGAATACTTGGCGTTGAATATTTAGGTTCGAAGGACTAAAGCAGTACACAAATGAGAAGGAAGCAATAATTGAAATTGTTATATCTATATTTGAATGTATAAGATATATGAATGAGGAAGAAAATTTCAGAGGATGTTGTTTTTTAAAAATGTTTACAAAAATACAAACAGATAACACCCGATTTTTTTTGTACTATTCAATCACATAAGACTGATCTTCTAAATTTTTCATAGCGGAAAAAGAAAGCCTTTATCATTTCTATTTGAAGCTTGTATTATTAAAAGTTAAATATTGCACTCAAAAAGTATAAAGAAGAGAAATATACACAACTTATTTAACAAATATGAAAAAATATTTATTGAAGTTCATAAGTAAAGAGAAAAGTCCTTTAAAAGTTAATTTCCACTTTTCATTATTTTCAGGAATTGGAGGATTTCTAGCGATTGCATCTATTTCATTATTGACAAAAGAAACAGCTATACCATTTATTATGGCTCTATTTGGCGCTTCATGTGTCTTAGCTTTTGGTGTACCTGATAGCCCTCTTTCGCAACCTCGAAATATCATCGGAGGTCAGGTCATATAATATCATCAATTATTGGGATACTTATATTGATGTTACTTGGCAACGAATGGTATTCTATGTCATTAGGTGTTGGATTAGCCATTGCTATTATGCAATTGACTAAAACTACACATCCACCAGCAGGAGCAGATCCCCTTGTAATTATTACTGGAGGAGCTTCATGGAACTTTATAATAAATCCTGTATTATCAGGAGCAGTGGTTTTAGTGATAGTAGCATTGATATTCAATAATCTCAGCAAAACAAGAAAATATTCTAAATTCTGGGTTTAACAAATTAATTACTTAAATATAAACTAACAATTAATGAAAATGAAAAATATTGAAGTTATTTCAAAAAACGAAGGTTATACAGCAGTTAATATCGGAGAATTAGATAAGCTTACAGAGCACTATCTTATTCATCCTAAAACAAAACAAAAAATTGAAGGAAAAGTGTTTCTAAAAGATATAACAAATGCAACAGGAACTGAAATTTCATTTTCAACTCTTCCTCCCAGAACTGAATTATCTTATTTCCATATCCATAAGGAAAATGAGGAAACTTATATTATAATAAAAGGATCAGGTGACTTTCAAGTAGATGAAGATTCTTTCCCGATAAAAGAAGGTAGTGTTATTAGGGTGGCTCCTTCGGCAAAGAGGGGATTGCGCAATTCATCGGATGATACTATGATCTATATTGTCATTCAATCTCAAAATAATTCTTTAAATCAATATTCTTCTGATGATGGCGAACGGGTTCCTTGTGAAATAAGATGGAAATAATCAAAAATAATAAACATATGAAATCAGGATATTTAAAAATATAAGATATCGGTTTTTAATGCATAATAAATTGTTATATAGATTTTTATCTAAAATGTAATTATAACAAATTATGCTTATGAATAATCTACTTTAAGCCGAGTTATTCGATTTACTAAAGAATAACTCGCAACAAATAACAAACCGAAAAATGTAACTAGACTATGAAAATTTTATCGTAGAAATAGCTTCTCTTAACTAATCCGACAAAGATTATCAATTCATCTATAGGAGCTTAAGCTTGACTCTTATCGAGTTCCAGTCATTGCAAGCAGAAATTTCGTACAAGCAGGCGGGAAATGCGTTAAAAAATTGCTATTTGCAGAAAATTATTTCTGTAATTGATTCAGAATTAACATTACTAGAGACAAGATTCATTCATCCTGAGCGATTCGTGAAAGATCAGACCTTACAATAAGATATGTAATATCATCCCTAAGTCGATGGACTTGGGGATTGTTGCTTTGGTGAAGATTATTCGATTTCAATTATGTAAAACCTACTCTCTCTAAAAATTATTTATTAAATTCAGTTTTTATACCAAAGTTTGTCATTTTAGTTTTAACTTCTCCGAAGATGGTTCTTTCAATTAAAGAGAAATTACCAGGTTTATTTTTCCAAAACTCGAGATACTGTTTAAAGGTATGGATATCATATTGTAATCTTTCAATGTTATTATCAAGTGTACATCTTTCAAAAAACTATAATTATTAATAAATAAAAAATTATTTTGATTCAAATAACAATCCAAATATTTTATATTTTTCTTATCATTAAGAATAATGTTATTTATTGGATTTAATTTTTAGCTCCCTGAAAGAAAATCGAGAAATTTAATTAGATGAAATTTGAAAATGAGAAAAAGTTATAACTACTTTATTAAAAATTAGAGATTGATTTTTAGAGTTCTTTATAAAAAAAGTGTTTATTAATTTCACGCTCTTTAAATTCTATATTGCTTGATTTTTCAGATAATTCTCTAATTAGTAATATTAATTTCTTTTCCCCGATAAAATGCAATTAATAAAAGATAAATCAATATAGCTATCTATTTCTACAGTTAAACAATATTTTTCCATACTTATTTTTACGAATTACTCCCAGATAATTTTTAGCTTCTTTACATAGTTATTTGCTTTTTTTACTCATAACACAACACTTTGAAGCAAAAAAATATAAAATAAAGCTATATCGTATTGATAAGTCCTTTATATTATACATTTTTACTGGTAAAATACAGGTCTCTTTTTATCAGATTTTTCTTATTTTTGCTAAAATTCTTTTGTTATGAATACAGATACAGCACCTAATAAAAAAGTACATCAGGGAAGAAATATAAAAAGATTAAGAGAAATGCTTGGAATTAAGCAAGAGTCTTTAGCTTTTGATTTAGGTGTTAGCCAAGCAACTGTTTCAGATTATGAACAAAAAGAAGCATTAGATGAAAAAATATTAGAGAAAGTTTCTCAGGCATTGAAAGTTCCTGTAGAAGCCATTAAGAATATGACTGATGAAGCAACAGTAAATTACATTAATACTTTTAATGATAATGCTAATTTCAATAACTACGGTTGTACTTTTAATCCTCTTGATAAAGTTATTGAACTTTATGAAAGAATGATAAAAGATAGAGATAAATTAATAGAAAAGTTATCTAAAAGTAGTTAAATTAACAATCTAACTATCCTACATTTTAATTATTAAATGTCATAATTTTTTATTTGTACATATCTACATAGCTTTTTGATTATTTATTTCCAATCATTTATTTTATTCTTTAGATTTCAAACTAAATCAATAACAAGGCTATCTTTTTTGCTGATTGTTATCTAATAATTTGGTAAATGAAAGTACCGCTAATTTCCATTCATTTTCGATATGTATGTATATTTCTGTAACCATAAACGGATTGACCACTTCTTTACCCCCAACAATTGCTGTGAGAACTATTTGATCTAAAACAATAGCCGTATTGTCAACAAAACGTACAGATATATCTTTTATCTCAGCTTGTTTATAATGTATGCTTCCGTTTTCAATGGTATTTAATTCTTGATTTTTATCCATGGTTCCTCCCATATGCACAAATACAGATTTTTCATGAAAGAGATCGTTTAATAAATTTATATTTTTATCCGACATCCATTTCCACTTTTTTCGAGATAAATCAATAAGTACTTTTTCAGTATTTTTATCATCGTTTTTTTGTTGTGCATAAGATTTTTCAACATTCAATAATATCCCTACTAAAAAGAGTAATATTGTCATATAATTTTTTCTTTTCATACTATTTTTGTTTATTTTAAAGTTTTCATATCAATTACATAACGAAATTTTACTTTTCCATCTACTATTTTATTATAAGCATCATCAAGAGATTGTCCGTCGGCATTTATAATCTCAACTTCAGGGTAAATATGATTAGCTACCGAATAATCTAACATTTCTTGGGTTTCTGCTATACCACCGATCAACGAACCATACACCTTTCTATTAGGATTAAAAATAAATGAATCTAATGTTATTTGAGGCATATTCTCATAGGAGGGTAAACCAACGATCGCCATTTCGCCCCCCATTTTTAACATTTTCATATATATCACAGGATTGTATTTAGCCGGAACAGTACTAATGATGAAACTAAACTGATTTTCAAAACCCTTTAATTCTTCAAGATTTGTAACATTTACATATTGCACCGCTCCCAATCGCATGGCATCTGCTCTTTTTTCTTCTGAAATATCTAATACTGTAACTTGAGCTCCTAATGCTACTAAATATTGTACGGCTAAATGTCCCAATCCTCCAAAACCTACCACAGCAACCTTATCCTCTTTCTTTACTTTGGAAAAATGGATTGGGGAATAAGTGGTAATTCCGGCGCAAAGAAGCGGGGCCACTCTTTTTATATCGGCATGGGAAGGAATTTTTATAGCATGATTGGCTGACACCACATATTTGTTGGCATATCCTCCTTGTGTAATTTCATTGTTGTTAAAATAATCATGAGATCCATAGGTGCCTACCATTCCTTTTTCACAAAATTGCTCTAATCCGTTTTTACAATTATTACACTGTCCGCAAGAATTGATTATACACCCTATACCCGCATAATCTCCTACTTTAAATTTAGTAACATTCTTACCTATTTGTATAACACGTCCGGCTATTTCATGTCCACCCACAAAAGGATATTTCGTATTTCCCCATTCACTCCTTCCCATATGTATATCGCTATGGCAGATTCCTGAATATAGGATATCAATAAGAATATCGTTATCCCCTATTGCATGCCGGCTAAATTCATACGGTTGGAAATGCCCGTCTTTAGAAAAAAGTGCAAGACCTTTTACCGGAATTCTTGTATTTTGTGAGAATAATACTGATGAAATCATCACTATCGTCAATATGTTTATTAATTTTATCATGAATAAGAATTTATAGTTTAATTTAACTTTTTATCATTTAGCCAATCTGAAATTAAATGGGCTATTGTCAGATTGTTCAAATCAGACATAATAAAATGGGTATTGCCCTTTATCCCTATTTCCGGCAAATGTATAATACTGACATCTCCCCCATAAGCATTTACTATTTCAGCCCATTTATTGGCGGTAGCCAGTACATCTCTCCAGAAATTTTCGGAATAGGCTGTTGTTTTTTCTATGGGAATATAATCACCGTAAAAAATTATAATAGGGATTGTAGTCAATTTTAAAAATTCATCTAAGGGTATGCCCTTACCTCCCCTATTATTTTCATGTACTTCTCCTTCAGGGAAGCAAAATCCTCCGGGCTCAATAGCTACAATAGCTTTTACATGATTATTTTTAATTGCAGTTTTCCAGCCCAGTATACCTCCTGCCGAATGGGTAAAGAAAATCCCATCACCCGATTTATTAAATACTGCCGACAAAGCATCCACTACTTGCGTTTCCTCAATGTTACCGGTGTTAGGAGTCATCATACGAAAGAAATTTTCAAGAGATTGGTTGTCTTTGGGAAATTGTACCCCATCATAGAATTTAGGATACCGACCGATACGAAACTGAGTAAACCATGCCTGATCATCAGGTTTATCAGATATCCCTACAGGTTTTGTAGTCTGGCCTGCCTCTCCGCGTCCCGGTTGGTCAACAAGATATATACTATAACCTTTTCGAAGAAAAATATTAGAAAAACCTTCTCTTCCATCAGCGGTAGTCTGCCAGCAACGACGCGATTGTCCATATCCATGTAAAAATACTATTGAGTTGTTTTTTTTATTTACAGGAATTTGATAAAACACATCTGCATGATCGCCATGTCGCGTTTGTCCTCCCTGTATTTCATACCAAGGTTTGAACGGATCGAAAATGCCTTTACTTGAAACAATGGTTCCACCAGCTGAAAATGCACCTTGCTCTTTTATCATGAATAAATCTTCATTATCTATTTTCTGTTGATAATTACAACTAGAATAAAGTAAAAATGATACAGCAAAAATTTTATATTTATACTTATTAGACACCGTACAAGGATTTTTATTATTACAAATATTTAATAAATACGATAAAACAATATTTCGAAATTGATTAAAACGAAAAGTTGTTTGTTTAAGACGAATAAGATAAATACATCTATTTATTTACAACCCATAATTTAAAATCTGCTGCTTTGTTCTTACTGATATAAATACGTTCGGGGACGTCCCTATCGAGCGTTATTAATAAGCGATTATCAAACCAAATAGTAAGACTCTTCACACTGTTACGGGCAATTATATATTGTTTGTTTGCCCGATAAAAATTATCCGGATTAAGAAATTTAAAAATCTGTTCTAATGTCTTGAAATAAGGATAGGAACTTCCGTCCTTCAAATAAATATGCGTATTTTTATTAGAAGTATAGAAATAAGATACCTCCTGCAAATCGATAGGGAAAAGTTTATCTTTTAAGGAAACTAATATTTTTTCTTTATAGAGTTTTGTAGGGGCTAATTGTGCTATTCGAGTTAGATATTCGGATAGGTCGGGTTGCGTTAGTTTTTTGAATTTCTGTATTGCACGATCCAATTCTTCTTGTTTGATGGGTTTTAAGAGGTAGTCAATACTATTTACTTTAAATGCCTCAATAGCATATTCGTCATATGCTGTTGTGAAAATAATAGGAACTTCTACTTTTATATTTTCAAATATTAAGAAAGCTGAACCGTCCGACAAATGGATATCCATCAATATTAAATTGGGTTTGTTATGGTTGGATAACCAATTAATAGTTTGGGTAACGCTTTCCGTATTTCCAACTACTTGTATGGAAGGTTCAATATCTCGTAAAATTCCAACAAGACTTTCATAAGCTGCTGTTTCATCTTCTACTATCAATATTTCCATATCTTATTTATATTAACGGTAAATATACTGTAAATGTTACGCCATCATTTTTAATTTTTATCTGACCATTTGTAAGTAATGAAAATCGATTTTTTAGGTTATTCAATCCTGTACCATTGGTAGTAGGTGAAAATATTTTAGGATATATAGGATTGGATACTACTAATTCTTTACATTCATTCACTTCAATTGTAATAATCATTTTATGATCACTATCTATAATATTATGAACTACTATATTATCCAAAATAGGCATAACTGAAAGAACCGGAAGCTTATAAGATAATGCTGATTGATTTATTTTAATATCATAGATCAATTTATTAGCGAACCGTACTTCCATCATATAACGAAATGCTTGTATGAAATCAAGTTCTTCTCTAAATGTTACCAGTCCCTTTTTATCACTTTGTAAAATATAGCGAAATACATCCGATAGTTTATTTACATAAGTAAGGGTAACCAAATCGTCCTTTTTTCGAATAAGCGATACCAATCCGTTCAACGAATTAAAGAAAAAGTGAGGATTTACTTGATAGATTAATGCATTATATTGACTCTGCAAATTTTCAATTTTTAACTGTTCTATTTCCAGCTCTTTATTTTTCTTTTCGTTATATAATTGGTAAATATAAGATGAAAGCGTACATAAAATGCAAATAAGAAAAAATTGAAATAAAACCAAACTGCCTAAGTGAGCTATTTTAACTTTTAAAATGAAAAATATTCCTACGTAAATACAGAAAGCAAAAAGAGTAATTAGGGAATTATATAGTAAGCGACTTTGAAAAGAGGTAGTTTGAATTTTTCTTACATTGATCTTGATCAATGCAAAAATAAAAATAGTATATAGTATACAACGTAATATAAAAAACAAAAGATAATATATTTTTTTATTATCAGCCAACATACTTATCTCCCAAGGTAACCAAGTTATATTGGGATAAACTATAAGTAGTGAGCAAATAAAGCTAAACAGCAATAATTTATCTGCTGAATATTTACCTAATATACACATTGACAGGAACTTTATACAAAAATATTTATTTTAGCTGTAAATAAAATAATTCTTAAAAATAAATAAATTCATACTTTGAATTTTATCGTTTTTATTTTGAATATTTTATAAGAATGATCGTAAAACGAGTAAACTATATTAATTGTTTTATCGTGCAAAGCTAAACTTTTAGTTACCTATTGAAGCTTTTTTATATTATCTCATTTTAAAAACAAAAATTCGCCGGCTTATTATTTTACTTTTTATTGACTAAAATATGACATAAATGGAAATCAAAAATTATATAAAGATAATAGACTCTCAATTTGTAATTTGTTTAACATCTTTTATAGAAAATCCGTATACGTAATAAGGAATAAATTACCAGCACATGATCCGGTTGATAGGAGATTATTGTCTCCGAAATCGTTTGCCTACAACAATATAATCCGAATAATGGGTTACGGGAATTTCTACTTCGCAGTCCTTTACAGAAATTTCTGCTAGCATATATAAGTAATTTGGTATAACATTCCGTAGGGATACGCACCTTACCTCATTAATTTTACGGATTGGATTACAATACCATTTTTTTGGTCCTAACTATCTAAAGTCAGATTTTCAGTTTTACAACCGATGCCTTTAACTGTATCAGTATACACATAGATAAAGTAGCTTAATAATTTTTCAGCATTTAGCTTATTATAATTTCAATATAATTATTGCACAACAATTGAGCGGCACTTACATAATTTACCTCTTAAGAATATTTAGGAACAGTCTAATGCCTAATCAGAGTTATCAATGGGGTGTTATACTTTCACATAAAAATTACATGAAATTTCGTTAAAAAAATCATGTAAAGTGAAGCCTTTATTTTTCTCTGAAGCGAAGTTCAAAGACGTTTCATATCCCGGTATCTCAATTGTATATGTATCGGTTGAAAGGAAATCTCCTGATTTTGTAAAAAATATCTATTGTCTAGTGACGAAATTGCGCTAATGGTATAAGGACTCGATTTCGTTACATATACTGTTGCGTAAATTTTATTTTCATTTGATAGTGCTGCTTCGACTATATATTTTTTTAATTTTAATAGGGCAACAATCTATTATATATACAGCTTTAGACATTTTTCCGTATATGATCTTCAATCTCTTTTCTATTTTATCCAATCATTAAAACCGTTTTCTGTAATATTTTAAAATTATAGACTTCATATACATTTAGCACATTAATATTTTACAATTATTACTAAAAATCTGCTGTTTACATATTTTTTCAAATATTTCTTTTTAACAAAATAAATTCTAAAAATGATTTTAAATTAACCAAAGTTTGTTTTTAAGATAAAAAAATATTTTGCGGAAGGCTTATTGTTACATTTTTTTTAATTTCAAGAATTATTATATGCCCTTAATGCATTTAAATTAATTCAGTGTATTATATAAAAAATAAGGTACTTTTAACACATTTATACTAAATAATTTCAACTTTTATTTAAAAAATATTATTTAACTAAAAAATCACATATTTTATCTAATGTTAATGTAAAGCAATTATGTACTTCATCAGCTATTTCCGGCGTACAAGGAAAAGGATCTTCGTGTACATAGTTGTATGGATAATCCATTAAATCAACAGAAATAGGTATATCTCTACGAGATCCTTGTAAAGTATTCATAATTTCATATGAAGGTATTACTTCATCTTTATCCAAAGTGATCACATAAAATTGATGGCTCATTCTTCTAAATTCTTCTTCCCTTTCTTTGATTAAAGTTTTATAACATAACATACTTCTAAAATTCGGGCCTTCAGGAGTACTAAACATGTAATATCGAAGCACTTCATCCCTGTCCATATGACTATCCAAATGCTCTACTATAAATGAATATAAACCAACCTCAGCCTCACTATCTAAAATAAATTTTGATACCGGTGAAAATCGATTAAAAACGGCCCCTCCGCAAAAAATAGCACATTTTGACTCCGAAAAATATCCATTTCTGTTACTCATCATTAATACTTGAGACAAAAATGCACCAATAGAATAAGCGAAAAGGTCTATTTTTGCATTTTTATCAATCCCTGGGTGTATTCCTTCTTTTATATCTTCTACAAAATCTAACACATCATAATAAGACTGCAAACCGGACCAGATAAATCTTTGAGGCTTATTATTAATACGTGTACTAATAGCTACATTGGAAAGGCTTGAGCATAAAAGTAAAGGGTGCCGTTTTTTTCGTTCTTCACTCACACGATACATTTCTCTTGAATTACTCCACAATACCGGAGCTCTATTCATATGAAAAGCCATAGGAAATAAAACAATAGCTTTCTCTGTTTTTTCAGCCATATATGTTGCCCATGGTAAATATTTATACCAATATTTCTCATTAAACCCATGAAATAAAATGACAATTTCTTTAGCCTTGTTTTCTTTTTTAGGCATGATTATATGATATCGAAATTCAATATTTTCAATGATATCGGCATCTTTTTTAATTAACATTTTTTGGATAATATCCGACTCATCTTCATTGATAGGAGTATGTAAAAATTCATAATTATCATTATTTCCTAAACCACCGGGTAGTATAAAACGATAATTTGATTTAAATGAAAAATTTCTAATAACCAAATTCTGATCTATATCTATTTGATCCTTAGCGTAATCTTCAATTTTTTTCAAATATATAAACAAGTCTAAATATTTCATTTATATGTTAAAATTTGTAATTAAGTATTACCTCACAAACAATTATATTATTACTATTTAATCTAAACTACAATTATAATGTTTTTTTTATTTATTATTAAGATATAAATTTATAATTTTTAAACATATAAATATAATTTAAAGATTATTTTAAAAAAAAATTGTTAGATGGTGTAATATTTTTACCAAAATTTAAAATTACATTATAAATATAAATATTCAACTATTATTGTATTATATTTTTATTTTTTTGCTAATTATTGAAAATAATTCCCAATGGCATAAAATTTGATGTTAAATTACATTTAATAAAAAGTTAATATATGTGTTCTTTTAATAAAACTCAGCTAAATAAATTAAAAAATAAGTTATTAGTAGCCTATATTTGCAAAAATTTTAATACTTAAATATTTTAAAATGTTTATAAATTCTAAAGGATATTATATACCTGCAAAAAGAATTAATAATGATTATTTTGCTAAACTTAATAACTTATCAGAAGAATGGTATTTTAAAAGAACAGGAATACTTACCAGAGCAAGAGCTTCTGAAGAAGAAACTATAGATTACATGAGCATTAAAGCTGTTGAAGATGCTATCAAAAATTTACCTTATGACATTAAAGATGTCGATTTGATTGTATTTGCTTCATATACGCCTTCTGATACTGTTGGAACAACAGCTCATGTCATACAAAAAGAATTTCATATAAATAATGCCAAGGCTATTTATGTATCTTCTGCTTGTTCATCAGCTCTCAACGGCATGGAAATCATTAAATCTTTTTTTACAAGTAAAATTTCGTCTAAAGCTTTATTGATTAGTGCTGATAGAAATTCAAGCTATTCTGATGATAGAGATATACAATCCGGGCATTTATGGGGAGATGCCGCTGTGGCATTATTTTTTTCTTCCGAACCTATATGTTCTAACGAAGCCGAAGTTTTAGATATAAATACTCTTGGACTTGGGGATATCGGTCATGGTCCAGAGGCAGTCACTATGGAGCCTAAAAACGGTTTACATATGCCTTATGGGAAAGATGTCTTTACTCAAGCTTGTATATATTTATCCAAACAGACGCAAACAATTATCCAAAAAAATGGTTTTTCAATTTCTGATTTATCATATTTTATAGGCCATCAAGCCAATAAAAGAATTTTAAATAATGTTTGCCATGAATTAGGTTTAGAGGAAAATAAATCGCTGTCGAATGTTGAGGAATTAGGTAATACTGGGTGTGCAAGTGCTCCTTTAGTTCTTGCTCAGAATTATGATATTTTTAAAAAAGGTGATCTTATATGTCTCTCAGTATTTGGAGGGGGGTATTCTTCCGGTACATGCTTAATAAAATTTTAATTGATAAGCTAACTGGTATTTAACTTAAACTAACTTCATTGTTATAAGAATCCAATAATCATATTATCATTTGGGCTTTAACAATTTATTAGTTCCTGATTATATTAAAATATATTCTAAAGAGATTGTATTACTTATTATTTAATAATCTAAGTAAGATAATTTTTTGTATACTATTCATATGTAAAAGAATTAATTATGATTATTTCCGAGAAGAATCTTATCAAATTTATTAATCGAAAAGGGTAGAAAATAAAATATTAGATTAGAATTTGAGTTCTAATCATATTTTGTCATTTTTATGAAAAGTGCATAAATTATTAACACTTTTAATTACTATAGGTTTCTAAATTTTTTTTAGCAATTAGCTATTCGCTTTATCAAAAGCCTTCATAATTACTTGATGAATTGATGGCATATATTCATTCATATGTGTTATTGCATGCACATCATCTAATTCTAGAATTTTTAATGACGTGCCAAAAACTTTTTTATAATAGTTCGGGTTAAGAACTTCGTCATTTTTAGAAATTATAAGATGTATGTTTTTGTTTAATATATTTTCCGAAGTAGCTGAAAATATTTTTTCTTTCAACTCGGCAGGAATTCTTTCTTGTTCCTTTATTTGTTCAGCCGAAAATACAGGATTCGTCATAACATAATGCATACCTTTAAATGAATTCACTAAATGCCAAGCAATATTTGCCCCCATACTGTCTGCCATAATTATACTATCTTCACAATTTTCTTTTAATATTTTAGCTTTATCTTCTAAAAATTTCGGAATATTCATAAATTCATCCCAATCCCAACATATAGTATTATATTCTTCAAAATTTTGATAAAAATTTTGTAAACATTCAAACTTTTTCCCTGAAGTTTGATATCCGTGAAGAAAATATATTTTTTTCATTTGTATATTTAACTCTTTACGTTAAAGGATAAACCTTTATTTTGGATTATATTTTTGTTAATTCAATTACTTACGAATATTATTTGCAATTCATCCCTATTCATACTTCTTCTTTTAATTCAATATATTATGCGGATGCCTACAAACCTAATCAAATTTATTAAATTTGTCAATAATATAATATTAAAAATTTATATTAGTACTATTCCGGAATTATTGTCAGTAATATTTAAAAAGAAATAAGTGTATAAAAAGTTATTTAGTCAAACACTAATTTATGGATTAAGCAATGTTTTAGTCCGAGTATTTCCTTTTATACTAACCCCTATGTTAGTAAGAACATTCGGCCCCGCTAAATATTCTATATATGCTGATTTTTATTCTGCGGCAGGTATACTTTCTGTATTATTAACCCATGGAATGGAAACTACATTTTTTCGCTTTTTTCAAAAATTTAAGGATAAAGAAATAAAGCAAAATACAGTATATTTCACTTCATTTACTTCAGTTTTAATTGTGTCTTTATTATTCTTAATTTTTGGAATATTAGCCAGACATTTTTTAGCCACAGCCTTTAAACATCCCGATGAAGTTGTTTTTTTAGTATGGTTTCTTTTTATCCTCGCTGCTGACGCTATATCGGCTGTTCCCTTTGCAAAACTTAGAATTCAGAATAGATCCTTATATTTTGCTTCTCTTAAAATATTGAATTCTGTCACCATGTTCTTTTCAACGATTTTATTAATATTCTGGATACCTAAGCAAATTGAAAACGGAGGAATAGGAGCTGCTTTTTTTAGCAAAGTGTATAATTTTGATTATGGCATAGGCTATGCTTTTGCTGCAAATTTATTTGCCAGCATTATAACCTTTATTGCTTTAATCCCTACTATGTTAGATGGTAAATACACCTTCGATTTTTCTTTATGGAAAAAGATGTTAATTTATGCATGGCCTATAACCATTGCAGGATTAGCCGGAATTGTAAATGAAACGATGGATCGACAGTTTATTAAATATCTTCTTCCTGAAGGAGTTGCTGAAATCCAAATGGGGATTTACAGTGCAGTTTATAAAATAGCTACTTTTATTACTTTGTTTAAAACCGCCTACCTACTTGGTGTGGAACCATTTTTCTTTTCTCATGCAGGAGAAAAAAATTCAGGAAAAACGTATGCTACTTTAATGAAATATTATGCCATTTTCAGTGCTGTTATTTTATTATTTTTAGTAGCCAATTTAGATTGGATAGGACGTTTATATATAAGAAATTCGGATTATTGGGAAGGCTTTCCAGTAGTTCCTATCCTATTAATTGGGTCTACATTCTTAGGTATATACCTCAATCTTTCCATATGGTACAAATTATCTGACAATACACATTACGGAGCAATCATTTCCGGTATAGGGGCATTGATAACCGTAGTATTAAATTTTATAGGATTAAAATACACCGATCTTGGCTATTGGGCATGTGCTATTGCTACGTTTATATCCTATCTTACCATGATGCTAATATCTTATTTTTGGGGACAAAAATTATATCCTATACCTTACAATTACAGGAAACTTATTTTTTATATTGGAGGAAGTTCTTTGTTAAGTCTAATTGCCTATTATTGCAGCAATCAAATGTATGTAAGAATTCTAATCGGAAATATTTTATTCTTTTTATTTATTTATCTTACTTTAAAGATCGAACAAAAAGATATAGAAGTCTTAAAGAAAAAATTTTTCCAACTTAAAACACATAAAAAGGAGAATTAATTCTGCATTTTTCTTCTTCAATTTAAAAACAGACAATTATATTAGCTTTTATTATTATACTTAAAGCAATATTTATTTCAATTTCTTATACGTTGTTACTAGTAACCTTTAGCTAACAAATTTTTCAATATTAAATTTTCATTACTTTTTATATTATTATTCATTTTATTTTTATTTAAATAATATTATTTATTAGCTATAATTATAGTATTAATAACACTTTAGAAAGGTAAAAACTATAAAATAATTTAATTATATGCATTTATAATTTCAATATATTATAATAATTAAATATATAATTAGCGATTTATGATAACATATTAAAATAAATTTATTATCTTTGTCTCAATATTTATTTTATCTTATAATTATAATTTTGAGCATTCACAGATAGAAATTGTACTATGCTGTGAAAACAAATAAAGCGGTCATTTGATGACCGCTTTATGTTTTATAAAACTTTATTTTAAATATTAATTTTTCAACTCATCATTTAATAATTTAGAAAAAAATGAGGTATTATTTCTAGCATCAAATTTTTCAGCTAAATCTAAGGCTCGGTTATAGTAGTAGGAATACAAATCTTTTAAATTATATTCACCTGAATCGTCATATAATGGATGAGTCGCACTAATCCTTATTTTCCTAGAACCTTCAACGTTAAAAAGATTTAAGACATCCACTGAGAAATCGAATTGTAAAGAATCTTCCGAATTAAAATCCCAAGGAGAATATTTTTCAAAAAGTTCAAACGCTTTTTCCCTGTCATTATATATTAAATAATTAATTAATAATGAAACAGTTGATAAAATAGACTGATCTTCCTCATCTACATTTTTTTTTAGCTCATACATGGCTTTTTCATAGAAATCAGCTGCTCTAGAATCTCCTAATTTATTTAAATAATAGGCAAATTTGCAAAAAGTAGCAAAAGGCATATGGGCACAGCTGAGTTTCTTAACAAAAAGATCATGAGCAATATCAATTGCTCTATCTACATTTCCTTTTTTTAATTCAGACTCAACTCTAATATCTAGCTCACAAGCCATACAATGGGACATATCATCACGGGTGTCTTTTTCTCTTAATTCAATATAGGCATCCATTGACTCTATATCTCCTATAAAATCATACCATCCAATTATAACACTGTAATACCCACGTAAACTATAACCATTTTTTGTCATTCTAGATTTAAGATCCTCAAATATTTTTTCTATTTGCTCTTTTTCTATATTTGAATTTCTATAGGAAGCTTGTGCTAACCATTTATATTGCCATAATAATTCTTTTTCATCAAAAATTTCAGGATTTTTATCATAGGTTTCAAGAAGCCATGTAAAGGCTGGAAAACTTTCAATACATCTTGAAGTTCTAACTTCTTCATTTATTAACTCCAACCTAAAATCAAATCCCCATTCTATATCATTATTAGAATCAGCCAAAAGTATTGCTTGTTTTAAGAGAATTATTTTGTCATCCGGATTTGTAATTGAATTTAGCTTTAAATTAATTTTTTGTAATTCTAAATTATAGCTCATTTGCTCATTGTTTCTTTAGTTAATAAATTTTTAAAATTATCGGTTTTATTTCTTGCATCAAATTTATGAGCTAAATCTAAGGCTCGGTTATAGTAGTAGGAATACAAATCTTTTAAATTATATTCACCTGAATCGGAATATAATGGATGTGTCGCACTTATCCTTATTTTCCTAGAACCTTCAACGTTAAAAAGATTTAAGACATTCACTGAGAAATCAAATTGCAAAGAATCTTCCGAATTAAAATCCCAAGGAGAATATTTTTCAAAAAGCTCAAACGCTTTTTCCCTATCATTATATATTAAATAATTAATTAATAATGAAATAGTTGATAAAAAAGTCTCATATTTCTCATCTATATTTTCTTTTAGCTCATACATAGCTTTTTCATAGAAATCAGCTGCTCTAGAATCTCCTAATTTATTTAAATAATAGGCAAATTTGCAAAAAGTAGCAAAAGGCATATGGGCACAGCTGAGTTTCTTAACAAAAAGATCATGAGCAATATCAATTGCTCTATCTACATTTCCTTTTTTTAATTCAGACTCAACTCTAATATCTAGCTCACAAGCCATACAATGGGACATATCATCACGGGTGTCTTTTTCTCTTAATTCAATATAGGCATCCATTGACTCTATATCTCCTATAAAATCATACCATCCAATTATAACACTGTAATACCCACGTAAACTATAACCATTTTTTGTCATTCTAGATTTAAGATCCTCAAATATTTTTTCTATTTGCTCTTTTTCTATATTTGAATTTCTATAGGAAGCTTGTGCTAACCATTTATATTGCCATAATAATTCTTTTTCATCAAAAATTTCAGGATTTTTATCATAGGTTTCAAGAAGCCATGTAAAGGCTGGAAAACTTTCAATACATCTTGAAGTTCTAACTTCTTCATTTATTAACTCCAACCTAAAATCAAATCCCCATTCTATATCATTATTAGAATCAGCCAAAAGTATTGCTTGTTTTAAGAGAATTATTTTGTCATCCGGATTTGTAATTGAATATAGCTTTAAATTAATTTTTTGCAATTCTAAATTATAGCTCATTTTCTCATTATTTCCTTAGTTAATAACTTTTTAAAATTATCGGTTTTATTTCTTGCATCAAATTTTTCAGCTAAATTCTGTGCTATAGATAAATAATAGTTATATAAATCATCAGAATTATACTTTGCATCAGCCCTATAGAAAGGTAAGGTTGGATTTAATTTTTCTAGCTCGATAGTCCCTTTTTGTTTAAATAAGTTTAAAAAATTTAAACAAACGTCGAAATTTGTCTTGTCTTCTGAATTTAACTGCCAATGAGCATACTTTTGATAAAGATCCAATGCATGCTGGGTATTATGGTAAGATGCGTAATTAATTAATTTAGAGAGACCTAAAATAAATGAAGATTCAAAATCATTATCAAACTCATTTAATCCCTTTTCAAAATACTCTTTCGCTTTACTCTCATTAACATTATTAAGATAATAGGCCAAATTACAATAAGTATCAAAAGGGACTTCATTACAAGATATGTCTTCATTTAGCATTTCGTTTGTATCTGCAATGGCAGAATCATAATCTCCTGCAATTAATTTAATTTTAATTTTTGTATTCAGCTCACAAGCTTCACAATCTGACATTCCATCTCTTCCATATTCATCTCTTTCTTTTAATGTTTGTAAAGCACCTGAAATATCTCCAATCGATTCTTGCAAATCTATTTTAGGAACGTAATATGCTCCTAATCCATATCCATTTCTTTCCAACCTCATTTTTAAATCTTCTAAAATATCTTGAATTTGCTCTAATGAAATATCTGCATTATTCACAGCCGAACAAGCCAACCATTTATATTGCCATAATACATTCTCTTCCTTAAATAAATCGGGATGGGAATCAACCGCTTCGAGCAACCAAGTTATCGCCGAAAAACTATCTATACAATGGGATGTATAAATTTCCTCTTGAATCAGCTGGATTCGTAGATCAAAAGATTCTTCTAAATTATTGGCAGCATCTGACAATTTGATTGACTCTTTTAATATGCCAATTCGATAATCCAGATTCATTTCCTCATCCATTAAGATATGGCGTAAATCTATACTTTCATATAAATCTTTATTAAGATCCGCAATTTCAATTGCTTGATTTATTAATTTTTTTCTCAGATCGATATCATTTTCTTCATCAATCTTAATCTGTAACTTTTGTAATTGTAATTTGTAGTTCATATCAGCTTTTATTAATGTTTCTCTGTTTTATACCAAAGATACTACTTATATCATTATTCATATACAACCAAATCTTATATTTTGAATTGATTTTTATTTATTATCTTTATTGAGCAATAAAAAGAACAATATGAAAATATCAAAAGGTAAATTATTCCAGGAAATAGATAATTCTCCCCTAATTATATTTAGGATGTTATTCGGATTTTTACTTTTTGTAGAATCTTGGGGTGCTATATTGACAGGGTGGGTAAAAACTAACTTAATATCTCCAAAAGTATTCTTCAGTTTTATTGGTTTTGAATGGCTTCATCCTCTTCCCGGATATGGAATGTATTTTTATTTTATATGTATGGGAGTTTTAGGATTATTAGTAATGATTGGATACAGATATCGGTTAAGCCTTTTGTGCTTTACGATTTTATGGACAGCTCAATATTTAATGCAAAAAACTGCATATAATAACCATTATTATTTTCTGACTCTCATATGTTTCTTAATGCTTTTTTTACCTGCAAATGCTTATTACTCCATTGATGTAAAAAGAAATAAGAATATAAAATCATTGTCAATGCCTCAATGGTGCTCATTCGTTCTGATATTACAAGTTTCAATTTTATATATTTATGCAAGTATTGCAAAACTCTATCCTGATTGGCTGGATGGTACTTTTACCCGATTATTATATTCTCATAAAACAGATTTCCCCTTTATAGGTAAATTTTTTACGGAAAAATGGTTTTATATTTCAATTGCTTATCTTGGTATTTTATTTGATGGATTGATTGTTCCTATGATGCTTTGGAAAAAAACCAGGACATTAGCTCTAATAGCAAGTTTAATTTTTCATCTTTCCAATTCATTTATTTTAAAGGTAGGTATTTTCCCTTATTTTGCTTTAAGCTTTATTGTTTTTTTCTATCCTCCGGACACAATAAGAAGAATATTTTTCAAAAAACGACCCGCACTTTCATTAAAGACTTATAATTATACTAATAAGAATCAGACATATATCCTTTTAGTAATAATCTATTTTATCATTCAATTACTCCTACCTATACGCCACTATTTCATTAAAGGAGATGTTTTCTGGACAGAAGAAGGACATAGACTAAGCTGGAGAATGATGTTAAGACAGCGAAATGGTTCTACCTATTTTACGATCATTGACAAAAAGACAAAGGAAATCCTTACCTTTAATATGCATGACTTATTTACTGAAAAGCAAATCCACAGAATAGATTGTTATCCTGATTTTATATGGCAAGCAGCTCAGTATATAAAACAAGATTTTAAACAAAAAAATAAGGAGATTGAAATTTATGCAAATACAAAGATCTCTGTTAATGCACATCCGTTCAAGCAATTTATTGACCCAAAAATAGATTTAGCATCAGTAAGCTGGGATTATTTTAAACACTCTAATTGGATTCTTTTATATGATGATTATAGAAAATAAAAATCATATATTTATCTTAGTGGTTATGAGAATTTTTTTGGGAGATTATAATTCCAAAAACTCCTAAAATAATCAATAATATTCCTAATAACATCATGGATGAAAAAGGTTCGGAAAAAACCAAAACCCCTATGATCACCGCTGTAATTGGTTCAAAAGCCCCTAAAACTGATGTTAGTGTTGATCCAATTCTTCTAACTGCCTCAACCAACGTTATAATTGATACTATGGTAGGAATTAGTGCTAGTAATGTGATGTTGAGAACACAAGACACATCTTTTACCGGAAACCATTGGAATGAACCGGTTAATAAACAAAATAGAAGAAGATAAACAACACCTATGACTTGTATATAAAAAGTATATCTAAGCACCGGCATATCCTTGACCGTTGATTTTACAGAGAATACTAAGAAAAAAGCGTAAAATATAGCTGCGGATAGGGCAAATAAAATTCCTTTAAAATTTATTTTTCCAATACCCTCTCCTAATGATAATAAAGCAACACCTGTCACAGCTAATAAAATAGAGATAAAACCTTTTATTGAAATTTTTTCTTTAAAGAAAATTCCCATAATTAAAGTAACAAAAACAGGATACAAAAAATGTACGGTAGTTGTTACTCCACCTCCTAAATAGGTATAAGATAGAAAAAAAAAGAGTGAACAGGTATTGCACAGTAAACTGAGCACTGTTAATGCTTTAAATTCTTTTAACGATACTTTAAAATTTACTTTTTTAATTTTCATCAAAACAGCTACGGCAATACATGCGAGTAAAAAACGATACAATAATACCGTATCAAAATTTAATCCTTTTTGCATCAATGGTATGCTAAATAAAGGAATTAAACCATAGGTCATAGAAGAAATGATTGCGCTTAATGATCCTTTAAAAAAAGATCCTTTTCCATATTTCCCAACCAGTGCCTTTGATTTTCTTGGTAAGCGTAATAATATATACCTTGCTGCCCTCATTTTTAGTGTAAAAATTTGCTGCAAAGATATTTCTTAAATTTTACATTAAAAAACATGTTTTTTTAAAAAATACTTCTTTGAATTTAATACTCTATATTTTTAGAAATAATGATTAAAATCTGTATCGTTAAAAAAAGTTTATATTATATAATTATCTCACAATATTATTACTCTCGTTTTTTTAATTAAATAATAAAGCGGATATAACTCAACCATTAACAATATCAACGGAATTATCTTAAATTCAATTATTATAGCTAATTATTAAAAAAACGCTATATAATAAATAAAAAATAATTTTTTATCAACTATCTTTTGTAATTAATATTTATAAGTTTGAAAAAATATAATTAAAAAAAGGTTTACTAAAAATCTAATTTTTCCATAAAATCGCTCATTCCTAAAATTATAAGTTGATATAAAGCATTATTAAATACTTCCATTTCTTTTTTATTTACAGGATATCCTCCCAACATAAGTGCTTGTACATACATGATATGAACGATTGCTTCAAACATAAAGGAATCTTCAACCTGAAATAATTTTTGTACTATTTCATTATCTTTATTAAAGCATAAAGTCGGCATATTTTCATTTTCTTTTTTCACAAAATTCTGTAACGTTGATGAAAAAGGATTGGCCGAATTAGATAAATTCTGTATATTTTTATTATTAATAGCTTGATCATTCGCTACATATATAGCAGGAGTATCAACAGGGTGGAATTCTTTAATTTGAACCTTACAATAAAAAGATCGAAGAAGCTGATTGGCTTTTTTTTCAAATCTAATATAATTTTGATTTTCAGCGATTTTAACATCTTCAAAATTATCCAATATATCTTGAGGGGTTATCTTTTTGAAAATGATCTCGGGTATTGTTACCTTAATTTTTTCAATCAAATCTGTTTCAAAGCTGTAAGCTGAATTAATTATTGTTTTTCCTTGAGATCCAGCTATTCTTCGTATTTGCCTGAAATCATCCAAGTAAGGAGTATAGTATATAATTTCATTATAAGTTCTGAGTGATAAAAAAGTCATGTCTCCTTTGTTTGTTTCAAAGGGAATATAATCAATAAACATTTTTAATAAATCGGAATCTTCTAACGCTAATGCTTTGATATATAAATGATGAATTTTTATTATTTGACTAAGGATATGTGTATCTGTAACAGCAAGATATTTTAAATAATCCTTAAAACAAAATGTAAGCTCATTTTTAGCTTTTGCCATGAGCTCATTATTCATAAGCGCTTCCCTTGAGGCCGTAGGTCGTAATGTGTTAGTGTTTATTATGCAACGTACAAAGGTTGACCAATCGGGAAGGAGTCCTTTAACATCCTCACATAGAAACATTCTTTTTAAATAAACTTTATTCTGCTTCGTATTTCCTAAAAACTGAACCTTATGAGGCATTATATAAGCTATACCTTTTATCTCTCCTACCTGAGATTCTAATTTAAAGGAATCTAAAAAATTTATACCAAATATTTTTTTACCATATTGAAGTATATCTTCTTTTGATGCTTCAGAACTTAACCACACAGGTTCTTTATCGACAAGCACATCGTTTCCCTTTTCGGAAACAAAATTAATTTTTATAGGTAAGGCATCTCCAAAATAGAGAATATTTTTCTTTATTTCTTCTTCTTTAAAGAGACTTTTCCATTCTTTCTTTGGGGTAAGAATCACTCGAGTGCCTATTTCTTTTATATCTTCCGAAGGTTCAACTACATAGGTACCATCTGCCTTTCCAATCCAACGTATTCCTTTATTTTTTAATAGCGAACGAGTTTCAACAATTATTTCATTGCTTACGACCAAACAAGAAAGCATCCCTATACCAAACTTTCCTATATAATCTTTTTCTTCAAGTTCTCCTCTTTTGGAACTTTGTCCTATTACGGAAAGAAATTGATGAACCCCCTCTTCTGTAAGCCCAATTCCATTATCTTCAAAAATAAATTTGGGTGTATCCTCATCATGAGTTAAGTACAACGTAATTTTCCCTTCAAATTCATCTATACCTTTGCGTGCTGTAATCGCATCTACTCCATTTTGAAGTAGCTCACGTATGAAAACATTGGGACTGCTATAAATATGTTCTGAAAGTAATTCAATCATCCCTTTCAGATTAACCTGAAATAAATATTTATTAGTATCTGACATATAATTTTGTAAAACTATGAATCTATCAATTTAAAATAACTTCCATCTTCTTTTTCTTTTTCCTACTATCTTAGAGGCTTTTTCATGACCATTATCTGATGCCTTCTGATACCACATCATTGCTTTTGTTTCATCTTCGGCAACTCCTTTTCCCATTAGATAACAATTTCCTAATTCAAATTGTGCTTCTGCATATTCGGACTCAGCGGTCTTGGTTAATCGGATAATTCCCTGCTCCAAATCTTGATTGGTACCTTCTCCATCCAATAACATCATAGCGGTATAAAATTCTGCATATAAATTACCTTCTTCCGCTGCTTTTGAAAGCCATGTAAAAGCCTCAACCTGATTCTCATCCGTTCCAATTCCAAATTTATAAGAAATTCCTAATCTATATTTGGCACTAGTAAATCCTGCTTCAGCCCCTAAGGTATAATACTTAAAAGCTTCTTTAAGATTTTCCTCTGTTCCTACTCCGTACTCATAACAAACTCCCAATCCTTCGGAAACCAATCCTTTTTCTTCGGCATTTTTATAATATTCAAAGGCTTTATCATCTTGAGGATTTTCCAATCCTGCATCATTATAAAGATAATAGTCTCCTAACAGTAACGCTGCATATGGATATCCTCTTTCGTAAGACTTATTAAGCCATTCTAATGCTTTTTCAAAATTTTTCTCAACTAAACCATAATAGTAATAATATCCCATTTTATATTGCGCAAAGGAATAGCCTTGTTCAGCAGCTTTCAACATATAATCCATGATTTTTTCCGCATCAAATTCTAAACCACCATATTCGCCTTCATAAGATAAGGCTAATTCAATACATGCATCTCCGTAATTATGTTCGGTAGCTTTTTTAAAGTTATCTAAAGCAAATTCGGGGTTTTCAGGAACTCCAATTCCATATTTGTAGGCTCTTCCAAGATTGTAAATGCCTTCTAAATTTCCAGATTCAGCAGATTTTTGATAGGCTTGAAATGCTTTCGTATAGTTTTTTTCACCCAGTAGCCCATCTTCTTCATAATAGCCTATTTTATTATAAGCATGTGAATATCCGTTTTCTGCAGCTGAATTATACAATTCATAAGCTTTTTGAATGTCTTTTTCAACTCCTATTCCCTCTTCATAACAGATGGCTAATTCCATCTTTGCATAGTTCGACCCCATTTCTATAGCTTTATTAAAATATTCTATTGCTTTAGCTGGGTCTGCTTCTTCAGTTTTAGTTACTCCTACCCTATAATAATGTCCTACTAATTCTATTCCATAAATTGAATTTCTTTCAGCAGCCAATTGATACCATTTAAAAGCCTCATAATAATCCGGTTCAAGCACTCCGTTTTCATACATTTGTCCTAAAATATAAGGGGCAAACGAATCTCCTAATTCTATAGATTTGTCTAATAAGTTTCTGGCTTCTTCTATATTCGGCACTTCTTGATTTAACAATTGATAGGCTTTTTCCGACATGGCGGAGGCATTACCTTCCTTTATTGCTAAATCTAAATAAAAATTCCCTTTTTCAAAATCTTTAACTGAATCTTCATATAAGTATATTAATGCTAATTGAAATGTAGAATCATCGAAATAATACAAATTAGCTTTTTCATGCCAATGTATGGATTTTTGAATTGATTTATTTTCATCTGGGGAATAATTGTAATAACGTGCCAACCAATTTGCTGCATAAATCACTCCATCTTCATATGCTTTTTCTAAGAATTCAATTCCTTCGGATGTTTGATAACCTTTAATTCTTTCATTAATTATATTTATGCCCAGCAAATATTTACTAATGGCGCAATTATTTTTTATTCCTTCTTCTAGTATTTCTTTTGCCTTTTCTAAATTTTCTTCTTTGTATAAATAGAATTCTCCTAGTAAATGATAGGCTCTTTCGGATTCTACTTCTCTGGAATTATTAAATTCTTCTATATCGGAAAGAATTTTAGCATTATCTTGTTCTGTATAAAAAGTTACATTAAGCAATAAATTGTCTGCTTTTGTATAACCCAATTCTTTAGACTTATGTAATAAATGCAATCCTTGTTCTTTATCTTCTTTTTCACCCCTCATTGCAAAATATAGATTATATCCATGAGTAGCCATACAAGCAGGATCTCCTAATTTTATTCCTTGCAGAATATATTCTTTTGCTTTTTCATTACTTCTATAGGGCCTACGAGCAGTGTTTATTATATATCCTCTTTTATGATATGCTCTTAAAAATTGTTGTTTTAAAAATTTATCATTTACTTCTTCTACTTTTTCAAACCAAAATCTGTAGTCAATATCAGATAAATTTGTAGAAAAATGTTGATTACTATTATCATCGTATAAAGATAGATATAACTTCTTTATTTCTTCGTTAACAGAATTAGAATCAAGAGCTAACTCACACAAAATCAAACCCTTTAACCAGTTATCTTTATTATAAATTTTTTTTTCTTTTAACAATTCAATGACTTCTTCTTCTATCGGCTGATTATTTAATTGTTTAAATAATTCTTGATAATGGTTTTCTAAATTTGATTTCAACATATTAATTATTAATTTTTTTAAGCTATAAATTTTAAGCCATAAAATTATAAAATTTATATATAAAATAAATTTATATTTTTAGATTATTCAAAAATTACAAACTCTTCAAACCTACTTAAATTACAGAATTAAACATATTCCAAAAATTTATATTTCGTTCTCTCATGTTTTTATTTTATTTTTATATACATTTGATAAAAAATAATCAATTTGCATGAAGTGGAAAAAAATTTCATTTTGGTTGATTTTTATCTTTATTTTAGGTTCTCTTTTAAACTTTGGAATTAATGATTGGATAAAAAACAGTCTTCCGAATTTTATTTCAAAAAGAAATGATACGCCTTATAACTTCAATTATGCTGATGTATCTTATTCTCTTTTTGAGAGGCAAATGATTATTAGTAATATAAATATTTCTCCTAAAAGTAAAAAAAAGGGTATCTATACAATTAATGTAAACAAAATAACTATTCATGGAGTTAAATTTCTACGTTTTATTATTTTTAAAGATCTTGCCGCCAATCTTATTGAGATAGATTATCCGAATATCTTAATTAAACAAAACATTGATTCTTTTAATCACAAAAATGATTCAGTTAAATATAATCTTGGCAATTCTATTCAAATTGAAAAATTTGTAATTAATAAAGGGAATTTAGCTCTCTATAATACATCAGACGGTATTAAAAAAGCTTCTTTAACAAATCTAAATCTTTCTCTTTCAGGAGTTTTATGGGACATCGCTAATAAAGAAAAAAGAATCCCTATTACTTACAATAAGATAAAATTAGAAGTTTCGGATGTTTTTTATCAACTTAATGAAATTCATCATCTCCAATTAAAAAAATTGAAATTTGAAGATGGATATATACAAACCGATAAAATAATATTGCATCCGGATATAACAGAAGAACAATTTAAAAATGAAAAATATTATCAAAAAAGTTTACTAAATATAAATATTCCTACAGCAAAAATAAAAAACTTGGATTGGGGATACGACAAGGACGATTTTTTCTTCCTTAAAACTTCCAAAATTGAAGTTGATTCAACCAGTATTGTAATTAAAGAAAAATCATTAAATAAACCTACTAAAAATATTACAGCACATATAGATCGTATTATTCCCTTTAATTTAAATATAGATACTATTCAAATACTTAACTCAAAATTAAATTTTAATAATCACATAACCAGTAATAATATAAATATAATTATTCAAAAAATCGTTAATAAAATAAATGATAAAATAACTCTGGAAAGTCTTAAATTATATAACAATTCATTAATTATATATCAACAGAATAACACTGAATATACTCACAATAATCGTAACAATTTTACTTATTTATTCGACGATATCCTTGAAATAAAAAATTTTACTATTGCTAACACACATATACAATATGTAAACGAAAATAAAAAACCTATATTAGAGATGGGTAATATGAATTATTCCATCAATGATATCAATATAAATACGATATTTACTAATACTAAAAAATACATCCCTTTTTCTTATTCTGATTATAAATTAGAGGCCGATGATATTGTGTATTCAGGTATAAAATATCATACGTTTAAAATAGGAAAAATGCTTTTGAAAGATAATGAATTTCTTGCCAGTAAAATTCATATCATTCCTACTATAACTACCCCAGTATTTTCCGGATCAAACGACAGTAAAGATCTTTTTAAAATATATGTTGATTACTTAAAAATTCCTATAGTAAATTGGAATATTACTGATAATAAATTTAATTTACAGGCCCCTTTCATTGTTATCAATGAAATGAATGCATCTATTTACCGAAACCCTTCAGTTAAATTAAATTCCAAAAAAATTCATTTAAATAATTACGATTTAAACACGGACATTCATATTGATAAATTTTCAATTAATAAATCTTCCTTAAACCAATACAATGCCGCTAATGGTGAACTTATCACCTCTATAAAAGACCTTAAATTACAACTCTATACCATAACTTTAGAAGATTCATCTAATGAAAATCCTTTAGATTTACCTTTTTCTTTTTCTAAATTTAATTTAACTGGAAAAAACATTTTTCATGATATGGGAAATCATACCATACATACAAATTATCTCATGCTAACAAACTCCTCACTGTATGCAACTAATATAAAAATAAAACCTAAAAAGGAGCAGTTGGATTTGATGAAAAAAAGAGGTATTGATGCGTACACTATAAACATTCCAAAAGTTAATATTCCAAAATTAAATTTCAAACTTACAAATCATAATATTGAATTTGCTGCCCCTCTTGTTTCATTTGAAAAAATGGATGTTACCATACACCAATTTGACCTTCCCAAAAAGTTGTATATTCCAACTTATAAATCTTTTCTAAGTGAAAAATTAAGAAAATTAAAGTTCAAATTAAATTTAAAAGAGGTTAATTTTTTAAATTCTTCTTTAACTTATGAAGAAGAATCTCTTAATAAAAAAACCGGAAAAATATTTTTTACTGATATCAATGCAAAAGTTAAAAATATAATCGGCGGATATAAATTTTCATATTTACCCGATGTTACTATTAATTTTAAAAGTAAATTCATGAATTCCGGCAAATTAACAGCCATATGGAAATTTAACACTTTAAATAAAAATGATAATTTTATTGTAAAAGGAAGTATAGTAGGTTTGGCCGCCGAACAAATTGACAATTTTATCAAGCCTTACTTAAATATATCTTTTAAAGGATATATTAAAAAAGTATCCTTTAATTATTACGGAGACAATACGTACGGATATGGATCTTTTGGTATGGATTACAAAAATTTAAAAATAGCTTTTTATAAAAAAAACGGAAAAAAAGAAAAAAAAATGATGTCTTCACTAGCTAATTTAGCAATTAAAAAAAATTCAAAAGATTCTTTAAAAATATCGGAAATCAAAAAAGTAGAAAGAGCTAAAGATAAATCATTTTTTAATTTTATATGGAAATTAACCCTTAAAGGACTAAAAGAGACTTTATCCATTTTTTAATTTTTCCATATTTTCAATATACAATATTCTGTATTCTTCCTTAGTTAATTGAATCATTTGCATACAACAGCTTTTATTCATAGGCTATCTATACCAGTATATAATATAAATAATTATAGACCAAATACATACTAATTTTATTTCATAAAGCAGCACAAAAGGCAATTTACACTTCTTCTTTGTAATTTGTGTAGAGACAAACAATAATCTAATCAATCTTTTTTAGATAATTATTTCATAGACATAAACTTAGTTGTAATCTTTATTTCATTACAAGGCTGAATTCCGCTTTTATGCTAAAACTTTAACTCATTGTAATTTTATGGATAATGATTTATTAGTAAATTACGAATTAAGTAATCCTGCTTATGATATAACAATTTGTTCCGCCAACATTATTAATATCAGAAGGAAAACTATAGATAGAGAATATTGGTATTATATTGATAGATGGAAAGATATTCCTAGAACTTATGAAAAATATATGGAAATAATTAATCCACCTATACTGTAGCCCCCCCAGAACCTTAAAAATACAAAATTCGGAATTTTTTAGAAGATTAAAAAGTGTAAATTTTGGGGAAAGTTGGGGTTACTTTTTTCAATTTATTATAAATCTGGCAAAACGAGAATTATAAATAAAAGTCCTCCCTCTTTAATTTGTTTTTCAATTTCTTTATTAAAAGATGAATAATTTTCACGTCATTGTTTTACCTATATTTTTAAGATAATTTACCTGAGTAGATTTCCCCCTTTCATGCTCAGAATTTAAAAAAATTGAAACTGCAAGCTCTCTATCAGCCTTATCTAGAATATATTTAAGTTAACAATAAATTTGTAAATACAAGAAATACACACTTAATTATTTTTATTTCTAAAATTTTTTTGAATCAAAAATACAGTATTCATAATAGTTTCAAATATTCAATAAAAATGAATACAAAAATTGTAACTTTGTTATTCTTTTGAATAACCCCATGGGAAATACATTGAAATTATCAGGCTTAGAAGTTTTCTCTGCATATCCTGGAAGCAATTTTATAAATATAGGCGAAAGGACAAATGTGACCGGATCGCGTAAATTTTTAAATCTTATAAAAAATGAAAGATATGATGAAGCGCTATCCATAGCACGAGATCAAGTGGAAGGAGGAGCTCAAATTATTGATGTATGCATGGATGAAGGCCTAATTGATGGTGTAAAAGCGATGACAACCTTTTTGCGTCTAATAGCTTCCGAACCTGATATAGCGCGAGTACCTATCGTCATTGATTCCTCCAATTGGGAAGTTATTGAAGCCGGTTTAAAAAATATTCAAGGAAAAGGAATTGTTAATTCCATAAGCCTAAAAGAAGGAGAAGAAGAATTCATAAAAAAAGCTAAAATTATTAAGCGGTACGGAGCAGCCATTATTGTAATGGCTTTTGATGAAGATGGACAAGCAGATAATTTGGAAAAACGGAAAATAATTTCCCGTCGTTCCTATGATATACTGGTTTATCAGTTAGGTTTTAACCCATCAGATATTATTTTCGATCTTAACATATTTCCAGTTGGAACGGGAATGAAAGAACACCGAAAAAATGCTCTTGATTTTTTTGAAGGCACTCAATGGGTAAAAGAAAATCTTCCGGGATGTTTCGTTTCCGGAGGAGTAAGCAATGTTTCTTTTTCATTTAGAGGAAATAATAAAGTACGTGAATCTATTAATGCGGCTTTTCTTTTCCATGCCATTACATACGGACTCGATATGGGAATTGTAAACCCTACACAATTAGCTATTTATCAAGAAATAGAACCGGAATTACTACGGAGAATTGAAGACGTATTATTTGACAAAGATGAAGACGCTACAGAAAGATTGATAGAATATGCCGAAACCGTCGTACAACAAAAAGAAGAGAAAGAGCATAAAATAGAAGAATGGAGAACCTGGAGTGTTGAAAAAAGATTGGAATTTGCTTTAATCAAAGGAATCGCAGAGTATATAGAAAAAGACGTTGAAGAGGCACGCTTGCAAGCAAATAAACCTCTCGATGTTATTGAGGGGCCTTTAATGGATGGAATGAATACTGTTGGAGAATTATTTGGTGCAGGGAAAATGTTCCTTCCACAAGTTGTTAAAACAGCAAGAGTGATGAAAAAAGCCGTAGCCTACTTGCAACCTTATATTGAAGCTGAAAAGAATGGAGATTCCCAATCTAATGGACGTATTCTTATGGCTACTGTAAAAGGAGATGTACACGATATTGGTAAAAATATAGTTGGTGTAGTGCTCGCCTGTAATAATTATGAAATCATTGACTTAGGGGTTATGGTTCCCAAAGAAAAAATTATTGAAACCGCAATTAAAGAAAATGTAGATCTAATCGGACTTAGCGGTTTAATTACCCCTTCGTTAGATGAAATGATCAGTGTAGTAGAAGAAATGGAAAGAAGAAAACTTTCTATCCCTATTATGATTGGCGGAGCTACCACCTCTAAAATACATACTGCTTTAAAAATTGCCCCTAAATACAGTCATACCGTTATACATGTTTTAGACGCATCCAAATCAGTCACCGTTGCGTCATCACTGTTATCATCTCAAAGTGAAGATTTTAAGCAAAATATTTTCGAAGAATATACCTATCTCAGAGAAGGCTATATTAATAGAAGTTCGGAAAAAGAATACTTAACCTTGGAACAAGCTCGTTCTAATAAATTTAACATTAATTGGAGCCAATATATTCCTTATAGACCTAACGAACTTGGAATACAAGTAATTGAATCTATAAAACTGGAAGAGTTAAAAGATTACATCGATTGGCAACCATTTTTCAGAACTTGGCAACTTACCGGAAAATATCCGGATATATTCTCAGATAAAACCATAGGCAAAGAAGCCACCAGCTTATATAATGATGCCTTGAAAATGATCGAAAAAGTAATTCATGAAGAATTACTACAACCCAAAGCCGTATTGGGTTTATTCAAAGCAAATTCCAATACGCAAGACGATATTGAGATATATTCAAATGAAAATATTAAAATTAATACATTCAGAACTTTACGACAACAAACAAAAAAGTCAGATGGATCTCCAAATTTAGCCTTATCTGACTTTATATTACCCATAAATGAGGAAAAGACACATGATTATATAGGTTGTTTCGTCGTAACGATATTTGGAGCAGAAGCTTTAGCAAAACAATACGAAGCCATTAATGACGATTATTCCTCTATCATGATAAAAGCTGTTTCTGACAGATTTGTAGAAGCTTTTGCCGAATATTTACATTTAAAAGTTCGTAAAGAAATTTGGGGGTATGCACCCGATGAAGCCCTGGATAATAAATTACTTTTTAAAGAAAAATATCAAGGTATACGTCCGGCTCCCGGATATCCAGCCTGTCCTGATCATTTAGAAAAATTAACAATCTGGGAATTGCTTGACGTCAATAATACCATAGGTGTACAATTAACAGAAAGTCTCGCTATGTTCCCTGCTTCATCCATTTCAGGATATTATTTCGCCAATCCGCAATCTAAATATTTCGGTTTAGGTAAAATTACTCAAGAACAAGTAGAGGATTACGCAAAACGCAAAGAAATAAAATTAGAAGATGCTCAATATTGGCTTCAACCTAATTTAGCTTAATTTAAGAACATTTAAAAGTAAGCTATAGTAATTAATTAGGCTTTACATTAAAAGCATTTATCATAAATTATTTTTTGTCGAAGACAAAATAACAGCATATAAAATAAATATTGACAACCATGTCTTGATTTATTATTGCTATGGTATAGTATAACAAATCGTAATTTATCTAAAAAAGAAACAATACCTTTGTATATATGAATATTCTTTTAGTTGAAGACGATTTAAGAGTTTCGGAACTAATTAAAAAGGGGCTAACTGAGCAAGGTTTTACTCTTACTTTAGCCTATGACGGCTTATCGGGGAAAAAATTACTTGCTAGCAAAGAATTTGATTTGCTGATTACCGATATTATAATACCGAATATAAATGGAATTGAGCTATGTAAAGATATAAAAACGATAAAACCCGAGCTACCCATTATTATGTTAACGGCTTTGGGGACTATGGACGATAAAATTGAAGGTTTTGATGCCGGAGCTGATGATTATCTGGTAAAACCTTTTGAAATGAGAGAATTAATAGCAAGAATCAAAGCGCTTTTAAAAAGATCTTTGAAAAATAAAGCGGATCTCGTTTTGAAATTTTGCGATTTGGAAATGAATTTACAAACAAAAATCGTCAAAAGAAACAATAAAGAAATAAACCTTACCCTAAAAGAATTTAAATTGCTCGAATTTCTATTGCAAAATCAAGGAAGAATTATTTCCAGAACAGAAATTGCCGAAAAAGTGTGGAATACTCATTTTGATACAGGAACAAACTTTATAGACGTTTACATAAACTATCTAAGAAAAAAGGTGGATAAAGATTTCAACAACAAACTTATTCATACAAGATCAGGAATGGGTTTCATTCTAAAATCCGAACAATGAAAATCCGTACTAAAATAACCCTTCTATTTTCACTTATTACGGCAAGTTTATTATTTATATTCGCTTCTATAATATATTATTCAGCCAAGCAAAACAGAGATAAGGAATTTTATTCCTTATTAAAAAAAGAAGCAGTCACAAAAGCAAATCTTTATTTCAAAGCAAAAGTACCAGCTCAAACCCTTCAACAAATCTATCATAATAATTATCAAACAATTCAAGAAGTAGAAGTCGCTATATATAACAAAAATTTTAAACTACTCTACCATGATGCCGTAGATATAGACTTTGTAAAAGAAACTCCTGAAATGATTGATAAAATCTATAACCAAGGAGAAATACAGTTTCATCAAGGTGATTGGCAAGTAATCGGACTAGTCTATTCTTATGAAAATAACAAGTATATAATTACGGCAGCCGCTTACGATCTATATGGATATAATGAGTTAAAATCCTTATTAAAAAATACATGTATTATTTTTATTCTTTCTATTCTTATTATATTCATTGTCGGATATTATTTTTCCAAAAAAACGCTTGAGCCAATTAAAAATTTAACGGAAAAAATGAATAAAATATCGGCACGCAAATTAAATGTAAGATTAAAAACTTCTCCTCAAATAGATGAAATTTCGGAATTGTCAGCAACATTTAATAAAATGCTCAATCGTTTGGAAGACTCATTTGAAGCTCAAAAACATTTTGTTTCTAATATTTCCCATGAATTGCGTACGCCTATGGCAGCAATAATTGCAGAACTTGAATTATCTTTAAATAAACAAAAAACATCGGAAGAATACCGTATCGTTATTAAAAATATCTTATCTGACGCACAAAAAATCACAAAATTATCTAATAATCTTCTTGATTTAGCCAAAGCAAGTTATGACCCATCTGAAATTACTTTCAAATCTATACGAATTGATGAAATCCTTATCGATGCATGCGGTCAAGTACAACAAGCCAACACAAACTACCATACAAAATTATCCTTTGAAAATGACCAAATACATGAGAATCAGATCATAATCAATGGAAATGAATATTTGCTAAAAATAGCCTTTATAAATTTGATGGAAAATGCTTGCAAGTTTTCTGAAGACCACCAATGCAACATATCCATTTCTTTCAATAACTCAACAATTCAACTTAAATTTTCCGATCATGGGATAGGTATATCTGAAGAAGACATACCCCATATTTTCGTACCTTTTTACAGAGGGAAAAACAGAGGCTTTACCAATGGTAATGGTATAGGTCTTTCCTTAACTGAAAAAATTATTCAACTACATTCCGGAACTCTACAACTAACCAGTCAATTACATAAAGGAACTACTTTCATAATACAATTCACCCACTTACAGTAGTGACTTCTCTAATAAAATTCTAATTTTTTTTTAAAGATTTTTTAATACTCATTAACAATAAGTTACCTTACTTTTGCAAACAAAAAGTTTACAATCTGAAAAAGGTGGAGAATATGAAAATTATAAAAATTCGAAGCATATGCTTACTAATTTTAGGAGTGTGTTTGATAACTTATTCATGCCACAAACAAAATACGGAAGAAGAAAAACCTGAATATATCGTACGTGGAAATACCATTATTTTAACGGATAATTCTAACATAAAAAATCACTTAAAGGTAGAGCCCGTAAATAAAGAATGGCTAAGCCCCGATCTATCCACAGTTGGAATTGTAAGGGCGATACCTACCGGTTATGCCGAAATAGTTCCTCCCTTTGCCGGAAGAATTACTCAATCATTCGTGAAACTAGGACAAAAAGTGAATATAGGTTCTCCCCTTTTTGCCATTAGCTCTCCCGAATATTTCAACGCACAGAAAGATTATTTCGAAGCTCAACAAGAATATTCCTTATCTAATTTAAATTTAAAAAGACAAAAAGATTTATTACAACACGGAGTAGGAATACAACGAGTAGTGGAAGAGGCGAAAACTGATTATGAAACTAAAAAATCAGCACTTGAAAATGCATCTGCAGCATTAAAAGTTTTCAATATAAATCCAAGCAATTTAAAATTAGGTCAACCACTGGTTGTTAGCTCCCCTATCAAAGGAGAAATTATTACAAGTAACATAGTTATCGGCCAATATATAAAAGAAGAGGCAGAGCCTATTGCAACGATTGCCGAATTAAATAAAGTATGGATTGCAGGTCAAATAAAAGAAAAAGATTTGGGTTTTATTAATAAATTAAGAGAAGTTACTATACAAGCGGATGCTTTTCCAACTAAAAACCTAACCGGTAAAATATTCCATGTAAATGAAATGGTTGATGAGGACACTCGTAGCGTAGAGGTATTGGTGGAATGCGACAATTCAGACAAAATCTTAAAACCCGGAATGTATGTTAACGTACATTTCAAAAATGAACCGGAAGAAACCCTTACCGTACCTACCAAGGCTATATATCAGGTTAACGATGATCAATTTGTTTTTGTTCAAATTGATAAAAATAAATTCGTAAAGAAAAAAGTCCAAACCAAAGACATATCAAAGGATAAAACCGAAATTAAAAACGGTATTAATGCCGGTGAAAATGTAGTTACCGAAGGAGGAATTTATTTACTAGAGGCCCAATAAATCAAAAGAAATACTATGAATAAACTTATTCAAACAACTATACATAAACGTTGGGTGCTCATAGCCCTTTTCGTCATGCTGGCTATATTTGGATATTATTCTTGGAAGCATCTCTCTATTGAAGCATATCCAGATATTGCCGATGTAACCTCACAAGTAGTAACCCAAGTACCGGGATTGGCGGCTGAGGAAATAGAACAACAAATAACCATTCCTGTGGAACGTGCGCTTAATGGACTTCCGGGAATGCATGTCATGCGAAGTAAAAGCACGTTCGGTCTATCAATTATAACCATAGTGTTCGAAGACGGTGTAGATGATTATTGGGCTAGAATGCGAATTCAAGAACGGCTAAACGGAGTAGAACTTCCCTATCAAGCAAGTCCGGAATTAGATCCCCTTACTTCACCGATTGGAGAAATCTATCGATACATCATTGAAAGCAAAACGCACGATCTTCGCGAATTGACCGATTTACAAAACTTCGTTATCATACCAAGAATTAAGCAAGTGGCCGGCGTGGCAGATGTTACAAATTTTGGAGGAATAACAACCCAATTTCAAATTGAACTGGAACCAAAAAAGTTAGATCAATATAAACTCTCTTTAGGAGATGTTATTAAAACAATTGAAAATAATAATGTTAATGCAGGTGGAAGTATTTTACCCCATGGAGATTTAGGATACGTAATTAGAGGAATCGGTTTGGTTAAAAACTTAGACGATATTGGTAAAATAGTGGTAAAATCAGAAAATGGAGTTTCCATTTTATTGAATGACATAGGAAAACTCAAATACGGCAATATTGAACGAAAAGGAATTTTAGGATACACTGATAAAAAAAGAAATTACTCTGAAAGTATTGAAGGAATTGTACTCCTATTGAAAGGACAAAATCCATCGAAGGTTTTAGAAGGAATTCATGACGCCGTACATGATTTAAACACCCAATTATTACCTGAAGGAGTAACCATACATCCGTTCTTAGACAGAACCGAATTAGTCAATACAACCTTACATACCGTATCTCATACTCTCTTTGAGGGAATGTCTCTTGTCATCATTGTTTTGATCATTTTTCTAGGAAGTTGGAGAGGAGCATTATTAGTGGCCGTTACCATCCCTCTTTCACTCCTTATCGCGTTTATTCTCATGTATTTTACGCATATTCCTGCCAATTTATTATCTCTAGGGGCTATAGATTTCGGAATAATTGTAGACGGAGCTATTGTAATGATGGAAACCATTCTTCGCAAACGTGAAGAGGAACCAGATAAAGAACTTCAGGAAAAAACAATAGCACAAAGAGCATCTGAAGTGGCAAAACCTATTTTATTCTCAACAATTATCATTATTACTGCCTATTTGCCACTATTTGCTTTTGAAAGAGTAGAAAAAAAATTGTTTACTCCTATGGCTTTCACCGTCAGCTATGCACTTTTCGGGGCCTTACTTGTCGCCTTATTGCTTATACCTGGATTAGCTTATTTTATTTACAAAAGACCTCAAAAGCTTTATCACAATAAATGGTTAGAAAAATTGACCGAAAAATATTTTGCAGGCATTAAAAGGATCATGAGAACGCCGAAAAAAATATTTCTTCCTTTAGGAATTCTATTAGGAATTACGTTTTTATTAGCTTTATATGTAGGAAAAGATTTTCTTCCCCCATTAGATGAAGGTTCTATATGGCTTCAAGTACAGCTTCCTCCAGGAATTTCAGTGGAAAAATCAAAAGAACTTAGTGATACTTTACGGGCGCGAACTATGAAATATGATGAAGTTACCTATATCACAGTTCAAGCAGGAAGAAATGATGACGGAACAGATCCATGGACTGCTTCCCATTTTGAAGTTTCTATCGGATTAAAACCTTACAAAGAATGGAAAAGAGGGAAAACCAAATACGATCTTATTGCTGAGTTGGAAAAAGAATATGAAAAACTTCCCGGTTTTACCGTTGGATTCTCTCAACCCATGATTGATGGAGTGATGGATAAAATATCCGGTGCCCATAGTGAACTAGTTGTTAAAATATATGGAGACGATTTTAGCGAAACCAGAAGAATTGCTGAAGATGTGTTAAAAACTTTAAAAAACGTAAAAGGCGCGGTAGATTTAGCTATCGATCAAGAACCTCCTTTACCTCAACTTCAAATCGTTGCCAATAGGGATAAAATTGCGCAATATGGACTTAATATTGCCGATGTGGCTGAACTAATTGAAGTTGCCATTGGAGGTAAAGCCATTTCGCAAATATTTATAGGCAATAAAGTTTACGATATTATATGCCGTTATGATGAAAACAGTAGAAATACTCCTGACAAAATATCAAACCTAATGCTTACCTCCGATACGGGCGCCAAAATACCACTTTCTCAAGTCTGTGATATAAAGTTAAGTACAGGAGAAAGCACAATTACTAGGGAAATGAATAAAAGACATTTAACGGTAAAGCTTAATTTAAGGGATCGAGATTTAGGAAAATTTTTGGTAGAAGCACAAAATAAAATTGAAAAAAATGTGAAATACAATCATGAAAAATATCAAATTAAGTGGGGAGGACAATTTGAAAACCAGAATAGAGCTTATGCGCGCTTAGCATTTATCATTCCTTTATCTCTGGGAATTATGTTTATTTTATTGTATAGCGCCTTCGGAAATTTTAGACAAGCCGGATTACTTATGAGCATTGTCCCTTTAGCTTTATTTGGTGGAATGCTAGCGTTAAATATTAGAAACATGACTTTAAATGTTTCTTCCGCCGTAGGATTTATTGCTTTATCGGGCGTAGCAATACAAAATGGAGTGATTATGATATCTCATATTAATTTTTTACGAAAACAAGGTTTTTCACTTTTTAATGCCGTAATAATGGGAGCAAAAGACCGCTTCAGGCCTGTATTAATGACTGCTACTGTAGCAATTTTAGGGTTACTGCCGGCTTCTTTAGCTACAGGTATTGGTTCTGATGTACAAAGACCATTGGCTACAGTAATCGTATATGGTCTTTTATTTTCAACTGTTATAACACTATTTGCCTTACCTGCTTTATATTACATTATAGAAACCAAATGGGGTAAAGATTCAGCAGAAGACTCTTAAAAAAAATAATTTAAACAAATGAAACCAGTCTACAATATTTTTAAAATAATTATAAGCTTTCTGTTTATCACATCGACTTTACAAGCTCAGGTAGATACAAGTTTTGCAAAAAAACAGTTAAGTTATACCGATTTTATAAAACAAGTTAAAGAAAATAATCTTGAATATGCTGCTGAAAAATTTACAGTAAATCTTGCAGAGGCAGAAGTGGAAAATGCTAAGATTATTCCGGATGTGGAATGGACCACGGAGGGTTCCACCAATCAAAAACACATGGGAAACAATTTGGAAACCGGTCTAAATTGGACTGTTGAGTTGGGAGGAAAACGAAAAGCTCGAATTGATCTAGCAAAAAGTCAAGTCAACTTAAATAAATATTTGCTTCAGGATTTTTTAAGGAATTTATATTATGATGCTTCCTTACAATTTCTTGAATGTATTCTCAATAAAAATATATTGGATGTACAGCTGAATTCCTACAAAACTTTATCTAACCTAGCAGCCTCCGATAGTATCCGTTATAAATTAGGAGATATAACATTAACAGATTCCAAACAAAGTAAATTAGAAGCTCAATTCATGCTTAATGAGGTTTACAAGGCAGAATCGGAATGGAAAAACTCTTTGACTTCCTTAAGTTTAATTATGGGGAAAAAGCAAAAAGACACCTTATATACTGCCTATAGTACTTTTTCCAATTTCAACCGAGATTTTGTATTAGCGGATTTAATTACAACTGCGCAAAATAATCGTGCTGATTTACAGGCCGCCCTACAAACGAAAAATGTTTCTCAAAAAATGTTACAATTAGCTAAAGCCAATCGAGTGATGGATCTCGGAATTAATGCCGGCTTACAATTTAATGGGAAAGCCACCAATGAAGAAGCTCCTTCACCATATCATACAGGGATTACAGCTGGAGTATCCATCCCCCTACGTTTCTTAAATAATCGGAAAGGAGAAGTACAAACGGCACAATATTCTATCCAAAAAGCAGAAGTAGAATATAAACAAATAGAACTTCAGATAGAAACTGAGGTCACTCAGGCATATCAAAATTATATAAATACTAAAAAGCAAATGCAACAATTTTCCAATGGAATGCTCTCTAATTCTAAAGCTATTCTTGAAGGGAAAATCTATTCTTATAAACGAGGAAATACTTCTCTTCTTGAGGTATTGGATGCACAAAGAACTTATAACGACGTTCAAGAAAATTATTATCAAACTTTATATAGTTATTGTTCTGCACTGGTAAAATTGGAACGTAGTGTAGGGATTTGGGATATATCCTTTTAATTGGTAAAGAAACACATCATCGAAATTGGATTTTATACGGACCTTAGGTAATTTAATTTGTAGAATATATCTTTGTAAAAATTTTTGATTTTTGGTTAAAATAGGAAATATAGAATTACCCGACTTCCCCTTTTTATTGGCCCCAATGGAAGATGTGAGCGATCCACCTTTTCGTCGACTGTGTAAAATGCATGGAGCCGATCTCATGTATTCTGAATTTATTTCTTCAGAAGGTCTTATTCGTGATGCGATAAAAAGTAAGAAAAAACTTGATATTTTCGACTACGAACGACCTATCGGAATACAAATATTCGGGGGGGATGAAGATGCTATGTCCTTATCTTCAAAAATTGTTGAAACGGTACAACCAGATTTGGTTGACATAAATTTCGGCTGTCCGGTAAAAAAGGTTGCCTGTAAGGGCGCTGGTGCTGGAGTCCTTAAAGATATCGATTTAATGGTTCGTTTGACAAGAGCTGTGGTACGAAACACCCATCTTCCCGTAACGGTTAAAACCCGATTAGGATGGGACGAATCTTCTATTAACATCGACGAAGTTGCAGAACGATTACAAGACGAAGGTATACAAGCACTTACGATTCACGCTCGTACGCGTTCTCAGATGTATAAAGGGCATTCTGATTGGTCATACATTGCGCGTGTTAAAAATAATCCGAGAATTAAAATCCCTATATTCGGAAACGGAGATATCAATTCCGCAAGGAAAGCAAAAGAATATAAAGAAACTTATGATGTTGACGGTATAATGATTGGTAGAGCCTCCATCGGAAATCCTTGGATATTCAGTCAAATCAAACACTTTCTAAAGACTGGAGAAGAGTTACCCCCTCCTACTTTAGAACAGAGAATTGAAGCTGCTAAAAATCATGCGATTTGGTCAGTTGAGTGGAAAGGAGAACGTACCGGTCTACTCGAAATGCGACAACATTATTCCAATTATTTTCGCGAAATTCCTAATTTTAAATCTTACAAAACGAAATTACTTTCTGCCATTAGCTTATGTGAATTAGAACAAGTTTTTACAGATCTTCTTGAAAATGAGAATGAATAATTTTCTTATATAAATTATTTAAATAAGAAACTCTATAAGTAATTTAGTAATAAAGAATTTCTTGATAGACACTTTTTTCTATTTAGTTTAAATTATAGGTATAGTAATTTACAGTATTTATACTGAATTTTTTATCTTTATCCAATCTATTATAAAGCGATCTATTTATGAATCATGAAATTATTTACCTTATTGCTTTACGAATGTGCCCATTAATTGGGGATGCTGCTATAAAAAAACTAATTTCTTATTTTGGAAGCGCGCAAAAAACATGGTTTGCTTCAACAGATGAATTGCTTTCAATATATCATATAGGACAAAAAACAATCCAGCATATTGGGAATAATTCCATTTTAGATGCTGCCCATAAGAACGTTGAATATTGTCTAAAGAATAATATTTGTATTACTCATTTATGGGACGAAACATATCCAATACTTTTAAAAGAATGCTCTGATGCTCCTGTTCTATTATATTACAAAGGAAATATAAATTGGAATTTACCGGCAATAAGCATTGTGGGGACACGAAAGATGACCTCTTATGGTGAAAATTTTACAAAGAGATTAGTAGAATCTTTTCAAAATAAAAAGATTAATATCATCAGTGGATTGGCTTTAGGTATTGATGGTTGTGCTCATAAAATAGCTTATGAACTAAAACTTCCAACGTTGGGAGTTTTAGCTCATGGGCTTTCAATTATTTATCCTCCTCAACATAAAGAATTAGCCAGAAAAATAACAGAAAATGGCGGAATTCTTACTGAGTTTTTACCCAATACAAAGCCTGAAAGGGCTAATTTTATACAACGAAACCGAATTATCGCAGGGCTCTCTTCTGCTACGGTAATAATTGAATCGGGATATGGAGGAGGCGCTATTTCCACTGTTAAATTCGCAAATTCTTATAATAGGGAAATATTTGCATTACCGGGAAAAATAACAGATATAAATAGTCAAGGATGCAATCAGCTTATTCGAAATCTTGAAGCGCAAATCATAACTCGGCCAGAAGACGTATTATCTTTGTATGGAGAAGATAATTTACAGAATTTGCAACAAGAGTTATGTTTTGATTTTACGGATCAAGAATTACGTGTTATTTCTTATCTAAAAGATAAAGGTAAAACTCAAATTGATACTTTATCATTGGAGCTGAATTTACCAACCTTTCAACTCATGCCGATATTATTAAATCTTGAACTTAAAAATATTATTGAAACATTCCCGGGTAAATATTTTAATTTGATTTAATATTTAATTTATTTTTAAATAAAATCAATAATAAAATAAAAAATATCAGATAAGATATATTAAAAGTAGCGGCCTCTAGCCAACTCTTTAAATCCGATGTCGGTAATAATGAGATCAAAGGTTTTTGATATAAAGTAATGAATACCGGAGTTATCAAACCCGCCCATCTCGGTAAAATAGTTTTTTTAAAGAAAACCATAAGAGAATACAATATCCAGCCAATAAACAAAACTATAATGGCAGGCTTCCAAGCTATATAAAATATTTTCATAAACCCAGATGCAGTTTTCAATAAATAAGTATGTGCAACTACATCTGTATGATAAATTGACTTATAAATTTCTCCTACAAAAAAGAAAACGGCATGTCCTAAAGGCATTAACATTACACTTAAGATGAGTACAAAATAGGTTAAATAAAAATACCATGTATTTTTATCTTTACAATATTGAATGGCTAACCAAATTGCCGGTAAAAATAATGAAGCTGTCATTGCTGCTATTAAAGCTCCAGACATCAATCTTTCAGTTGATCCTTGTAACATAAGTATGGAAAATTCTGGATCCACCTTGCCTACGTAATCTTTAGTAAATAACGGATAATCGTTTGGATCTACCGTAAAACCTGCAATAAGAATATCCCCCATAACCCAGCATATAGATGCTATAATTGCGGAAATAAAACATAATTTAACTTTAGTTGAATAAGTCATATGTTTAAATTAAAGTTAAACGTATAATTTTTGAGTTAATTTGCGAAAAATTTTCAATTAGTATTTAAATAATTGATTATATATTATGTTATTCATTAAAATGAGCGTTGGGGCTTAAATTAATTTTACAATTTTCTATTTTTATATTATTTATCTTTATAAGAAAATAATTAAAAGAATCTTAATTATTTTTGTTATTTAAATTTGTTTACGCATTGAGCATATAAAATAAGGTCGAATTACCTTTTGTCCATCTTCACTTATTACCTCATCATTATAATCTTTAAATTTTATATCATAAAATCCTGCTTTTTTACCAAATGAATCAATGGTATCTTTTTTATAAAATGTAAAACCTTTTTTTAGAAATGGTATCTTTTCAGCAAATTCCTTATCAATAAAAGTTAAGAAAAGATTACCATCAGGCTTTATCACTCGATGAATCTCTTTGAAAAAATCAATAGGGTTTTCGATAAAATAGATCGTGTTCAGAGATAAACATACATTAAAATAATTATCTTGAAAATCGTATTGAGATTGTCCGTCAATAATTGAAAATGATACCCTATTTTGTGTATGTTTTAATGAATTATAAGTAATAGCTTCATTAACCATAGTTTGGGAAATATCTACACCATAATAATAAATATTATTTTCTTTTTTAAACAAATAGTCTAAATGTTTTCCATTTCCAAATCCAATCTCTAAAATATAACTTCCTGACTTAAGATTTAGTGAATCAATAGTATTATAAATCATGGACTTATTAGACTTAAACATATTTTCGCCCGTCTCTAACCCTTTTTCTCCATGTGGACAACGAAGCTGATCAGCTAATTCTTCATATTTTAATTCTATTTTCATTATAGTTATAGTTTATTTTTTACAATTTGTTTATATATATTCTTAATTAATTGAAAATAAATCCTTTTTTGAGCTATAACAAAATCTATTATTTTGTTTTATTTATACATATAAGACTATTAATAATTAAGAATGATCCTAAATAATTTTTATTTTTGTAAATATATAAACATACTCAACAGAGTAGGGATGTAAAACGGAGTAAATTATCCGTAAAAGGGATAATTACAATAAACTTACAACAATGGCTTTTAGATTATATAATGACAAAGGGATTGAATTTTTTATTGAAAATGAAATTTTCAATACACCAACTAATTCAGATAAAGTTACACATCAAGTCATTTTCTTTATCAATCCACTAATAGGTAAAGGTTTCTTTAAAAAAATATTTATTAATGGAATACAAGTTGTATACGGCACTGGAACTTTAGCAGAAAAAACACTTTTTTGCTTTGATAACGATGAAGAATCGATTCATATGTTTTTCTTACTAAAAGGTAAAAGTACTACTTTTTCCGATAAATTGACCTTTAATGTGGGTTTTGAGGCTAATCAACATAACTTAATATATACAAACCATATTAGCGGAAAAATACAATGGGAAAGCAATGATTTTCAACTATGCGAAATAAATTTTAACCGTGAAATTTTTGAACGTTTTGTTCCCGAGGAAGAATTATTCGCTAATTTCAAAACTTCAATAGACGAAGGAAAGTCAGGAACTTTTAGTGTACATAATTTTTTCATCAAACCTCAAATGTATCAACTCATTCAAGATATCATTGATTGTGAAAGAAAAGGAGTTTATAAAAAAATGTTTTTGGAATCCAAAATTATTGAACTTCTACTATTGCAGTTGGAACAAATCTCTTCGCACGAAAACCATGTTCCTTCTATAAAGAAAAAAGACATTGAAAAAATCTATGCCGTTAAAGAGATAATTATAAAAAACCTCAACAAAAATATTTCACTTGTTGAATTAGCCCATCAAGTAGGTACTAACGAATTTATGTTAAAAAAAAATTTTAAACAATTATTTGGAACTACTGTATTTAGTTTTTGGAATGACGTAAAAATGGAACAAGCAAAATCAATGTTAATAAAGCAAGATATGAATATTAAAGAAATATCTGATTTAATCGGATATAAAAATCAAAGACATTTTGCCTCCGCATTTAAAAGAAAGTTCGGAATTTCTCCCAGTCAGTTAAAAAATAATACACGATATTTTTAATCAACTATAATATTTGAAATAAAATAGTATTATTTTAAGTTCATAAAATATCTTATTTAGTTAAAGTATGCTACCTTTCTTTTAGATTGACAATAAAATATTTTAAACCTAAATCGAACAGTATAAAAAATCTCAAAATAAAAATTAACACTTCATTATTAATATCTGGAATAATCTAGTGATAAGGAATGTTTTTTGAAATGAATTTAGAAAAAGGTCATTAAAACCTTATCAACTATAATTACCAAACTGCAACTTATCAACAGAAAAATATAAAATAGATAAATAATGAAAACAAAATGGACAACAGATCCCGCACATTCTGAGATCTTCTTTAAAGTTAAACATATGGTAATTTCAACTGTTACTGGGGAATTTACAAAGTTTCAAGGATCCGTAGAATCAGAAAATGATGATTTTACGAATGCAAAATTTGATTTTTCTATCGATACTGATTCTATAAATACTAAGATTAGTGATAGAGATTCTCATCTAAAATCTGAAGCTTTTTTTAATACTTCACATTACCCTAAAATTACTTTTAAAAGCGATTCGGGAATAAAGAATAATTCCATTACAGGTATTCTTACCATAAAAGAAGTTAGCAAAGAAATTACGTTGGATGCAGATTTTGGCGGGATTGTCAAGGATCCATGGAATAATAGACGCGCCGGATTTGAGTTTAGTGGAAAACTGAATCGCAAAGACTTCGGTTTAAATTGGAGTCAAGTGACAGAGGCCGGAGGCTTAGTAGTCAGTAATGAAGTCAGATTACTTATAAATCTTGAATTTATAGCACAATAAACATTTTTTAGAAACAGATTGATTTTATAGAATCAATCTGTTTTTACTTACTAATATGATTATCCAATATTTCTTTATCATAATTAGATTTTATCCAGTTAGCATTTAAATTCTAAAAAAAGATATAATTGATATTTCAATCGTTTATAAACATTTTTAAACTACCATAAACTAATCATGTTTTATGTATTTTTGTATTTAGGTAAATGTAAAAATGAAAATAGAAGAACTTATTAAAGAGAAAATTCTTATTTTAGATGGCGCCATGGGCACCATGATTCAATTATATAAATTGAAAGAAGAGGATTATAGAGGCAATAGGTTTATTAGCTGGAATAGAGATTTGAAGGGAAATAATGATCTATTATCAATTACTCAGCCTGAAATTATAAAAAAAATTCATTTGGAATATTTTGAGGCTGGAGCAGACATCATTGAAACAAATACATTTAATTCAAATCGGATATCTATGGCTGATTATGAAATGCAAGATTTTGTCCAAGAACTCAATCATGCTTCGGTTCAAGTAGCAAAAGAGGCTCGAGATGAATTTTGGAAAAAAAATGGTAAAAAGCCTTTATATATCGCAGGATCCATAGGTCCAACTTCAAAAACAGCTTCTATCTCTCCAGATGTTAATGATCCTGCCTATCGTGAAGTCGATTTTGATTATCTAGCCGAGATATATAAAGAACAAGCAACCTCATTAATTAATTCGGGTGCTGACCTACTATTAGTCGAAACCATTTTTGATACTTTGAATGCAAAAGCAGCATTTTTTGGTATTGAAGAAGCTTTTGATGAAACCGGTAAAAACCTCCCTTTGATGGCCTCAGGCACTATAACCGATGCTGCCGGAAGAACCTTATCGGGACAAACCACAGAAGCATTTCTTGTTTCTCTCTCACATTTACCCCTCTTATCTATCGGATTAAATTGCGCATTGGGAGCTGAACAATTATTACAATATTTAGAAATATTGGCTAAGAATGCTCCTTTTTACATCAGTGCATATCCCAACGCTGGATTACCTAACCCTTTAGGTGGATATGATGAAACTCCTCAAATGATGGCAGACAAGGTAAAATTATATTTAGAAAATCAATTGGTTAATATTTTAGGCGGATGTTGTGGCACTACTCCTGCACATATAAAACTATTCAGTGAACTAGCTGCTAATTATACTCCAAGACAAATTCCATCACTTATTTGACATATTCTTAATTGTAAAATATCTTACTTTTAACAATTACAAATATAAAAAGGGAGTTAAAGCATTAAATCTTTAACTCCTTAACATAAATATTGATAAATTATTCTCTATGTAAATTTATTTTACTTCAATTTGTTTAGGTGCAATTTCGGTTTGTTCTTTTTTGGGTAAAACCAATTTTAATACTCCGTCTTTATAGGAAGCATGTATTTTAGTTGCATCTATATTACTGTCATCTAAAGTAAAACTACGCTTAAAACTTGATTGGAAATACTCTGTCCTATGAGACTTTTTATTGTGTGTTTCAGTTTTTTTATCATAGCTGATAGTCAATAATCCTTTTTCTAGATTTACTTTAAAATCATCTTTTTTTAATCCCGGAGCATATAAATCTACCTCAAAATTTTCTTTATCTTCAGAAATATTTACTGGAGGAAATTTTAATTCTGCTCTATTCCATGCCGGAGCATTAGAAAAAAAATCATCTAATAAGTTTCCAAAACTCTTGCTGTTACTTTTAATTAAATCTGCCATAACTTTTTTTAATTTTTTAAGATTTATAATGAATGATTTTCAAATTACAGACCAAAAAATATAAAAAGCCATAATTAATTTATTGACAAGGATTTAAATCTAATATATTATTTTTTAAAATGACATTTTGTCATTAAAATCAATGATTATACAATAAATTAGGTAATTTTGTCGTTATAATTATATTAATTAAAATATTATTATATTTTATTTCATTTATAATACCTCTATGATTTTAGTATATTTACAATCTAATTTATTTTTTAATTTCTAGTTCAAATATTATTCATGGAAACCCTACATTATTTAATTGATTTCATTCTTCACATAAATATACACTTAAACGAATTAATGCGCAATTACGGCAATTGGGTATATGTGATTCTTTTCTTAATTATATTTTGCGAAACCGGCTTGGTGATTACCCCTTTTTTGCCGGGAGACTCATTATTATTTTCGGCGGGCGCTTTGGCTGCAGCTAGTGATGAATTTAGCATTTACTTATTAGCATTATTATTTGTTGTCGGTGCTATTGTCGGAGATACGGTTAATTTTGAAATTGGAAAATATTTTGGACATAAGCTTTTTAGCAATCCTAATTCCAAGATATTTAAGCAAAGTTATCTCCAAAAAACTCACAAATTTTATGAAAAACACGGAGGCAAAACTATTATTCTTGCAAGGTTTGTTCCTATTGTAAGAACATTTGCCCCTTTTGTTGCCGGAATGGGACGTATGAGCTATAAATATTTTATTTTCTACAATATTATCGGAGGCATTTTATGGGTATTTATTTTCTTATTCCTTGGATATTTTGTTGGTAACATCGAATGGGTAAAAAATAACCTACCTCTTTTAATGGTCTTAATAATCATCGTTTCCATTTTCCCTGGAATTTTTGAAATTTTAAGAAACAAATTGGTAAACAAAAAGGATAAATAAACTCATATATATTAAATTAAGAGTTTTTAATTAAAATTAAATTTTAATATATTTGTTTGTTTTTTATCCATTATTGGATAATTTGACAATAAAAATTTACAAAAACTCTTAAATTTTTATGAATATATCACGTTTTTTAAATCCCCTTCCTTTTATCTTATTTACATTAACAGGTATACTGTATCTGATTGGTTATCTTTTTGGAATAATTCCTGAAGCATTATTATTCGCTTGTCGTTGGTTATTTAACATTTCAATAATTATTTATGCTTTTAAAAAGAGAAATTTAACGATATGGATTTTTGTAGCTCTAATATTAGGTGCTTGTATAGGACATGATTTTCCCGCTATCAGCGGAAAATTAGACATATTAAGTAAAATATTTTTAAAATTAATAAAAACAATCATTGCTCCCCTTATATTTGCAACTCTTGTACATGGAATAGCAGGTCACTCAGATTTAAAGCAGGTAGGACGAATGGGCTGGAAATCTTTAGTTTACTTTGAAATCGTTACTACTTTTGCACTCTTTATAGGTTTAGCAGCCATTAATATTACACAAGCCGGTGTTGGCACGAAGAAAATAGATGTTATCCACGAAAAATTACCGGAAACTTCCTCCCAAAGTTGGGAAGATATTATTCTACATATTTTCCCTGAAAATGTAGCAAAATCGGTAGCTGAAGGACAGGTTTTACAAATTGTAGTTTTTAGTATTATTTTTGGAATTGCCCTAGCAATGGTTAGTGAAAAAAAGCGATCCTTTATGGTAAATTTCACAGATAGTCTGGCCGATACTATGTTCAAATTTACCAACATAATTATGTATTTTGCTCCATTCGGTGTATTTGGTGCTATGGCTTATACCATTTCCCATATGGGATTGGATGCTTTAATACCTCTTGTAAAACTTTTATTGACTTTATATGGAGCTTTAATTGTATTTATACTTATCGTATTCTTACCCATAGCTTTACTTATAAAATTGCCTATTAAAAGATTTATTCAAGAAATTAAAGATGTAGCTTTTTTAGCTTTTTCAACGGCTAGTTCCGAAGCTGCCTTACCCAAAGCAATGATCGCAATGGAAAGGTTGGGTGTTCCAAGAAAAATAATCGCTTTTGTAATGCCCACAGGATATAGTTTTAATCTAGATGGAACTACATTATATTTGTCTTTAGCCATTATATTTGTAGCGCAGGCAACTGGTGTTCATGTATCTTTTACTACCCAATTAATTATGGTACTTACTTTAATAATAACAAGTAAAGGAGTTGCCGGAGTACCACGTGCGTCTTTAGTTATCTTAATGGGCACAGCAACCACTTTCAATTTACAAGAATGGCCTATATTAATGATATTGGGAATAGATACTTTAATGGATATGGCTCGTGCGACAGTAAATGTTATTGGAAATTGTTTAGCTTCTGTAGTTATTGCTAAATGGGAAGGCGAATTTGATCCTAATACGGTAGAACAAAATCTTTTAGAAGAAAACAAAATACAAAACATCTAAATATTAGATTATTGATTAGTTTACAGATTCATATTAATACAATTAGACATATAAAATAAAGAAAATCAGTTTTTTTATATGAATAAAAACTGATTTTTCTTCTCATTGGACTTATTTTTTTATGAGGCTACTTAAAGTAATTAATGCTTCTTTAAAATTTAAAACAATTTTATATTACCTTAAATTTATGCTTGTTTTAAAAAAATTAATTATAAAGCGTAGATCAAAATAATCCCTTTAAAATTTTATTATTAGTTCTGAGATTTTCTCATTTTGAAAATTTAATTAAAAACAATACATGAGCTGTTTTTAATCAAATTTAATTAATATTAGCTTAAATAGATATCTAAAATATTAATTTTTTTGCATAGCTAATAATTACCATACAATTATATAAAGTTTTACTTATTACATATAAGGCATAAAAGCATTTATAACTATAGGCGGTATATCCAATAATTTATAATCTTTAGGAGAAACAAATATCAATTGTTGTTTTCCCTTTCCTAATAAATTTCCTGCAGAATCATAAACCTGATGTTCTAACGTTGCAATCTTACGATTATATTCTGAAACACGTATCTTAACACTAATCCTCTCAAATTCACGAGTTTCGGTAATATATTTATGCTCAAAAGACCGAGTCAATATCAAAAAGGTGGTATCTTTTAAATTAAAATCAGGCAATACATAATTAAAAAATAATTCTCTGGTCTTTCCTACCCATAAAGCATACACACCAAAATATACATTTCCCACGGAATTTGTATCAGAATAGGTTGCCATAAATGTATGCACAAACCATTTATCTTCAAAATGACTTCCTGTGCTTACCTCCAGCGTTTTTCCATTGATTGCCGTTTGTGTAGCTTTAGATAAATTTTTTAATACAGGTATTTCAGATGCTGCATCAATAACCTCTTCAACTTTTTCTTTTACAACTCTTAATAAATCAGTATTTAAAACTAACCAAAAAACATAAACAATTGGTAATATCGATCCTAAAATCATCAGCGATGCCATTTGCATAAAATATCCTCCTGCAAAAACTACTAAGGAAAGCGCTCCAATTGAAAAGAGCTTAACTTGTGGAAGCGAATGTTGTGAATTAGGAACAAAACATCTAGCTATACCCAAGGATGCATAGGCTACAAAAAAAGTCGCATAAAATACCATAAAATATTCCAGCTCGACATTAGCTAACACAGAAAATATGGTTATCAATCCTACCAAGATATAAGTAGGAATAGGTGAACCAGGAATTCCATTGGGAATCATTGACAAGACCGGACTAGTACTATTTTTAGAAATTTCTTTTAGAAACCATTGGGTTGATACATAGCCACTATCTAATGTTGTTAAAACTGCTAACATAATAAATAAATAATACGATAAGGGAACCCATTCAGGAAGTATGGATTGGAAATATATCATATAATCAACAATTAATTCATGACCATATCTTATTCCCCCTAACCCAACAGATGCCATATCCGAATGAAACCATTCACTATTAAAAACTAAACTTGCCAACAAACCGTGAAAAATAAGAAATAGAAAAAAAATAACGGAACCGAAAAAGTATCCGCTGCAAATATTACATCCTTCTTTTCTCATTTGTATCGCTCGGTGCCATTGTTGTAAATCAAGCCAAGGCCCTACAAAAAAACCTACCAGAATTGCAACCATGTATCCTAAAAAAATCGGTTTTCTAGTTTCTTCTTTGATCCATGCACTGTAGCTATAGACCTCTTTAGGCTGTAAATAAACCAGTAAAGAAACAATAATAACCAGTATGATTGAGCCAACAAATAAATGCCAATATTTTATAGATTTAATTGAAAATTCCTCGCCTATTAAACATGCAGCAGATATAACGAGGGAAACTACCAGCAACAGCGAAAAGATTTGTAATATATTCCCTTCATTTTCCCATCCCGGCCAATAAGAAACTAATAAGGGTATAAATAAATATTTTACTGTAGCAAATACTGTTAAAGTGAGAGCCAATAATTGATACAGATATAAACTGAGACGGAAAGGTTTAGACCATTTTTTAAAAAATCGCTCTAAAGATTCTTGTCCTTTATCTCGACAGGCGATCTTTTGAGTTCCGTAACCAAATAAAAATAGTCCAATTGAATTAAGAAAAGCAAAACTAAATAACCCAGTTAACCCGAATAAATAGGTTACTTGTACGGAAAAAAATAATCCTAATCCCCACAACCACGAAAGAGCAACTGAATTACCCCAAAAAAAAGTATTTAGAATTCTAGATTTCATTTATTTTCAATTTAAAGCCCAAGTTATAAATTTCATCTTTATAAAATATAAACTTTTCAAAAATAATGCATAAAAATTTTATTCTATTCTCATTATTCTTAAGAATACACTAGAAGATGTACATACAATTAATTTGTTTTTTTATAACTTAATATCGCAACTGAATTTAATACAATAGCAAAAATTATTATTACAAATAATTGATGTGATATATCAGCTAAGGTACTTCCTTTCATATAAACTAATCTTATTACTTCTATAAAATAACGTACAGGATTAAACATGGTAACAATTTGTGCCCATCTGGGCATGCTGCTGATAGGGGTATATATTCCCCCTAATAGAAAAAATATAATTATAATAAAAAATAATACAAACATCGCTTGTTGTTGCGTAGATGAATAATTAGATATGATCAATCCTAATCCTGTAAACGCAATGAGATAAAAAAAGCAAAAAATGTATATAATGTATATATGTCCAGAAGGAACTAGTCCATAAATAAGCCAGGCTATAGTCATCCCTAGAGTAAGTATGAACATTCCCATTCCCCAAAAAGGTATCAACTTTCCTATTATAAAAATGTACTTTGGAATAGGTGTAACATTGATTTGTTCAATTGTTCCAGCTTCTTTTTCTTTAACAATATTCAACGAAGAAAGAGCTCCGCCTATGATACTAAGCAACATAACCAAAATCCCCGGAACCATAAAATTACGATAATTCATTTCAATATTATACATATAATAAGGTTTAATAATGATCTTCCCCGAACTTTGAAACTGATTTTTCAAATCAAGATTATATGCTGCTAAAATTTGTCCTAAGTAAGAAGAACCCAGCCCCGCTTTCTGTCCATTTATGGCGTTTACAGATAGCATTACTTCGGCAGCTTTTTCCCTTATAAAAGTATTTTCAAAATCATGAGGAATTTCCAAAATCAAATCTGCCTGATTTCTCTCCACAATTTTCAAAGCCTCGGAATAGGAAGTGGAATAATCTGCTAATTTAAAATATCCGGAGGAGATCACTTTTTGTATCAATTTTCGAGAAGCAGTACTATGATCATTATCTATTACGCTTAATAATATATTTTTCTGCTCAAAGGTAGCCGCCCAAGGCAATATAAGTAATTGAAAAACAGGCATAAATAACACCATTCTTAATATAGTTTTATTCCTGAATATTTGAAGAAATTCTTTTTCCAATAAAAATTTTAACGCTCTCATAACCTGTTTTTAAACATTTTAACACTTATTACCAACAAAAAAAGGGTCATCCCAATAAGAATCAGACATTCCTTCCAGATAGCAAAAAATCCAAGTCCTTTTATCATTACATCCTTAACGGCAGTTATAAACCAAGTTGCAGGTAAAATGGTTGAGATAACTCTAAGCGGTAAAGGCATATTTTCTACCGGAAAAATAAGTCCTGAAAGTAATAAGGTAGGCAGCATCAATCCCATTGCTGAAATTAACATGGCCGCTTGTTGAGTTTCCGTAATAGAAGAGATCAATAGTCCCAGAGATAAAGTTGAAAGAATAAAAATTGTACATAAAAAAATTAGTAATACTAAATTTCCGGCAATTGGTACTTCTAAAATTGTTACAGATATGATTAATATAGAAAATACATCTATTAAAGATACTATAAAATAAGGAACCACTTTAGCTAACACAATACTGATAGGCTTTACCGGAGAGACAAGCAATATTTCCATCGTGCCTTGTTCTTTTTCTTTAACTATGGAAATAGAGGTCATCATACAACAAATAAGCATAAGTACCAGTCCCATAATTCCAGGCACAAAATTATATGCACTTTCCAACTGAGGATTATATAGCATTTTTACTTGGCTTTTAATTATATATGATCCTGAACCTAATTTATTCATTTGTTGATTTTGATAGTCCCCTATGATTTGTTGCAAATAACTAACAACGGTAGATGCTTCATTTGGATCAGATGCATCTACTATAAGTTGTACCTCACTAACTCCCTGATGATATAAATCTTTATCAAATCCTTGAGGAATTACTACGGCCAGTTTGGCTTTTCCTAAACGGAAGAATTGTTCTACCTCTTCTAATTTATTAAGGTAGCCGGTAAGATCAAAATATTTACTAGCATTTAATCGTTCAATTAATTGCCTTGATTCAATTGTTTTAGAATCATCTAAAACGATAAAAGAAGTATTTTTAATTTCAGTCGTTATCGCAAAGCCAAAAATCATAAGTAGAGCTATAGGCATTATTAAAAGCATAAGCATAGTTCGGAAATCACGTGTAATATGAAAGATTTCTTTTTTTATAAAGCTAAAAAATTGATTCATGCCTTTTACTATTATATTCCTTTTTATTACAATTATTTATTCCCTTTTTGCTCCCCTTGCTAGTAATTGAAAAACTTCATCCATCGTATCAACTTGATATTTTTGACGAAGACCTGAGGGGGTATCCAAAGCCACTATTTTACTGTTAACCATAATTGAAACCCGATTGCAATATTCTGCCTCGTCCATATAATGAGTAGTTACAAAAATAGTTATGCCATTTGTAGAAGCCTGATATATCATTTCCCAAAATGTCCTTCGGGCTATAGGGTCTACCCCACCGGTAGGCTCATCTAAAAAAACGATTTCTGGTGAATGAAAAGTGGATACTGCGAATGAAACTTTTTGTTTAATTCCTAAAGGCAACGATTTAACTAAGGTATCTCGTTCTGCTTCTAATGTAAGTTCACGTAAAGACACTTCGGTTTTTAGCTTTATATCTTTCGAACTCATACCGTAAATTCCACCAAACACACGCATATTTTCTTTTATAGTAAGATCTTCATATAATGAAAACTTCTGACTCATATATCCTATATTCTTCTTTATTTTATCAGCATCTTTATAAATATCATATCCTGCCACTTTTCCCTCCCCCGAAGTAGGACTCAACAAACCGCACAACATCTTAATGGCTGTTGTTTTTCCTGCTCCGTTAGCCCCTAAAAACCCAAAAATTTCACCTTTAGAAACTTCAAAACTGATATGATTAACCGCTGTAAAATCTCCAAATTTTTTAGTTAATTCTTTCGTTACTATTGACTTCATTCTTTTTCATTAAATAAATAAAACAATCTTCAATTCCCGGCTGTATTTCTTTAATTTCAGCACCGGCTATTTCTGTCATTTCTTTTTTGAACGTTACATGTAAATATTCACCGAATATATAACAGCTGTTAATTTCTTTTTGATTACGCAAATGCAAAAGAAGCTTATAATTATTCTCTGATCTCACAGCGTATAGCTTAAAAGGATATTCATTAGTAATTTGTATAGGAGTATTTACAGAAAGTATCTTACCTCCCTGAATTAATGCAATTTTATCACATAAACTGGCCTCATCCATATATGGTGTAGAAACCATAATCGTGATATTTTGTTCTTTAAGTCGAGTCAGCATATCCCAAAATTCTTTACGTGAAACCGGATCTACTCCTGTAGTTGGCTCATCTAAAAATAAAACTGAAGGCTTATGGATTAACGCACAACATAAAGCAAGTTTTTGCTTCATTCCTCCGGAAAGTTTACCTGCTCTTCTTTTCTTAAATGGTTCTATTTGAATATAAATATCTTTAATTAAATCATAGTTCTCATCTACAGTAGTATTAAAAACCTGAGCAAAAAAATTGAGATTTTCTTCAATAGTTAGATCTTGATACAGAGAAAATTTACCCGGCATATAGCCAACAATTTCGCGTATTCTTGAAAAATCTTTTTTAACATCAAATCCCTCCACTGTTGCTTCTCCCCTATCTGCTACTAATAAGGTAGTCAATATTCTGAATAGCGTCGTTTTTCCTGCTCCATCCGGCCCAATCAAACCAAATAGCTCTCCTTTATTTATTTGGATGGAAATATCTTGTAAAGCTTTTACCGGAACTTTTCCCGTATAAGTCTTTGAAATATTTTGTATTGAAATAGTATTCATTATCTTTTGCTAAAAAAGATTTTGTAATTATTCTTCCCTAAATTTTGAAGCTGATATTAATTTTATCTAAAATCCACATCTCCATACATACCAATCTTAATCAGTCCATCTGTATTGGTAACAGCAATTTTTACTGCGTACACCAAATTTTGACGTTCATCTTTTGTCTGAATAGTTTTCGGAGTAAATTCTGCTTTATCGGATATCCATGTTATAGTTCCCGGATATGACTTTTGTTTATCTTCATTAATATTTATAAAAACAGTTACCTTTTCACCAATCTTTACTTTTTCTAATTGTTCAGAAACTATATAGGCACGTAAAAACAAATTTTTTGTATCTGCGATTTTATAAAGTGCTTTTCCTTGAGTCACTACTTCCTTCTCTTCCACATATTTATTCAATACAGTTCCCTGAATCGGATTTATGATTTTGCATTTTCTTAATTGATCTTCTATTTGCGATACTTGAACATTATTTGTATTACTTTCTTCATCCAGTCCGTTTACTGAAGTTGAAAGCGTATTGACTTGAGCATTTAAAGATTTTTTAAGAACTTCAATCTGAGAATTAGCATCATCAAGTTCTTTTTGGGTTGCCGCATTATCTGCCAACAATCTTTGGATTCTCCTTCTTTCAAATTCGGCTTTAGCAATTTGCTCTTTAATAGAGGATACTTGAACAGAGATATCAGGCTTTTTTACCTGAATTGCTTTATTTGTAGCAAGAAGCTGTTTCTTCTTCAAATACAGCTGAATACTGTCAATATAGCCCACATATTGTCCTTTAGTTAATATATCTCCTTCTATAATTTGAAATGATTCCAATTTCCCATTGGCTTCTGATGAAACAATTACTTCGGTAGATTCGAATGTCCCAGATGCATCATGCTCAAATTTATTTCGATTACAGGAAAACATAATCATAAATGTTCCTATGGCTAATATTATAGACTGTTTCATATTTCTAATTTCCTTGTGTATATTTATAATTATAGATACTTTGTAAAAATTGCATTTCATGTAAAGATTGTGTTACACGTGCTTTATTTTCAGCATTGATATCTTGTATCAGATCGTTCATTTGATAAATACCATTTTTATATTTACTTTCTCCTGCTATTTTTACGCGATTCCTCAGCTGAATAATTTCTTTATCTTTAACCATAAGCATTTTATATTTAACTATTTCATTTTGAATTTGCGTTAATTGCACATTTGTATTAAATAAAAAGGTTTCTTTTTGCGTTTCTAACGAATTCATTTCATTCTTTATCAATCTATATTCATTTTTTTTAGTATATAAATTACCGAAATTCCAACTTAATCGCACTCCTCCTACCGCATAAGTCCTAAAATCCGAATTCAGCATATTCAACCCCGGTCTTCCAAAACCTCCTTGGGCGAAAAGTGAAAATTTAGGCATATTTTTAGCTTTAATAGAGCTTTCTTGAGATTCATATAACAAATTCTGCTTCTCATACATTTTAAGCTCCGGACGATTAATTTCTTCGCTAAAATCTATATTGTTATCAGGAAGAATAAGCTTTGCCTTTTCACTTATTTCTTCATGAATAAATAAAGAAAGCATATTTATATAAGCTATTCGTAGAGTTGTTAATTCAATCCTTTTTTGATCGGTATTTAATAATTCGACTCTAATTAAATCCTGATCGGAAACCATGGCTACTCCATTTTTCAACATTGCACTCACTAGTTCGTAATTGGTTTGTAAATCAGAAGTTAATACATCAAGCTGTTTTAATTGCTCATCAATAGTAAGAATTCCAAAATACAATTGGTTAATTTTATCTCTTATTGAATATAAGTTTACTTCAAGTTTTTGTTTTTCGAAATCTGAGTTTGCTTGCGTAATTTTACTCTGCGATCTTGTAGCTCCGCCATCCCATATTAATTGTGATACGTCTAGTGTTATCTTATACTGATCCTTATTCATTTCAGGAATATGTATTCCCGGAATTTTTACTGGAATTTTAGTTACTTCGGACTGATATGTAGCCTGCCCTCCCAATGAAACCTGAGGCAAATAATTCTTAGCCAAGTTATCTAAATTATAATCTTTAGCCAACGATATTAAATCATATTGTCGTATTAATGGATAATTATCCTTTGCTTTTCTCTGACATTCCTCAAGACTTATTTCCTGAATTTGAGAAAACAATAGACATGGAAATAAGCATATTTGCAATAAGATGTGTATTTTTGTTTTCATAAACTCATTATTATTCTAGCTTTAACATTGATTTTAACCATATTGGTACTAATATTTTCCGCTCTTCTATGAAATGTTCATATTTTTTTTCATCCATTTTATTAAAATATTTCAAACTTGGACGTCCTATTATTGGAAAAATGGATAGGGAAATCAAATTCATAAAAAAATGTAGAGCAGTAAAGTTTAATTTTTCTTTAGCTATTTGTTCATTTATTTGTTTAAACATATAACTATCTTTTATAAATCCCGTTGGAATTTTAATTTTATCGTATAGAAATTGTGGATTTACCTGTAACTCACTAAACAAAAAAATGGGTAATTCAGGATTTTTAGATAGCCCTTCTATATATCTACACACAGCCGCATCAATCTTCTCAGATAAATTTGTATCATTATTATTAATAATATTATCTATATAAGAAAACATTTCTTGGATACATTCTTTCATTACTATTTCAAATAAATTTTCTTTACTTCTATAATAATAATTTAATAGAGCTAGATTTATATTGGCTTCTTTTGCTATATCTCGAGTTCGCGTCATACCAAAACCTTTTTTTATAAAAACACGCTTTGCTGCTTCCTTAATTTTTTGCTCTGTAGATATATCTTTTACCATATATTAATTTTTCATTTCCAAAATTATCAATTAACTTATTGCAATTGTATTGCATTTTTTATACCACCAACAAATTTTAAAATAAATATATTTAATTTTTTGATTTAATCAAATGTTTAATTTATTTTTCATTTCTCTAGATGTATTTATAGAAATTATTTTTTTATGTTCTTAATATGCCTATTTCAAATTTTGAAATGATAAAACAACATTAAAAAAAATAAGAATATTAAAAAAAATAAATAATTATTACAATAAATTATTATATTCAATTATCAAATCGATATATTATTGAAAAAAAACATCGATTTAGATAAAATTTCACTATAAATAACAGAGATATAAGAATATAAACTTATAAAATCTAAATTTTGTTAGTTCATACTATTTAATGTAAATTTGCATGTCAAATTGTAAAGGATGAAAGAATTTAGTAAAGAAGTATACCTCAAGTGGTTTGAGGATATGACTATGTGGAGAAGATTTGAAGACAAAGCTCGTTCTCTATATTTAAAAGATAAAATCAGAGGTTTTTTGCATTTATATAATGGTCAGGAAGCTATTGCAGCAGGTTTTACACATGCAATGGATATCGCAAAAGACAAGATCATTACCTCTTATCGTTGTCATGCTCACGCATTAGCTATGGGATTAGATCCTAAAGTAGCTATGTCAGAATTATGCGGTAAAGCCACTGGTTCCTCTCAGGGTTTGGGTGGATCTATGCACCTATTTAGTCGTGAACACAATGTGTATGGTGGTCACGGAATAGTAGGTGGTCATATTCCATTAGGTGCCGGTATAGCTTTTGCCGACAAGTACTTTGAACGTGATGGAGTAACTATTTGCTACATGGGTGACGGTGCAGTAAGACAAGGCACCCTACATGAAACTTTCAATATGGCTATGAACTGGAAATTACCAGTTGTATTTGTTTGTGAAAACAACCAATACGCAATGGGTACTTCAGTTGAAAGAACCACCAACAATTTAGATATTTATCAATTAGGTTTAGGATATGAAATGCCTTGCGCTCCGGTAGATGGAATGAACCCTGAAACCGTTGCTGAAGCAGCATTTGAAGCTATAGAAAGGGCTAGAAGAGGTGACGGTCCTACTTTCCTTGAAGCAAGAACTTATCGTTTTAGAGGACACTCCATGTCTGATGCAGAACCTTATAGAACAAAAGAAGAAGTTGAAGAGCACAAAAAAGAAGATCCTATTCTTCTTGTTAAACATAAAATCTTGTCTAATAATTGGGCTAGCATGGAAGAATTAGACCAAATAGATAAAAGAATTAAGGATGAAATGAACGAAGTAGGTAAGTTTGCAGAAGATGCTCCTTATGCAAATGATGACGTATTATATAAATATATCTATTCAGAACCAAATTATCCTTTTTTAGATAAATTAGAAAACCAATAAAAACACGAATCAAAACCAAATTATGGCTGAAGTTATAAAAATGCCCCGTCTAAGTGATACTATGACTGAGGGTAAAGTATCAAAATGGAATCTTAATGTAGGAGATCCTGTAAAAGAAGGAGATATCTTAGCAGAAATAGAAACAGATAAAGCGGTTCAGGATTTTGATTATGACGGTGATGATGGTATTCTCCTATACCAAGGAGTAAAAGAAGGTGATGCAGCACCGGTAGAATCGTTATTAGCTATCGTTGGGAAAGCTGGAGAGGACATTAGCTCATTAATCGGAGGAGCTGCAAATACTAATACTTCAAATTCCGAATCTACTATAGCTAGTGAAACTACCAATACTAATCCAACCCCTTCATCTTCCGCTTCAGTAGAAATTCCTAAAGACGTGGAAATCATTAAAGTTCCAAGACTTAGTGATACTATGACAGAAGGTAAAGTTTCTAAATGGAACGTAAACGTTGGAGATAGTATAAAAGAAGGAGACATCATTGCAGAAATAGAAACAGACAAAGCAGTTCAGGATTTTGAATATGATGGAAACGGAGGTGTTTTACTATATCAAGGAGTAAAAGAAGGTGACTCTGCCCCTATTGAATCTTTATTAGCTATTGTGGGTCCTGCAGGGACCGACGTTAGCGGTATTATTGCTGGAGGTGGTTCAGCCTCTGCTTCAGCTCCGAAACCGACATCTGCTGAATCTGCTGTGGTTGCCAATAATGAGAAAAAAGCATCTTCTGAAACTAATACGATTTCATCTAATGGTAAAATATTCGCTTCTCCTCTAGCAAAAAAAATAGCAAATGAAAAAGGAATAAGTTTGGAGCAGGTAAAAGGAAGTGGAGATAATGGAAGAATTATTCGAAAAGACGTTGAAAATTTTGTTCCATCTGCTAATACTAATGTAAGTCCTGCTACATCTTCTTCATCCAAACCGTCAACGGTAGTTCCGCAAATAACACCAGGTGTGGATAGTGAAACCCCCAATTCATCCATGAGAAATGCTATTGCTAAAAGCCTTAGTCATAGCCTATTTACAGCCCCTCATTACAACCTTGTATTTGAGATCAACATGGATAATGCAATAGAAGCAAGAAAAGCTATTAACAGTCTTCCTGATACCAAAGTCTCTTTTAACGACATTGTGATTAAAGCTGTTGCTATATCTTTAAGAAAACATCCACAAATTAATAGTACATGGTCTGATACAAAAATCATCCATCGTGGAAATATTAATATAGGTGTTGCTGTTGCTGTTGAAGACGGATTAGTTGTTCCGGTAATTAAAAATACAGATTACTTATCTCTAACTCAAATATCATCTGCAGTTAAAGATTTAGCCGGAAGAGCTAGAGATAAAAAATTAAAAGCTAATGAAATGGATGGATCTACTTTCACAATTTCCAATCTTGGAATGTTCGGAGTAGAATCTTTCAATTCGATTATAAATCAACCGAACTCTTGTATTTTATCCGTTGGAGCTATTATTCAAAAACCAGTAGTTAAAAACGGTCAAATTGTAGTAGGTAATGTAATGCAAATATCATTAGCATGTGACCATCGAGTAGTAGATGGTGCTACGGGAGCGCAATTTTTACAAACACTTAAATTGTATCTTGAAAATCCAGTATCCTTATTGGCATAATGATATTAAAATATAAAAAAACACTCAGTTCTTTTATGAATTGAGTGTTTTTTTTTACCTTTATTGACCTATACCTAACTTATTTACAAGCACTATGTCAATATCTAATTATACTTTTACGATGATAAAGCCCGATGCTATTTCAAAAGGCTTAACGAGCACAATTTTAAAAGATATCACTGATGCCGGATTTATTATAACGGCACTTAAACTTACTTCTCTTACTAAAACGGAAGCTGAAAAATTTTATTCAATACATCAAGATAAGCCTTTTTTTGATGATTTAGTAAGTTTTATGACTTCCGGACCTATTGTTGCTGCCATTTTAAAAAAGGAAAATGCTGTTGAAGATTTTAGAAGGTTACTAGGTGCTACCAATCCTGAAAAAGCTGAAGAAGGTACACTTCGAAAAAAATATGCAGAAAGCATGCAACGAAATGCTATTCATGGTTCTGATAGCGATGAAAATGCAATTATCGAAGCTCACTTTCATTTTGCAGAGAAAGAAATTTATTCTTTCTTATAAAAATACTATCACTTATATTTTTGAATTTATATAAATTATATCATATTTTCTAATTCTTTAGAACCTTGTTATAAATTATTAGTAACTTAGGTGCACACAATAAATACTGAGATGATAAAAGAAATGAAGGTAAAATATGAAGAATATTCTACTTGGAATGAATTATCTAAAGATGATCTTCTTTTAGTTAACAAGGCTAAAGAGGCAAGAAATTTTGCCTATGCCAACTATTCTAAATTTAAAGTCGGAGCTGCAATACTACTGGATAACGGAATAATATTAACCGGAAATAACCAAGAAAATGCAGCATATCCAAGTGGCTTGTGTGCGGAAAGAACAGCAATTTTTTATACTATTGCCAATTATCCTTCTTCTAAAATAGTAAGAATGGCTGTAGTAGCAGGAAAAGATGATACAAATTCGATTCCCATATCACCCTGTGGAGCCTGTAGACAAGTATTGTTAGAATATGAAAACAGACAAAAAAAACCTATTGAATTTCTTTTTACTGGTATGAAGGGTAAAGTAATAAAATTTTTCCAATGCGCAGATTTTCTTCCTTTTTTTTTCGATGAAAACTCATTGTAAATTATATAATTTTTAACACTTATAAAATATTTAGTAAAAAAATAAAATTTATTTTATTCCTTCAATTCTCGATTTTGTCCCAAATTAATTAACATGAAAGTTACAGAACATATTAAGAATGCCAATGGAAAAACGTTATTTTCCTTTGAAATTCTCCCCCCGAAAAAAGGTGAAGATCTACAAAATATATTTTCTAACATTGATCCCTTAATGGAATTTAAACCTCCTTTCATTGATGTCACTTATCATAGAGAGGAATATGAATATAGGGAGTTACCCAATGGATCAATCCAAAAAATTATTACAAGAAAACGTCCTGGAACAGTTGGAATTTGTGCAGCTATCCAACAAAAATATAAAGTCGATGCAGTACCGCATCTAATATGCGGAGGATTCAATAAAGAAGAAACAGAAAATATCCTAATAGATTTCAATTTTTTAGGAATTGATAATATTTTAGTATTACGAGGAGACCCAATAAAAAGTGAAGGTTTTTTTAAGCCCCATCCGCAAGGGCATTCCTATGCAAATGAATTGGTTAGTCAGGTTGAACATATGAATTCAGGCAAATATCTACATGAAGAATATGCCCATGGAGCTACAAACTTTTGCATCGGTATTGCAGGATATCCGGAAAAACATTTTGAAAGTCCGAATTTAGATACAGATTTAGGATATCTGAAACAAAAAATTAATGCTGGAGGAAATTATATAGTCACCCAGTTATTTTTCGATAACAAAAAATATTTTGATTTTGTAAAGAAATGTAGAGAACTAGGAATTACAGTACCCATAATTCCAGGAATAAAACCCATATCCATTAAAAAACATCTTACTATACTTCCTAACGTTTTTCATATTGATATGCCTCAAGAATTGGTTAAAGCTGTAGAAAACTGTAAAGATAATAAAGCTGTATATGAAGTAGGTGTTGAATGGACAATAAATCAATGTAAAGAATTAATGAAACAAGGGGTACCCGTTCTACATTTTTATTCAATGGGTAGATCGGAAAATATTAGAAGAATTGCAACAGAACTTTTTTAAATGCAAAAAATAAAATTAAAAAATATAAAAATATACGCCTTTCACGGCTGTTTAGAAGAAGAAGCGAAAATCGGTTCTTTTTATATAGTGAATGTAAAAATATGGCTAAATTTGGAAAAACCCGGAAGATCGGATAATCTTCAAGATACCGTTAATTATGGCATTATTACGCAAATAGTAAAGGATCAGATGGCTATACGTTCCCATTTATTGGAACATGTTGCTTATCGTATTATTAAAGAAATAAAAACGCAATGTAAAAAGATTACAGCCGTTAAAGTATCTGTAGCAAAGGTTAATCCACCGGTTAATGCAAATATAGATCAGGTAAAAGTAACTTTTAAAAAGAAATTTTATTAGATTTTAAATTTTATTCAAAAAAAATTGTAGATTTGCAGTCCAATAAAACGGCTTCGTGGCCGAGTGGCTAGGCAGAGGTCTGCAAAACCTTGTACAGCGGTTCGAATCCGCTCGAAGCCTCAATAAAAACCATCTCTTCGAGATGGTTTTTATATTATATATATATTAGTTTTTTGCTCAGGTAGCAATTAATCTCTCTGGAGTCTGACACGCTTTCTTCTTCATTACAAAGAAATTTCTTTTTTTCAGAAAAATCCTTCCTTTCGTTTAATATATCTTCTTTCATGTGTTCTAATTCTTTCAACTTTACAGATAGAAGTCTTCCTCAAACGCATTTATATTATTCTAAGCCGGTTATCCAGTATTTTCAGCTACTTCAATAGAATTTAGATATACTTATATTCTCCTTAAATAACCAGCATATCTGTTTATTTTTAACATATTGTAAGGCTTGGATCATTCTTTTGCATTGCAAAGTACTCATTGCTCCATTATAAAAATTAAATGTAAATTTTCCTATTTTTCTTTTTTGAAAGTAATGTATGGTACTATACTCATCCATTCTTTGATCGATCTTTAATTTTTTTCTAATTAATTAAATGTAAAAATTATAAACCCAGATGATAATATTATATAGTTTGGAATTTAAAAATCATTGATTATATGCTTCTGTATTTGAATAATATTTTTAACTATTAAATCATATACATGACATGCTCAAATAAATAATAATTAAAGATAATCAATATCAAATATATATTAGGATGTCACATTTCTTTACTAGAACAATTAGTAACTTGTCTCTTACAAAGTATAAAAAATTTGATAATCTTCCTTTATTCGGAATAAAAAATAAAAAAGTTAGATTTTCGAGAAATCTAACTTTTTTATTTATCTTGTAAAAATTATATATTTTCTATAATCATAGCACTTGCTCCTCCCCCTCCATTACAAATTGCAGCAGCTCCATACTTGCCATTATTTTGCTTTAATACATTAATTAGGGTAACTAAAATACGTGCGCCACTATTTCCTAAAGGATGACCTAAAGAAACTGCTCCTCCATTTACATTTACTTTTGACAAATCAATATTTAAAATTTTTGAATTAGCTAATCCAACTACAGAGAATGCTTCATTAAATTCAAAATAATCTATATCATGTAAGGTTATATTAGCTTTTTTAAGTGCTAACGGTAATGCTAATGAAGGAGCCACCGTAAATTTTTCAGGTTCACAAGCTGCATCTGCATATCCTATAATTCTAGCAAGAGGTTTCAACTCTAATTCTTTAGCTTTTTCTGCTGTCATTATTACTAAAGCTGAAGCTCCATCATTTAAAGTAGATGCATTAGCTGCTGTAACAGTTCCTTCTTTTTGAAAAACCGGAACTAGCTGCTTCAGCTTATCAAAATTTACATTTTTATATTCTTCATCTTCTGTGATAAGTACAGGATCTTTTTTTCTTTGATATACTGTAACTGGTACTACTTCTTCCTTAAATTTACCTGATTTCCAAGCTAATTCAGCACGAGTATATGATTGAATTGCAAATGAATCTTGTTCTTCTCTAGATATGGAGTATTCTTCTGCACAGGAATCTGCACAGATTCCCATATGGTTACGATCATATACATTGGTAAGGCCATCCTTGATCAATCCATCCACAAGTTTCTGATCTCCGAATTTATTTCCCTTCCTGCCATTAGTGATATAATAAGGAACCTGAGACATAGATTCCATTCCACCGGCTATGACTATTTCATTATCTCCTGCTAGAATGGATTGTGCACCTGAAATTACAGCCTTCATTCCTGAAGCGCAAACTTTATTTATGGTTGTACAAGGAACCTTGTTAGGTATTCCGGCACCTAAAGAGGCTTGTTTTGCAGGAGCTTGACCAACATTAGCCTGTAAAACATTGCCCATAAATACTTCATCAATCAGGGATTTATCTAATTTAATTTTATGTAATGCTCCTTCAATAGCCGCTGCTCCTAACTGCACTGCTGAAAGGCTTGATAGACTGCCTAAAAAACTTCCGATGGGTGTTCTCGCGGCAGACACAATAACAATTTCTTTCATTTTTTAATGGTAAAGTATTTTAATTTCCGTTTTTCCGTTGACTTTTGGTAAATATACTTCTTTTAATTAAAAAAATAATTAGTATAATGCTTTATACTATCATTAAAACTAAAAATCAGTTATTAATTATAAGAATGAACTCCAATTTTACAAATAACTAGCGCTAAAAATGAATAATTATTTCATTGTATTTTGATCCAGATTAATGATTAATTTTTCAGATTTAGGATGAGCCATACAGGTTAGAATCTTACCATTCTTTAGATCATTCTCAGTTAAAACTAAATTTTCATCTACATAAACATCTCCTTCTTTCAAAGTACATATACAAGCTCCACAAATTCCTCCTTTACATGAATAAGGCGCATCCACTCCGCTGTCTAATAAGGCTCTTAATAGAGAGGATCCATTATTTATCCAATTCATGGTTTGCTTTGTATTTTTAAATGTATATGTAACCTTTACTTCTTTAACTGTAGATCGCTTAACTTTATCATCATAAAAAACTTTTTCCACGGGCTCATATAATTCGTAATGTATATTTTTTTTTGGTATTCCGTGTTTATATACAGCATTGGCAAGGGTAACTATCATATCTTTAGGTCCACAGATAAGAGCTTCATCTACCTCATCCCAATCTAGTATCTGATTAATAATCAATTTAACTTTATGCTCATCTAATCTTCCGTTAAACAACTTATCTTGCACTTCCTGTTGAGAATAAAAAAAATGAGGGAAGAAATTTTGTGGATACTCTTGATTTAAGTTAATTAGTTCATCTTTGAAAATAGTTTGTTCTTCATTAGTATTGCCATAAAAAAGATATAATTGAACAGCTGGTTCATGGTATAAAGTATCTTTACAAATGCTCATAATAGGAGCAATGCCACTACCTGACGCAAAAGCTACTATAGTCCTTTTTTCATTGGGTCGGGAAGGAATCCCAAATGCTCCCATAGGGGCAGAAACTAATAATTGATCACCTTCTTTAATATTTTCTTGTATATATTTTGAAACAAAGGCATGGGGAGTCTTTTTTACAGCAAATGAGAGATAGCCCTCATAAGGCGCAGTACAGATGGAGTATTCTCTTTCAACGCTTTGTCCTTCGATATCAAACTTAAAACGAATAAATTGTCCGGGCTTCCATCTAAATATTGATTGTAATTCGTCGGGAATCGATAAATCTATTCTCATACTTCTTGAAGTAAGCAGTTCTAATTTTTGTACGCATAAAGAATAAAAGTGCATAATCTTCTTACTTTTTGATACGCAAAAATACCGGATTTAAATTAAAAAAATTAAATTTTTAAAGTCTAATCCATTAAGGCATTTGTTCCGTATGATCTTGAGAAGAAATAATACTATCAACAATGTATTTAGTATAGCCCCTCCAAGGCAAAGCTCCAAAATATTCCTTATAATGAAGGATGACATCTTTTCCGGTTAGCTTCATTAATCTATGGGCTAAATATTCGTTATCAACCGAGAATTCAAATTCATTGGATTGCATACCGCCGGCAGCTCTTGATTTAAATCCTGTCTGAATTAATTTACCCTCATAGGTTTTGAAAATAATTCCTTTGTGCATGATATAATTTAATTGTCCCGATTTAACACTGCTATCTCCATAGGGAACATAGTAATACACATAAAAAATTCCAACGCCTAGAATACTAATCAAGAGTAAAATTATAATAATTGTTTTTTTCCACGAACCTGATTTATTTTCCATATTAACTAAATTTATTTTATTGATTTATCATTTTATTATCATTAGCAAAATAAGGTAGTGAAGCGACAAAGTTGAAACAGGGACAAATAGCTTAAATGATAGCTTATCAACTTTTTATAATCCAAATCTATTCCAATTAGAACAATTAATAATATATTTGCGGTTATTTCTTGATTTTAACGTAAATATGAAAAATTCATCTCATCAGACGGGAACAGTATTTACCATATTATCTTTATTAGCCGTATCCCATATGTTTAATGATACTCTACAATCGGTAATTCCTGCAATATATCCTCTTTTAAAGAATTCATTAGCCTTAACATTTACACAAGTCGGATTGATAACGCTGGTCTATCAAATGTCTTCTTCTTTATTCCAACCTGTAATTGGAATAATAACGGACAAGCACCCTCAACCTTACTCTTTACCTATAGGCATGACCTTTAGTATGATAGGAGTAATATCTTTGGCGGTTGCTACTAGCTTCACTCATGTATTATTGGCCGTTTTTTTTACAGGCTTAGGTTCTTCTATATTTCATCCTGAAGCATCGCGCCTAGCCTATCTAGCATCTGGAGGCAAACATGGATTAGCCCAATCTATTTTTCAAGTTGGAGGAAATTTTGGCAGCTCTATAGGTCCTTTAATTGCTTTATGGATTATAACCCCTTACGGACAAAAAAATGTTGGTTGGTTAGCAATCATAGCTATAGCAGGCATTGGAATTATGCTTATTATTTGTAAATGGTATAAGAAAAATTTATACCTCTTAAAGGCTAAAAAGGAACAAGCTAAAAACGATAAAGATGATAAATCTATTGAAAACAAATCCCTTCCAAGATCAAAAGTGATTTTTGCTATAGGAATTTTACTAGTTCTCATTTTCTCAAAATACGTTTACATGGCAAGTCTCAACAGCTATTACACCTTTTATCTTATTAATAAATTTGGGATAAGTATTGATGAGGCTCAATTATATTTATTCGCCTTCTTATTTGCGATTGCAGCAGGCACTGTTATCGGAGGACCGGTAGGTGATCGCATCGGAAGAAAATACGTAATTTGGTTTTCCATCTTGGGCACTGCGCCTTTTGCCCTCATCATGCCCTATGCCAATCTTACTTGGACCTGTATTTTAAGTATAATTATAGGGTTAATTTTATCATCTGCTTTTTCAGCAATACTTATTTATGCTCAAGAATTAGTGCCCGGAAAAGTGGGACTCATTGGAGGGCTCTTTTTTGGTCTAGCTTTTGGAATTGCAGGTATAGCGTCAGCGATTTTAGGAAAAATAGCTGATAGAACAGGAATTCAATACGTATATTATCTCTGTTCTTTTCTTCCCTTATTAGGTTTGGCTGCGAGCTTTTTGCCTAACACTAAAAAAATAAGTAAAAACTAATATGTCTATTTAATTATAAAAATAAATTATTTATCTATCACCAAATAAAGTCATTTACAACCTTATATTCATTATTTATACGGTCGTACTCAAAATATATATGTTTCAGCCCATTAGTTAATAAAATATATTTTGACTTAATTTGAGAGTTGTAACGAGCCGCTTGCTCAAATGTACTTTGTGTAAGAGCAATTTCGGGTGCTTTACATTCAACTAATACAAAAGGTTCAGATTTTTTATATAGCAATATATCCAATCGTTTGGTTTGCTGATTCAGCACAATTTTTTTTTCAATAATAAACGCTGATTTAGCAATTTTTTTTTCAGATTGTATAAAAAAAATAATATGTTGTCTTACCCATTCTTCCGGGGTCAGAATTAACCATTTTTTTCTAACTTCGTCAAAAATATACCAAACAGATTTATCCTCTTTTATTTGAAAGTTATATTTTTTAGGAAAATTTAAAACCGGAAGTTCCATAATTCTATTTATGAAGGAGTACAATAATTTAGTCAAAGATATTAAAAATAAACAGTTTTTACCCGTGTATTTTTTACAGGGTGATGAGCCTTTTTATATAGATAAAATAAACGATTTGCTTGAAGCAAATGTATTAAAAGAAGAGGAGAAAGCTTTTAACCAAAACATTGTTTACGGTACGGAATCGGACTTAGATCAACTTATCTCATTAGCCAAACAATTCCCTATGGGAGCCGATAAACAGCTTTTAGTAATTAAAGAGGCAAAAGGATTGCCTTTTGAAAAATCTGAAGCATTTGAAAATTATATCAAAAACCCTCAACAATCAACTGTATTAGTTATAAATTATAAGTATAAATCATTAGATAAAAGAAGAAGTCTCACTAAATTACTTACCAAGCAGGGATATATTTTTTCGAGTGAAAAACTCTACGATAACCAGGTTCCGGCATGGATCGGTACAGTATGCCAATCTTACGGATTGGAAATTGATGAAAAATCCAGAATGTTATTGGCTGAATTTTTAGGAACAGAACTTTCCCGTATTGATAATGAAATTCAAAAACTTAAATTAATTCTGGGTAATTCTAAAAAAATTACTCCTGAAATAATCGAACGTAATATTGGGATAAGTAAAGAATACAACAATTTTGAGTTAAGAAAAGCTATTGTTGAGAAAAATAGTAAACAGGCTTATAAAATTATAGATTACTTTGAGAAAAACCCTAAAGCTAATCCTATCGTATTGACATTTGGAACTTTAATCGGCTTATTTACTAATATTCTCATTGTTCATACCTTGCCAGTAAAAACGCCTCAAAATATAGCAAAAGAACTTCGAATTAATCCTTTTTTTGCCAATGAATATCTAACCGCTATAAAAAATTATTCCTTAAAAAAGACTACTGCATGTATTTCTTATTTGCGAGACGCCGATATGAAATCAAAAGGAGTACAGGTTTCTTCCCATGCAACCTCTAAAGATATTTTAATGGAAATGTTATATAAAATACTTCATTAATTAATTTTAACTAACTATTTACTATTATTAAAAACCCACATAAATAATATATACATAATTCAAATTATATTTGTTTGATTTATTAATACCATGTCAGAATTAAAAGTTATTGCAACGATTCAGGCAAAGCTTGATTATCTTGATGAAATAAAAAATATTTTATATTCCGTAGCAGACAAATCCCGTAAAGGATAAGAAAACATCTCCTACAATCTGCATCAAAATATTTAACTTTATTTACTTGAAATATGGAAATCGCGGGAAGCTACTACTTCTCATAGTAATACAAAGCATTTTAAGGACTTTTTAAAATCAATGGAAGGAAAATACGATAGTTTATATATAAATTATAAATTTAGTTAATAAGATTTATTAAATATTCTATGTTTTTCAAAATAAAAATAACAGAGTGCCATATAAAAGTTAAACGAATAAAAAATTGCCAAAATTCTATATTCTTACAATTTATTTTTATTTCTGTTCCATATTTTTTATAAATTTGTTCCAATAAAAAAGACAAAATATGATTCAACTACATTTTCATCATCATTATTTACACACTTACAATCAGGTGAGGTAAGTAATTTTGTTATGCAAAATGAAAAAAATAAATAATAGCCGCCTGATTTTTCGGGCGGTTTTTTTTTAGACCTATTTCAAATACAAATGAAAATTATAAACTATGACTAATGGGTAAACTGAAAATAGCTATACAAAAAAACGGACGTTTAAGTGAAAAATCACTCGATTTATTAGGCGAATGTGGAATAAAAATTCCGAATGGAAATCAAAAATTAAAAACAGTTTCTACAAATTTTCCTATTGAAATTTTATTTCTCAGGGATGATGATATACCACAATATGTGGAACAAAATGTAGCGGATATAGGAATTTTAGGAGAAAACGAAGTTTGGGAAAAAGACCGCAACATTGAAATTATAAAGAAAGTAGGTTTTGGAAATTGTCGTATGAGCTTAGCAATTCCTAAAGAAGAATCATATACCGGTATTTCTTATTTCAATAATAAAAAAATAGCAACCAGCTATCCTAAAATTTTAAAGAAATTTTGTGATAAGAATAATTTATCGGTAGAGATAGAAGAAATAGGCGGAAGTGTAGAAATTGCGCCCGGAATAGGCTTAGCCAATTGCATATTCGATATTGTTAGTACCGGAAGTACACTTCTAATGAATGGATTAAAAGAAGTAGAAATAGTAACCAAAAGTGAAGCAGTACTTATAAAATCAAGAAATTTATCTGAAGAAAAACAACAAATTCTTCAAAAATTACTGTTTAGGATACAATCGGTTTTACATTCTAGAGAAAACAAGTACATTTTGTTAAATGCCCCGAATGAAAAAGTAAAAGATATTATTTCTCTTTTACCTGGAATAAAAAGCCCTACTATCTTACCCTTGGCTAAAGAAGGATGGAGTAGCATTCATTCAGTAATTAAGGAAGATAAATTTTGGGATATCATTGAGCAATTAAAAGAACATGGTGCTCAAGGAATTTTAGTTATTCCTATTGAAAAAATGATTCTATAAGATTTATACTCATTGGAATATAAAAGTATTATCAAAATATATCTTTTAATCTTTACCAAATTTACAATATGAAAATTATAAAATATCCTCATACAAATGATTGGTTACGTTTGACTCAAAGACCGGAAAACGAGAAAAGTTCCCTTCGGGAAACAATTGAAAAAGTTTTTACGGACATAAAAAATGAAGGAGATGCGGCATTGAAAAAATATACGCTTCAGTTTGACAAGGTAGTCCTTACAACTCTCAAAGTTTCTGAAGAAGAACTATTGGAAGCGGATGAATTAGTTTCTACCGAATTAAAAGAAGCAATCATACAAGCAAAAAATAACATTGAAAAATTCCATCTCTCTCAAAAAGAGGAGAAAGAAATAATCGAAACACAACCCGGCGTAGAATGTTGGAGAGAATCTCGGGCTATAGAAAAAGTTGGATTGTATATTCCCGGAGGCTCTGCTCCCCTTTTTTCAACCGCACTCATGCTAGGAATTCCTGCTAAAATTGCCGGTTGTAAAGAAATAATCTTATGTACACCTCCTAACCAAGAGGGAAAAATACATCCTGCTATTCTTTTTGCTGCAAAAGAAATTGGAATTACTGAGATTTATAAAGTTGGAGGAGTTCAAGCTATAGCTGCGTTAACACTAGGAACTGAATCCATTACATCCGTATATAAGATTTTTGGTCCCGGTAACCAATATGTCACTGCAGCAAAACAATATGCTCAAGAATTCAAAGTCTGCATAGATCTTCCGGCTGGTCCTAGTGAAGTGCTTGTAATTGCAGATTCTTCTGCTAACCCTGAATATATTGCCGCAGATTTACTCTCTCAGGCAGAGCACGGTACTGATAGCCAGGTTTTATTTCTTACTACAGATGAACAAATATTACACGATACTTTAGATGCTATAAAGATTCAATTGGAAGATCTTCCGCGGAAAGAAATTGCGAAAAAAGCACTGGATAATAGCGTAGGCATATTATTTAATTCTTTGGATGAATGCTTCCAATTCAGTAATCTTTATGCACCGGAGCACTTAATTTTAACCATTATTAATGCAAAACAATATACAAAACATGTTGAAAATGCAGGATCTGTTTTTTTAGGTAAATATAGTTGTGAAAGCGCCGGAGATTATGCCAGTGGCACAAACCACACATTGCCTACCCATGGGTATGCTCGTAATTATAGCGGAGTTTCTCTGGACAGTTTCTTAAAAAAAATTACTTTTCAAGAACTTAGTAAAGATGGCCTTCAACGCATTGGAAAAACTATAGAGCTAATGGCTGAAGCTGAAGAATTACAAGCTCATAAAAACGCTGTAAGCATACGGTTAAAGCATAGCTAAATAAACTAAGACAATGTGCATTATTAAAATTTATTAAAAAATTTACGCTTATAACTCAATCAATTATACCCATGAAAAATATAAATCAGCTAGCCCGTTCAAATGTACTTAACATGCATCCTTATTCATCTGCAAGAGATGAATCGGGAGGAATTCAAGGAATTTTTTTAGATGCTAATGAAAATCCTTTTGGTAATAACAATCGATATCCCGATCCTTATCAAAGGGAATTAAAACAAAAATTAAGTGAACTTAAAAATGTTGATGCTGAAAAAATTTTTGTTGGTAACGGAAGTGATGAAATTATTGACCATATTTATCGAGTATTTTGCAATCCCGGCAAAGATAAAGTGATGTTTTTCAGCCCTACATTCGGAATGTATCAGGTTGCAGCTGAACTAAACGATGTAGAGGTCATAGACATCCCCCTCACATCCGATTTTCAAATTAACACAGAAGAAATTAAAAAATATATTACAGATGAAAACCTAAAGGTAATTGTAATTTGCACGCCTAATAATCCAACTGGAAATGTAATGAATCCAAAAGATATAGATTATATATTGGATAATTTTAACGGAATCGTAGCTGTAGATGAGGCCTATATAGAATTTACCGATCAAAGGTCATATATAGATAAAATCAATCGCTATCCACACTTGGTAATTTTCCAAACCTTAAGCAAAGCTTGGGGAATAGCAGGCGTACGAATTGGTATGGCTTATGCCAATCCGGAAATCATTCAGTTGTTAAATAAAGTTAAACATCCCTATAACATAAGCGCTTTAAATCAAAAGGCTGCTATAGAAGCACTGAACCAAGACAGTGAATTTGAAAAAAGAAAATCTATTATTCTCGAAGAAAAAAAGAAGCTACGCTCCGCATTGGAAAAACTTTCTATAGTTACAAAAATATATCCTTCCGATACTAATTTCCTTCTAGTCGAATTTTCTCATGTCGATCAAGTTTTTACCCAACTTATACAAAAGGGAATTATTGTACGAGACCAGTCTTCTAAAATTAAAGACAGTCTACGCATAACGGTGGGAACGCCTGAAGAAAATCTTACATTAATCAATTCATTACAAACATTAAATGATACCCTATGAAAAAAGTATTATTTATAGATCGCGACGGCACTTTGGTTATAGAGCCTCCTGTAGATTATCAACTAGATAGCTTAGAAAAACTTGAGTTTTATCCTTTAGTATTTCAAAACCTTTCCAGAATATTTCGCGAAATGGATTATGAATTGGTTATGGTTACCAATCAGGATGGATTAGGTACCGAATCCTTTCCGGAGGAAACTTTCTGGCCTGCACAAAATAAAATCATAAAAGCTTTTGAGAATGAAGGAATAAAGTTTTCAGAAATTCTAATAGATAAAAGTTTTGAACACGAAAATCTTCCAACTCGAAAACCGGGAACAGGAATGCTTACTCATTATCTAAAAGGAAATTATGACCTTGCTCATTCTTATGTAATCGGAGATCGACTAACCGACGTACAACTTGCTAAGAATATAGGCTGTCGTTCTATATATATGGGTATGGAAAAAAATAACGAGGCAGATTTACAAACACAAAGTTGGGAAGAAATTTATCGATATTTAAAGAAACAACCTCGTAAGGTTAAGGTAGTCCGTAATACCAAAGAAACTAAAATTTCTGTGGAAATAAATTTGGATGGTTCGGGTAAAAGTACCATCTCTACAGGATTAGGCTTTTTTGACCATATGCTGGAACAAATAGCTAAACATGGGAATATGGATCTATATATTGAAGTTGATGGCGATTTGAATGTTGATGAACATCATACGATTGAAGACACCGGTATTGTATTAGGTGAAGCAATGTTACAAGCCTTGGGAAGCAAAAAAGGAATTGAAAGATATGGGTTTCTTTTACCAATGGATGACTGCCTGGCGCAAGTTGGAATTGATTTTGGAGGACGTCCGTGGATTGTATGGGAAGCTGAGTTCGCAAGAGACAAAATTGGAGAAATGCCTACTGAAATGTTTTATCATTTTTTTAAGTCTTTTAGCGACAATTCTAAATGTAATTTGAATATAAAAGCTGAAGGCACTAATGAACATCATAAAATAGAAGCTATTTTTAAAGCTTTTGCTAAAGCTATTAAAATGGCTGTTAAGCAAACCGATGCCAATTTTGCTATACCAAGTACTAAAGGAAGTCTATAATACGAATTATCATTTTTGTCTTTATCTTCTAAACATTTGATCCCAATATTTTAAAATCAAAAAATTAAAAATTTTTTAAAAATTTATAGTTTCATATAATTCTAATGGTTCGTAAAAAATGATAGCAATTATAAAATATAATGCCGGAAACATAAAATCTGTACAGAATGCTCTTTCCCGCTTGGGGGTTGAGTCTATGGTTACAGACAATAAGAGCGATATTCTAAATGCCGATAAAGTAATTTTTCCCGGCGTTGGTGAAGCCGGAAGCGCTATGACATATTTACAAGATAGAGGTATGGATATATTAATAAAATCCATTACACGCCCGTTTCTAGGTATCTGTTTAGGGCAACAATTGATGTGCTCTCATTCGGAAGAAGGAGATACGAATTGCCTTAATATCTTCAATGTTAACGTACGAAAATTTCCTTCTACAGATATAGTTCCGCATATGGGATGGAATACCTTATATGATTTAAAGGGTGATATTTTTACCAAAAGTGAGAATAACGAAGATGTCTATTTTGTACATAGTTATTATGCTGAATTATGTGAAAATACCTCTGCCACCTGTACTTATATTTTACCTTTTAGTGCAGCTTTACAGAAAGATAATTTCTTTGCCACTCAGTTCCATCCTGAAAAATCGGCTGATGTAGGAGATAAAATATTAAAGAGTTTTATGGAACTGTAATTATTATTCACTATGATACCTATCAATTCACGATTACCTATGTCTTTTTTTATTACTTATAAATAATTTTAATCCTAAAAAAAATGAGAATTATACCCGCTATAGATATTATTAATGGAAAATGCGTACGGTTAACCCAAGGTAATTATTCTACTGAAAAAGTATATCGGGAAGACCCATTAGATGCTGCAAAAGAATATGAGGACATCGGTATTCAGTTTTTACACGTTGTAGATTTAGATGGAGCAAAATCCAATCGAATTATTAATTATAAGACCCTGTATAAAATAGCTTCACAAACTTCTTTAAAGATTGATTTTGGAGGTGGATTGAAAAGTGATGAAGATTTAAAGATTGCTTTTGAAAACGGTGCATCGCAAATTACTGGAGGAAGTATTGCTGTAAAAAATCAAGAATTATTTCTTTCTTGGCTTTCTACTTTTGGAAGTGACAAAATCATTTTAGGTGCAGATTGCAACCATCGAATGATAGCAACACAAGGTTGGACAGAGTCTTCTTCTTTTGAAGTCGTGGATTTCATTAAAGAGTATGAAAATAAAGGAATTCGTTATGTAATTTGTACGGATATTTCTAAGGATGGAACTCTAAAAGGACCTTCCACAGATTTATATAATGAAATCCTTCAATCCTCCTCAATAAATCTTATTGCCAGTGGCGGAGTATCTTCCCTAGATGATTTACATATGCTGAAAGAAATCGGCTGTGAAGGAGCAATTATAGGTAAGGCTATTTATGAAGGTAAAATCAAATTAAATGAACTTAAACAATTTCTACAAATACAATAATTATGGAAAAATAAGAATAATCTCATTTTTGATTATTTTTATGTTTTCATCAAATTTTAATGCCGGAAATTGCTTATATAAAAAATAATAAAGTGTTAAAAAAACGTATTATCCCCTGTCTGGATATAAAAAATGGAAGAACTGTAAAGGGCATAAACTTTGTGAGCCTTACTGATGCCGGAGATCCGGTAGAGCTGGCTAAGGCTTATGTACAACAAGGAGCAGATGAATTGGTGTTTCTTGATATTACGGCAACGATTGAAAATCGTTCTACCTTATTACACTTGGTCGAGAAAATCGCTAATGAAATCAACATTCCGTTTACGGTTGGAGGAGGAATAAATTCTGTAGAAGATGTTTATTCACTAACTCAAGCCGGTGCAGATAAGGTTAGTGTCAATTCTTCAGCAGTAAAAAGACCGGAATTAATTTCTGAAATTGCTTCTCGATTTGGTAGCCAATGTGTGGTAGTTGCCATTGACACCAAAAAAGAAAAAACAGGATGGAAAGTTTATACACATGGGGGAAGAACTCCCACTATTATTTCTACGCTTGACTGGGCAAAGAGAGCTGAAGAACTGGGCGCCGGAGAGATTTTACTTACTTCCATGAATAATGATGGTACTAAAAGCGGATTTTCTCTTGATATTACTCAAACAATCGCAGAAGAGGTAAATATTCCGGTAATTGCCTCGGGGGGAGCTGGCGCTAAAGAACATTTTGCTGATGTTTTTTTAAATACGAAAGCATCTGCAGCTCTTGCAGCTAGTATTTTTCATTTTGATGAAATTCCTATCCAAGAATTAAAAAAATATTTAAAAACTAAAAATATACCTATTCGATGAAAATAAATTTTGAAAAAAGCAACGGGTTAATTCCTGTCATTATTCAGGATGATCTTACTTTACAAGTACTCATGCTTGGCTATATGAATGAAGAAGCCTTTGAAAAAACTAAACAAGAAGGGAAAGTTACTTTTTTTAGCCGAAGTAAAAAACGTTTATGGACTAAAGGAGAAACTTCTCAGAATTATTTATGGGTAAAGAAGATCGAACTTGATTGTGATTGTGATACCCTTTTAATAAAGGCTTCTCCTGCAGGCCCTACCTGCCATACAGGCAGTTATTCCTGTTTTGAGGAACAAAGTACTAAAGGATTTGTGTATAAATTACAAGACATTATTAACAAACGTATTGAGGAAAAAGTTAATGGATCGTATACGTATCAGCTTTATGAGAAAGGAATTAATAAAGTTGCTCAAAAAGTTGGAGAAGAGGCGGTTGAAGTAGTTCTTGAAGCTAAGGATAATGATGATATTTTGTTTAAAAATGAGGCAGCAGATCTGTTATATCATTATCTTATTTTATTAAAAGCAAAAGGTTTTCGATTAGAAGATATTGAAGAAGTATTGTTCGATAGAAATCATTAATAATTCATGAACTGCAATGGTTTATTGCAGTTCATGCTATATTTTATAAAAAGTTATAATTTTAGTGGTCTTATTCGGTGGGGTTTATGCCCTCATTTTCAAATAATTCTAAGAATTGATATTCATTTATAATTTTTACCGTCCCTAATTGTTCTGCTTTTTTTAATTTAGATCCTGCTTTTTCGCCTACCACCAAATAATTTAAATTTTTACTAACGGAAGAAATATTTCTACCTCCATTTTTTTCTACCAATTCTTCTGCATGATCTCTAGTAAAAGCAGTTAATTTTCCTGTAAATAAAAATGTCTTTCCTTCTAATATATGAGAAACTTCCTCCTGTGAATCTTCAGTTTCGAAATGTAATCCTGAATCTTTGAGCTTTTTAATAAGGATTAAATGCTCCGGATTTGCAAAATATTCTTGTATGCTTAGAGCAATTTTATTTCCTACATCTGCTGTATTTTCCAATTCTTCTAATGTAGCTTTTTGTAAACCGTCAATAGACTTAAATCTTTTAGCTAATTTTTTAGCCATAGTTTCACCTACATGACGAATTCCCAGTGCATATAAAACTTTTTCAAAAGGAATTTTTTTCGAGTCTTCAATTCCGTCAATGATATTTTGTGCGGACTTGTCGGCCATCCTATCCAGCCCAATTAGTTGTTCTTTTTTCAAGGTATAAAAATCTGACATGTCTTTAACCAATCCATTTTCATAAAGCATGGATACAGTCTCCGCTCCTACGCTGTCAATATTCATGGCCCTTCTGGAAACAAAGTGTTCCATCCTACCCATTACTTGAGGAGGACAAGCTTTTTCATTAGGACAAAAATGTGCTGCTTCTCCTATTTCTCGAACTAAAGGAGTTCCACATGCTGGACAATTTTTAATAAATTCCAATTTTATGGTACCTGGTTCCCTTTTATCATAATTTACATCTACTATTTTAGGAATAATTTCTCCTCCTTTTTCTACAAAGACCTTATCATTAATTCGCAAATCCATATTTGCAATAAAATCTTCATTATGTAAAGAAGCTCTTTTCACTGTAGTTCCAGCTACCAATACCGGTTTTAATTTAGCTACAGGAGTAATCGCCCCTGTCCTTCCTACTTGATAATCAACACTTAATAACTGAGTTTCCACTTTTTCAGCTTTAAATTTATAAGCAATAGCCCAACGTGGAGATTTAGCCGTATATCCTAGTTCTTCTTGTTCAGATATTGAATTAACTTTAATAACAACTCCGTCTATTTCAAAAGGTAAATTATATCTTTCAGTATTCCAATACTCAATAAATTTGGTTACTTCGTCTAAGTTAGAACATAATTTGGCGTAATTTCCTACTTTAAACCCCATCTCCTTTGCATTTTGCAAAGAATCCCATTGCGTACTGTATTTTCTATCATCAGTCAATACATAGTATAAGTAGCAATCCAATCCTCTTTTAGCCACAGCTTCACTATCTTGTAATTTTAAGCTTCCACTGGCTGTATTTCGTGGATTCGCATAGGGTTCAAGCCCTTCTTTTTTCCTATCTTCATTTAACTTCTCTAACGACTTTTTAGGCATAATTATCTCTCCTCTTATGTAAAAACGTTGCGGATATTTTCCTTTTAAATGAAGAGGAACTGATCGTATAGTCCGAACATTATGGGTAACATCATCTCCTTGAAAACCATCTCCTCTGGTTACCGCTTGTACTAATTGCCCATTTTCATATAATATACTAATTGAGAGTCCATCGTATTTAAGTTCACAGACGTATTCTACTGTTTCATTTATAGATTTCGAAATTCTAACCGCCCAGTCTTTAATATCGTCAAAAGAATAACTGTTATCCAAAGAATACATCCGTCTTTCATGTCTTACAGTCGGAAAAATTTTGGTTATTTGTCCTCCCACTCTATGTGTAGGGGAATTGGGATTGTCATATTCCGGATTTTCTTTTTCTAATTTTTTCAGTTCTTCCATCATTACATCAAACTGATAATCGGATACTTCCGACTGATCTAACACATAATATTTATAATTTAAATCAGTCAATTCCTTCCTTAAGAAATCAATTCTGTCTTTAGTTTTATTCATTTTTTAGAATATTTATTCAAATTTATAAACAATGAATGAAATCTTAAAGAATACCTGGATACTATTTAGTACACTAAATATATTTATATCCTATTCTATCAAATCAATACATTCCTGGATAATTTATAATAAAACGCACAAACCATGCTCAATTTTAATCTATTTGTAATAACCTATTATAATTGAATAGAATTTAAATAGTATCAACCTATTGTTTTTAGCTCAAAATAAGATAACAAACTTTTCGTCTCTATGTTAAATTATTTACATAAATTTGTTCTGTTAACATTTTTAAATAAATACTATGTCTCACGGATTATTAAAGGGAAAAAAGGGAATTATTTTCGGAGCGTTAGATTCCAACTCCATTGCTTGGAAAGTTGCAGAACAAGCCCACGCAGAAGGAGCAGAATTTATCCTGACTAATTCACCAGTTGCTCTTAGAAAAGGAGAGCTTAATGCTTTGGCTGAAAAAACCAACTCAGATACAGTCCCTGCAGATGCTACTTCTATGGAAGATTTGAACAAACTTTTCGATCATGCTCTAGAAAAATTCGGAAAGCTTGATTTTATTTTACATTCAATAGGAATGTCCGTTAATGTCAGAAAAAATAAAGAATATACAGATATAAACTACGAATGGTTAACTAAAGGATGGGATATATCTGCCGTTTCTTTCCATAAAGTGATGAAAACAGCTTGGGATAAGGACGCAATGAACGAATGGGGTAGTATTGTTGCTCTTTCTTATATTGCGGCACAAAGAACTTTTCCTGGATACAATGATATGGCAGATAATAAAGCTTTTTTGGAAAGTATCGCTAGAAGTTTCGGATATGAATGGGGTATACGAAAGAAAGTTAGGGTAAATACTATTTCGCAATCACCAACTCCTACTACTGCCGGAAACGGTGTTAAAGGCTTTGGAGGATTTATTGAATTTGCTGATGAAATATCTCCGTTAGGTAATGCTACCGCAGAAGATTGTGCCAATTATTGTATTACTTTATTTTCCGATCTAACGAAAAAGGTTACTCTACAAAATCTTTTCCATGACGGAGGATTCTCTAACGTAGGAGTTAGTGAAAGGGTTATGAAACGATATGAAAAATAATGAATGTATTTTATTCAAAAAAAGAGGCTTATAATAAGCCTCTTTTTTTATATTAATTATTTCTGTTTATTTCTTTATCGGTTGTAAGGTTGTAATCTTACTTTCATCTATATGATAATATTTAATTACCTCATTATAATTTTTATAATTTACCATTGATTGGTTTGATCGAGCCCAAATACCAGGTATTACTACAATTCTAAATGTTTGATCATGTATCGCTTCAGGACTATAGAAATCAATGTCATAATCAGCATCCGCATATATGGTAAAGCCATCAGTTGAAAACGTATGGTAATAAGTTAGCGTACCTTTTTCTACTTGAGAATTTCCCGGAATTATGTATTCAATAGAATATTGGCTTGGCATCAACTCCCATTCTGGATTTCCAATATTGTCAAAACCTACTTGTCTATATACTAAAACATTACTTGACGACTGCAATTTATTCACAAAAGAACGATCAATAGCATAAGTAAATTTACTAATAATTCGATCAAATTTAACTACTGTAAAAGAATGTACCATTGCATCTGAACTATTTTCCACTATGGGAACATAGTTGTTATTGTCATCATCACTACATGAAGTTAATGTAAAATTAAAACTTATTAAAGTTACTATTAAAAAAATTATATTTTTCATAAGATTATATTTAAAAAAACAAATTTATTCTAAATTTTTCTAATTAGACAATTGTAAATCTAATAAGATTAAAAGTAGTACCTTTGTCTATTCAAAATTTAAGAGAAAAATGATATTAGTTCAAAACTTAGGTTTACATTTTGCTGGAACTTATTTATTTGAAAATGTAAATTTTAGAATTAACAAGAATGATCGAATTGGATTAGCAGGAAAAAATGGAGCAGGAAAATCAACCTTATTAAAAATTTTATCTAGAGTGCAACCTTCTACAGAAGGTACTGTTGAGAAAGAAGGAGAAGTACGTATCGGGTTTTTGAAGCAGGATTTAGATTTTGAAATGGGAAGAACCGTATGGGAAGAAGCCAAGCAAGCATTTACGGAACTCAATGCAATTAATGATAAAATAGATAAAATCAACCATGAGCTTGCTTCGAGAACAGACTATGAGTCTGATGAATATCACAAACTCATTACTAACTTAACAGAATTTACCGAACGTTACTCAACATTAGGAGGTTATACTATAGACGGGGAGATTGAAAAAATATTAAAAGGGTTAGGTTTTAAAGAATCAGATTTTAATAGACTTACTGATGATTTTTCGGGAGGATGGAGAATGAGAATTGAATTGGCAAAATTGTTACTGGAAGAAAACGACGTTTTACTTTTGGATGAGCCGACTAATCACTTAGATATAGAATCAATTATTTGGTTGGAAAACTTTTTAATTAACTACAATGGAGCTGTTGTTTTGGTGTCACACGATAAGCAATTTTTAACTAATGTAACGAACCGAACGATTGAAATTTCCAATAAATCCATTCAGGATTACAAAGCAAATTATACCAAATATCTCATTTTAAGACAGGAAAGAAAAGAAAAAATAATTCAGTCTCAAAAAAATCAAGAACAAGAAATTAAACGTACAGAGCAACTTATTGACAAATTCAGAGCAAAAGCAAATAAGGCTTCTTTTGCCCAGTCTTTAATAAAAAAGTTAAATAAAATTGAACGTATCGAAGTTGAGGATGATGATGTGACTCGCTTTCATATACGATTTGAACCAAGCGTAACTCCCGGAAAGATTATTTTTAAAGCGGAAAATTTAGGAAAATCTTTTGACACACATACCGTTTTTGAAAACGCAACTTTTTATATCGAAAGAGGAGAAAAAATTGCTTTCATTGGACAAAACGGGCAAGGAAAAACCACACTAGCTAAAATTATGGACGGTCTTCTTTCCTATGAAGGAAAATTAGAAATAGGGCATAATGTACAAATTGGATACTTCGCTCAAAACCAGGCTGAAGTACTAAATCCTTATAAAACTATTTTGGAAGAAGCAGAAGATTCTGCTACTGAAGAATCTCGTCCGAAAGTACGGGATTTATTAGGGTCCTTTCTTTTCCAAGGAGATGAAGTTCATAAAAAAGTATCGGTCCTTTCCGGTGGCGAACGAAACCGTCTAGCTCTCTGCAAATTACTTCTTCGTCCTTTTAATACCTTAATCATGGACGAGCCTACCAACCATTTGGATATACAATCCAAAACTATTCTTAAGCAGGCCTTAAAAAATTTCTCGGGGACCCTTATCTTGGTATCTCACGACCGAGAATTTCTGGAAGGACTTGCAGATAAGGTGTTTGAATTTAGAAATGGAGAAGTAAAAGAATTTTTAGGGAATATTACTGAATATTTAGAATATCGAAAAAAAGAAAATATGAGAGAGGTGGATCTTGAAAAATCAAGTATTACTAAAACTCAAAAAGCAATTCAAACAACAACTGCAAGCAAGGAAGTTCAATCCAAAACTAAGGAACAGAAATCCCTTGAAAATAAGTTGTCTAAACTTGAAAACGACATAGAAAAAACTGAAGAAAAGATTTCTTCTTTTGAAGATATTTTCACCAAAGAAAACCCTAAAGATGAGCAACTTAAAGAATATTCCGAACTAAAATCTAAACTTAAAAAGCTCAACCATGACTGGGAAGCTATTTTTACTCAGTTAAATGCTTAAAAGGTTTATCTAAGCACCGAATAAAAGATAAGGAAGCCTATGCTCATAGTGAGTATAGGCATCATTCTTTCTATGGATTGAGTTATAATTTTTATCGTGTATATAAATTCAATTTGTTTTCATGTCCCTTATTGGAAAGGAATACTTAAATTTGTTGTATAATTTCTTAATTTCAAATCATTTTGACAATAATAACTTTTACAATTATCCTTTTTTTTGGAGCAATTGCGGCGGGGACATTGGGATCACTTACAGGACTTGGTGGCGGAGTGGTAATTATTCCTCTGCTTACTCTCGGTTTTGGTGTCGATATAAAATATGCGGTGGGTACCGCACTCGTAACTTCAATTGCCACTTCTTCCGGAGCGGCAGCAGCCTATATAAAGGAAGGAATGACCAATGTTCGTATTGGAATGTTTCTTGAAATTGCCACCACTACTGGAGCTGTATTAGGTGCATTGGTAGCCGTATTTTTGCCTACTTCGGCCATTTATATTATTTTAGGTTTTACTCTCATTTTCTCTTCGATCATGACATTGAGAAAGAAAAATGCAGCTATTGATTATACTGCTCCGGGAAGTAAGCTGGCGACCAAGCTAAAATTAAACGGAACCTATCCTACCCCTAATGGAATTCAAAATTATAATGTTAGAAATATTGGTGCCGGATTTTCACTAATGACAGTGGCAGGTGTGCTTTCAGGTATATTGGGCATTGGATCGGGAGCTCTTAAAGTATTGGCAATGGATACTGCCATGAAAATACCATTTAAGGTGTCTACCACTACCTCTAATTTTATGGTTGGCGTAACAGCCGCTGCCAGCGCGGTTATTTATTTCCAAAGAGGTCAGATTGATCCCTTTCTTGCCATGCCTGTGGTAGTAGGAGTTTTGCTAGGTGCATTTTTAGGCTCTAAAATATTGATGGTTATTAATGTGCAGCTGTTGCGAAAAATTTTTAGTCTAGTTATAGCTATACTTGCTATTCAAATGATATATAGAGGGTTAGAACCCTCATTAATTAGATGGTTTCCTCATATAAATTTTCCTAAACTTTAAGTTGATATAATGGTTAATTTTTTTTCAAAAAAATTCTGGGAGGAACGTGATGTAGAGCTCTATATAGGGAAACTGTTACGTTACGGAGTAATTCTTTCTTCTCTTATTACTATTACTGGTGGTGTAATTTATATATCCCAACATCCGGATCAAGAATTGAACTTCAAAACTTTTGTAGGTGCTCCTAATTATTTAAGGGAATTATCCACACTTCTTCCTGCTGTTTTAAAATTAGACGGTTTAGCTATCATTCAATTAGGTGTAGCCGTGTTAATAGCCACCCCCGTTTTGCGGGTCGCCTTCTCTATAATAGCTTTTGCCATCGAAAAGGATCGTATGTATATAGTTATAACCTGTATAGTTTTAGCTATTATCTTATCCAACATGATTTTCGGACTTGAAGGATAAAATTTAATCTTAATAAATAATTTGCATGCCTCTGCTTATACACTTATATGCAGCAAAAAATTAAACACATAGTATCGGAAAGTACTTTTTTTATTCTCGGCTTTTATTTCAGCCGTGGATTGCGTATAGCTGTAGCTATAGTTATTCCGTTGATTGCCGGTTGGCTTTTTAATAGACCGGGTATTGGTATAGTTGCTTCTTCAGGAGCTTTGGTTGCCGGTTTGGGAGATAATCCCGGATCGATACGTGTTAAATTTAACACACAATCCATTGCTGCTTTATTTTATTTTTTAGTAGTCCTCGTCAGCCAATTATTGATTTCCCACAAAGTTATTTTCGGTATATGGATTACTTTATGCGGCTTTTTCTTTTCCATGTTTTTTATATACGGTTCTCGGGCTGTAAGTGTAAGCATATCTTCCTTGTTATGTGTGGTATATGCTTGTAGTTTTGAGGGCAATCACATTGTAATGAACACATTGGGAATGATGTTGGGTGTACTTTTATATGGGCTTATTTCTTTAGTTTTATGGAGAATTCAACCGTATAGGGTTATTGAACAAAAAATAAGTGAAAATATTAGATATTTATACGAGTATACTGTACTTATTCATGAATATTTCCTTATAAAGTTAAAAAATCCTACAAATGTTCAGAAACAAACCGAAGTATTAAATAAATTATTTGAAAAACAGGAAAAAATACATATTAATCATGAAGATATTCGAGAAAACCTTTTTAAATTAAGAATAAATGCAAAAAGCTTTTCTGCAAAAGGAAGAAAGATGACTTTGATATTCAGCGCCTTAATTGATTTATATGAACAGCTGATATCATTAAATCTTCAAGACAATAAATTAATTGACTCTCTTATTAAAAGTAACTTAAAAAAGGATTTTGAATATCATTTATCTAATATGGAACATATTCTTTATGAATTAAGTTGGTCTATAAATTTACATAAAAATGTTTCAGTTTCTATAGATATTTCTCAATTAGACTACTTTAAAAATCGTATAATTGATCTTGAAAATAATAAAAATGAAGATGCTAATATTGATATTAATGCATTGAAGCATGTTCGCTTTATATTTAAATCTTTTTATAAACAGACGGGATTCATAAAATCCCTTATAAATGGTGAATTCAGAACCGAGAAAAAGCAATATGAAGACTTAGATTTAGAAAAGTTTACCAGACAATACAATTATAATTTTTCAACTTTTAAGGCTAATTTAAATCTAAAATCAAATATCTTTAAACATGCTTTAAGAGTAAGTTTAGCGATTTCCGTTTCATATATTATTTGTACTTTACTGAAAATTGAATATTATGCATGGGTATTTTTAACCATAATTTTGATTTTAAAACCCGTATATGGAAATACTAAAAATTCATGTATCCAAAGACTACAAGGAACCATAATTGGAGGACTCATTACTCTCAGTTTACTACTTATTACTCACAACATTTATGTTATTTGTGTAGTTACATTTATATGTATAGTAGGTGCGTATAGCTTTATTCCTATCAATTATAGAACTGGAGTTGCTTTTGTTACTATATTTGTTATACTTCTGATTTTTTTAGAGCATAGCGGAAGCGACAGCTGGACCAATATTTATCATCGTTTGGGAGGAACAACCATTGCAGTAGTAATTAGCTTTATAGTAAGCTTCTCCTTTCTTCCCACCTGGGAGTATAAAAATCTTCCTGTTTTAATTGATAAATTACTTAAATCTAATTTAGATTATTTTAATAAAATAACCTATAATTTATTGAATAATGATAAACTTTCTGATACAGAAATAAAGCTATCCAGGAGAGATGTTTTGCTTGAAACATCCAACTTATCCAGTGCTTTTCAAAGAATTATTTCTGAGCCCAAAATCTCAAAAAATTACAAATCCGATATTTATAATATTCAAACATTTATTAATCTTCTTTCTACAAGAATTTCTTCACTTAGATCCTATATCAATCAGAATAGTTTAGCTACGGAAATTGATTCTCAATTAATTTTTTCAGTTGAAAATAACTTAAATAACTGTTTATTGAACATTGAGGGTACTTTAGTTAATTGTGACATTGAATGTATAGAGAAAGAAGAAGAATTAAATCTTTTGGCGGAAAATCAATCATTAATTACTTATCAGCTTCGGGAAATTAGCCTTTTATCTCAACAAATTTATTCCTATATAAATAAGCTAAACAATTTCGAGGAATGGAAAAGCTCTAAAACTTAAAAAAACTAGTAAAACTTTTAAAGGTATACATAATAATAACATAACGAAATAATTTACCTGCTAACATGGAGATAGAGACCTTATAAATATTTGCTTTCGTATATCCCAAAGCAACCGGAATAACATCACCAATTACTGGTAAAAAAGAAAAAAAAGAAATATATGCTCCTTTTTTATTTAGTTTATGAGATACAGTGTCTATCTTATCCTTTCTGATTTTTAAATATTTTTCGATCCATTCTATTTTGCCTAACCTTCCCAAATAATAACTGGTCATTCCTCCTAACCAATTTCCGATGGCGGCAATTACAATACTTATCCAAGGAGTTCCTCCCATAAGAAGAATACCGGTAAGGACAGCCTCTGAACTAAACGGTAAAATTGTAGCTGCAAGATAAGAAGCTACAAATAATCCTATATATCCATACTCTATTAACGCATCTAACATATAGAATTATTTATCTAATATTTGCATGGTTTATCTTATCATCTTTAATTCTTTCATAAATTAGATGATAAGCTTCTTCTTTGAGGTCCTGTTTGGTTACCCCTTCCGGAAATAGAATTTTAATTCGTTCTACTTTAACTTTACCCGGATATCCTAAATTAAAGACAAAAGGAAACATATTCTTAAGGTTATGAAATACGTACACAACTATCGGACTGTTGCAATAAACGGAAGATATGAAGGCTCCATCTTTAAATTTTTCTAAAATTATTTTACGCTTTGGAACCCCTCCTTCCGGAAAAATAACAACATTTCTATTATTTTGGGTCAATTCTTTTTTTACAGCTGAGAATACGGCTTGCTTACTTTGATTATTTGATCTGTCTACTAGGATAGATACCTTTTTATAAATTCTACCAAATACAGGATATTTTTCCAGCTCTTTTTTACCAACAAACACTATGGGATGTTTCGGATGAAGCACATACATTAACACCACGTCAATTAAAGAAGTATGATTGGCTATAAAAATATAATTTTCATTTGGGTCTAAATTCACTTTCGAATATAAAGAATATGTAAATCCTGATCCGTAAAAAATCACACATCCCCACATACGCATAAAGAAATAAGTAAGCTTATTATTATTCTGATAAGACATCAGATAAATTATAACTCCAACAGTAAGTGTACATAGGGCTGTTAAAATATAAAACCATACTTTCCAAAGAATTGTTGCTACTGTCTTGAGATATTTCATATTTAATCTATATGAACCTCTAAAAGTTTCGTTTTAACATGAGGCTTTATTTCTATATTTGATAAGGCTGCCGGAAGCAATACTGTTTGTCCTTTAGTAATAATAACAGGTATATTTTGATTCAAAATTGAACATTCTCCTTCAATACAAATGAGTATTCGAAAGGAATTCCCCGAAGAAAAAAGGATTTTATTTTCTGTAATTTCCATTTTAGAAACCGTAAAAAACGGTGAAGTAACAATTGTTGCTTCTTCCGAATTTTTATCATATTGCAAAAAAGGCTCATCAACAAAAGAAAAATCCATTACATCCTCTGCTTGTTTGATATGTAAATCTCTTTTTTTTCCGTTTTTATCGATCCTATCGTAATCGTATATCCTATAAGTTACATCCGAATTTTGCTGTATTTCAATTACCGACACTCCTTTATCTAAAGCATGAACAGTTCCGGAAGGAATAAAAATTACATTTTCTTTTTCCGGATGTACTTTTCTTAGAATTGAATGTAACGTGTTGTTTTCAATGCTTTCTTCAAAAATACTTTTATTTATCCCTTTTTCAAACCCTAGTATAATTTTAGAATCAGGCTCAGAGTCCAATACATACCACATTTCTGTTTTTCCAAATGAATGATGATGAACTTCGGCATACTCATCGTTAGGATGCACTTGAACGGATAAGGGCTGAGCAGCATCTAGAAACTTAATAAGAAGGGGAAACCTATTCCCATATTTCCGATATATTTTTTTCCCTACAAGCTGTTCTTTGTACTCTTTAATTAAATCATCTAAATCTTTTCCTTTCAAAATTCCATTAGAAACTATACTTACTGATCCCGGAACTGTAGATATTTCCCAACTTTCTCCTATATTTTCTTCTGTTATATTTTTTCCGAGATTTTTTAATTTATTCCCACCCCATATTCTATAATGGAAAGAAGGCTGAAATAGCAATGGATATAATGACATATATAGATTTATTTATGCAAAAATATGATTTTTTAAATTTTTATTTATTAGCACTTTAGTTATGTAAGCAAAAAATTGAAATCTTCTGAAGAATCCAATTCTCTTATGGGCTGATTATGTATAAATATTCTTGCAGTTTTTTCACCAATAAGTCTTAGTTTTTTATTTTCATAATGTAGTATTGTACCTTCTCTGAGCCCTACTACATATACATTAGGATTTAAATGTATAAATTCCATGATACGTTGCTCTCGTGTTTCTCCACCAAAATCAGAAGGGTGGACATCCAAATAATGTGGATTTATCTGAAAAGGTATTAGATTTAGGGTTTGAAAATTTTCTGGCTCAATAATAGGCATGTCGTTAGTTGTTCGTAATGTTGGGCATACAATGTTAGATCCTGCACTCCATCCTATATATGGAGTTCCCATACTTACTTTTTCACGTATAAGAGATAATACTTTTTTTTGCTGTAATTTTCTTACCAACTGCCATGTATTTCCTCCACCTACCACTATTACATCAGCATTTTTTACGGCTTCTTCAACATCTGAAAAATGATGTATACTTTGCACTTTTACATGTATTGATTTCCAGGCTTCATTTACTTTATTTTCATATTCATCATAGGAAAACGTTACGGCTGCATAAGGAATAAATAGAATATTTGATTTTTCATCCTCTAAAAATGACTGGACTTGATATTTGGAAAACTCAAGATATCTCTCCCCCACATTAGTGGAATTGCTTAGTAATAAAAGCTTCATAATTCTTTTATTTATATATTAATCATTAATAAAAAGAGTAATTCATTCTAATAATAACTTGGGAGAAATTACCATTGAAAAGCTATTATCGGTAATTTTATAAATAGAATAAATTAATTAACTTTTCTTCCCCCAAATATAGATAAAAATTAATTATACTTCATTATAATTGCTTTAAACCTAAGCAATAAGAAAATTTCCTTACAATATAATCATTTCATTTTCATTACTTTTAAGTAAAAATCATTTTATAAATTTAAATTTATATATATTTTTGAATAAATTTATGTAAATGCATACTATTAACTCTTTGGCTGAACGATTGCTAGGCAGAAGCTTAACTAAAAATGACGGAGTAAAACCTTCTGAACTTGACAAGATTGAAATTAAGTTAGGAACTACTTTACCTAATATTTTACGTGATTTGTATCTGTTGGTCGGAAAAAATAATATGCTGATGGAATCTTTTAATCGATTTGCTTTACCCAGCCAACTACAGAAAGATGGAAACAAAATAGTATTTCTGGAGGAAAATCAAAATATATGCTATTGGGGGTTTGAAATTGATCAAGAAAATGTTAATCCGAAAGTTTATCAATTATTAAATGAAAATGAATGGTTTGAGGAACAAATTCCTCTTATTGAATTTATAATTGTTATGCTCTATTATCAATGTGCACAGGGAGGATATGAATTTTTTGGAATTTCCAATATTTCTGATGAAGATCTTGAGATTTTTATTCATACTGAATGGGAAGATGCCGTTAGATACAACGGATTACAAATTTATTGGAAGCAAGATTGCTTATTATGGTATGTATATGATCATAACAATGTCAGAGTCAATAATCTGTATTTTTCTGCAAGAACGGAAGAAGCTTTTACCATTCATAGCCAAAAATACGAACTTGAAAGTTTATAACCGTTATCTTTAATAATAGCTGTTTAATGTAAGAATTTTATCAATATTATTTATCTATTGATCTGATTTTGTTTCCTCTAATAATACAACTAAAAAATTATTTTTTTCAACAAACACAAACAAGATAATATAATTTCAAAATTACTAAAAAATTAGCAATTTAAATCCATACATATAATTAACAATGTAATAATTTAATTTATTTTTTGAAATTTTATTAATTTTAAACCTAAGAGTAATATTATTTTAAAAAAGTAATTAATGGCAGTAAAAATAATAAACCAACAAAATTTTAAGTGGATAGACTTATTTAACCCTTCTAAAGAGGAGATGCAAGAAATTGCAGAAAAATGCAATCTTAATTTCTATAACCTTGCGGATAGTTTAGAACCTAATCACCTACCAAAATTTGAAACTGAAAACGGAGTTAATTTCCTCATATTAAGAGTTGTACATAAAGGAGAAAAAAAAGATACAAATATTGAAAGTCTATCTAACAAAATTGCCATTTTTTTTAATGAATCTTTAATCATTACTATACATCGTATAGAAATGCCTTTTATTGATGAGATTGTCACCAAATGTTTAAATAAAGAGGAAACTATATCGACCAATATGGTCATTATTAAAATTTTAAAATGTGTTTTACAAACCTATAATGACTCCATTTTACATATTATAAACAGATTAGAATCCTATGAAAATAAACTTTTTTTAAAAAGTCCTAATTCAAGAGTATTGCAGAACATCTATTCTTTAAAAAGAAAAACAAATCTATGCACCAAATTATTGATCCTTTCAGATGAAGTTATTAACTCAGTTAAGCCTACTAAACAAGAAAAAGCGGCTCATCAAGACGTGAAAGACTTGTATTTAAAACTTACCACTCTTTATGAGCAGGTGATGGATGATCTGAATAATTTGCTTAATCTTTATATTTCTCTTTCTTCTCAAAAAACCAATGAGATTATGAAGACTTTGACCATATTCTCCATATTTTTTATGCCGTTAACTTTTATAGCCGGTATCTATGGTATGAATTTTCATTTTATGCCTGAGCTCGATTATAAATGGGGTTATCCGATCATAATATTTATTATGTTTATTATTACGTTAATTATTTATTATTGGTTGAAAAGAAAAAAATGGCTTTGAATAAAATATTCTAATTAAATAAATTCATATTACTGATTGAAAAGTTGTTTTCAAAAGATATCTAAATAAGACATGTAAAAAGTTCAACCTTAAAATTAATTATTTTTGATATTGTTAGATTTCATCTTTTATTCAAGATATAATAATTATTTTTGTAATTAAAATTGTCAACAATGTATAGAACCCACACCTGCGGAGAACTTAATGAATCAAATATCGGGCAAAAGGTAATTCTTGCCGGATGGATACAAACAATTCGAGATAAAGGTTTTGTAACTTGGATTGATCTACGCGATCGATACGGAATTACTCAACTTGTTTTTGATGAACAACGTACTGATAAGGACTTAATTGAGAAAGCAAGAAAATTGGGTCGTGAATATGTAATTCAAGTATCAGGAACAGTCATTGAAAGATCGAGCAAAAATCCTAATATATCTACAGGTTCTATTGAAATTTTAGTCGAAAAATTATCCATACTTAACGAATCTTTGGTTCCCCCCTTCACTATTGAAGATGATACCGACGGAGGGGAAGAGATACGTATGAAATACAGATACCTGGATATAAGGCGTAATCCGGTAAAAGATAAATTAATTTTCAGGAGTAAAGTTGCACAATTGGTGAGAAATTACCTTTCCGGTAAAGGATTTATTGAAGTTGAAACTCCTGTTTTAATAAAATCAACTCCTGAAGGAGCGCGTGATTTCGTTGTACCTTCACGTATAAATCCGGGACAATTTTATGCTTTACCTCAATCTCCTCAAACATTCAAGCAACTACTCATGGTTGGTGGCCTAGATAAATACTTTCAATTGGTTAAATGTTTTCGCGATGAAGATCTACGTGCAGACCGTCAACCTGAATTTACACAGATAGATTGTGAAATGTCTTTTGTAGAACAGGAAGATGTTCTTAACACTTTTGAAGGGTTAACTAAACATTTATTAAAAGAGCTTAAAGGCATTTCTTTTGATAAATTTCCGCGAATGACTTATGCTGAAGCTATGAGAAGATATGGTAATGACAAACCGGATGTTCGATTTGGAATGGAATTTATTGAATTGAATGAAGAATTACAAAACAATGGCTTTAAAGTATTTGATGAAGCAGAATTAGTTGTAGGTATAAATGTTGAAAAATGTGCCTCGTATACTAGAAAACAATTGGATGAGCTTACCGATTGGGTGAAACGGCCTCAAATAGGAGCTTCAGGATTAGTATATATACGTTATAACGAGGATGGAAGCATTAAATCTTCTGTAGATAAATTTTATTCGGAAGACCAGCTTAAAATCGTTATTAATAAAGCAAATGCGCAACCTGGTGATTTGCTACTGCTATTATCCGGTTCAACAAAAAAGGTGCGGCCTCAACTCAGTGCTTTACGTATGGAATTGGCGGAACGTTTGGGATTAAGAAATCCTGATGAATATGCACCTTTATGGGTAGTGGATTTTCCTCTTCTTGAATGGGATGAAGATGAAAACAGATATCTCGCCATGCACCATCCTTTTACTTCCCCTAAGCCTGAGGATATATCCATTTTAGACACTAAGCCTGGTGAAGTAAGAGCTAATGCTTATGATCTCGTATTGAATGGTAATGAAATTGGAGGTGGGTCTGTTCGAATCTATAATAAGGAACTTCAGGGAAAAATGCTCTCTTTATTAGGATTTACAGAGGAAGATGCTGAAGCTCAATTTGGATTCTTAATGAATGCTTTTAAATTTGGAGCTCCTCCTCATGCGGGAATTGCCTTTGGTTTTGATCGTCTGGTAGCCATTTTGGGAGGACAAGAAGTAATCCGCGATTATATTGCATTCCCAAAAAATAATTCAGGTAGAGATGTTATGATCGATGCACCTTCTTATATTTATAAAGAACAATTGAAAGAACTTAATATTGAGATAATTAACGATTAATTTTAATTGATTAATCTTTTATTAAAATAAAAAGCAAAATTTTTGATAACAAAAATTTTGCTTTATAAACTAAATAAAATAAAACCAATTTTGTGAGAACACACAGTGAAAATTACTCATTTACTTTATAATAAAGTTAAATTTTCATTTATCTTCTTCAAAGTTAGTTTTTTTATTTAGAATGATTATAAATAAATATATGATTTAAATCATATTAAAAAATTATACATTATTATTGCCTTCTAAAAATTCTTTTTGTGCGTAATAATTACTGTTATACTTAAATCAAATTAATTATCTTGAGGAATTTCGTATGTAGCAGGTTTTATTTTATTGTTATATTCAATAGGTCCATTATTTTGTAATTGAGATTCATTTACTTTTAAAGATTTTTTTTGAGCATTTTTATCTTTGTCTTTAAAAAATTTCAGTAACTCATCAGCTTTTTTACCTTCGTCTTTGTCTTTATAATCAATGGAAATACTTTCTAATGATTGCATAAATTCTTCTTTATTGCCAAGCTTTGCATCACAAAAAGCCGATAATAAAGCAAATTTTGCTACGATCTCATCTTTCGGATATTTCAAATTAGCTTCAGATGCTAAATCTTTTACTTCACAATATTCTCCTTTCTCATATTTTTTATAAGCTTCTTCATAGAATAAAATGGATTCAGACGAATTAGTTTTTAATGTATTGACTTGAGGGTGTGTTATGCTATATGCATATTTTGAGTCCGGATATTTTTTCAATATTAAATCAGAATATTTATTAGCTAAACTTTTATTTTCCTCTTGATTATATTTATAAAGATTATACATAGCTGCGAGAGTAATCTCATCGTTAAAGGGAACCATAAGCAACAAATGTTCTAACGTTGATGTAGCTGATTTTACATCATGTAACTTATCATGATATAAGATGCCTAAAGATAATTCTACGGAATCTCTCTGATTTTTTAAGACATCCAACTCTGCTTTGGTTTTAGGTAAATTTTCTGTATAATATTCAATTTCAAATCGTCGTGAATTTTTTGAATCTGATTGACCAGTTAACTCAGATTTTACATCATCTAAATTTGATATTTTTTTGCTCATTCTCCAATTATCAACTAACATTCTATCTCCCCATTGCTTTTTGAATTCAGATTGCCCTGCTTGCTTCAAACTATTATTATAAAAATACCATTTTCCTTTTGAATTAGGAGTTATTAATGTAAATAATCCAGAGTCATTATCTAATGTTTCAGTTGCAAACTCTGTGTTATTTTCTCTTCTCTTATTTTTTTCCAGTTGTAGTCTTTCTTTTTCTTCTTTTTCTTTTAGCTGTTTAATAAAGTTTTGATAATAATTATTTCTTTCTTCGGGGGCCATACTAGCTACATGTAAAATACTATCATTCTTTTTTACTAAATAGTACTTTTGTGTTATTTCCTCTAACACTTTATTTTTAATACTTAACCTCTTTTTCATCGTAGGGTCTACGAATCTTGAAATAGCACTATCATAATATGCGCTTGCATATACATAATCAGGCTTTGAAAAATATACATCACCTACTTCCTGATAAGCTAATGCTCGTATTTGTGGATCGCTTTCTTTTTCTTTTAAAGACTTAAAGAAATATGTCATAGCTTCTTTTTCTCTCTCTTCTCTAAGAGATGTAAGTCCCATCGCATAATAAATTTCATTTTTTCTAGATTGATATAATCCTTTTTTCGTTAAGTATTTTAAAAATTTTATTCTGTCTAAATAAGCTACGCTGTCTTTTTTCTTATACAACCTAGATAAAGCAATTTGCGACTTTATCTCCATCTCAGGAGAAGATTTTTTCTTATAGGCATTATTATAATAGTTAATTGCAAGATCATCTTCTTTTATTTTTTCTGATAGTTGCCCTTGGATGAAATTAAAACGAGCTTGTTCAGCTTTATTTTTGTTATATTTTTTAGCCAAATCAAGTGCTTTTATAGCCTCTTTATATCTTTTTTCATCAATTAGAAACTGAGGATAAATTTTTGAAATAAACCTTGCATCCTTTTTTTTCAATTTTTGATTAATAAGATTTTCGTATATTTCATTGGCCTGAAATACATTTCCAGCCTGAGCTTGCGCTAGAGCCATGTATCCTTGTGCCTCGGTTTTACGCCTATTTTTAACTAATGTAGAATTCATGTAATTCAAATAATTAAGAGATTCAAACGGATCTTTTTTATAATAATAGGCTTTTGCTAATAATAAATAGGCTTCACTCATCATAGAATTATATTCTTTGCCTTTAATGAGCATTGAGTGTTTTTCAATGGCTTTTTTTCCTTTTTCTATTGCTTTGTCATAGCCCTGTGCCTTAGAATCATTACCGGCTCCTAAAGCTTTATCAACCATGCCAGATAATGAATTTATAGCTCCTTGAGCGTCTAATTTTTTTAAATTATCTTTAATTTCTTCTGAAATCTTAAATGATTTTTTTTCTGATTCTTGTAAAGCTAAATCAATGGTATTTTCTTTTTGTTCTTCAAAAGGATCTCCCGGTATAACTGGCAAAATTGTAGAAAAATTATCTCTATATTTCGAATCTCTTGATTTCATTTCTTCATTTAATGCCTCTTTTCCATTAAATAACGTATTATTCCAAGTAGTAATACGATGATATGTACGATGGGTTATTCCGTTTTTTTTGGTGGAGCAGCCTCCTAATAGACTTAAAATCAGAATTGAATATATAATTTTGTTCATTTATTCCTTATAATTGACAAAGCTAATAAAAAAACGAAATTTTATTAAATTTGTTGTTTTAAATACGTACTATTTCTTTAATATTACTTTATATCATAAATTCTTTAATATAAGCTAATCCTTATTGTTACTATAATTAGCTAAAATTTTTATACTAAATGCGTAAATATATATTGAACAAAAAATATTTAAACTGTAAAGACGAATTACTTGCTATAATTCTGAATTTTGGAAATTTTAATGAAATTCTTGGAAATCCGGAAAGAAATGTCATAAAAAAAATACCATTACAATCAGATTTTATAACAGTAAAAAGTTTTAAAAAGCCTCATTTTATAAATAAATTCGTATATAAATATTTTAGAAAATCTAAGGCCAGAAGGTCTTTTGAACATGGCCAAAAGCTGCTTGAGCTCGATATATTAAATCCTGAGCCTTTGGCATATATTGAAAACTCTGATTTTATTGGTATTACTTCCAGTTATTATATTTCAAAATATGTTCCTTATGATTTTACATTACGTGAACTATATGAACAGCCAGATTCTCATGAATGTGTAAAAGCTTTTGCCAGATTTTCTTATTATGTGCACACCAAAGGAGTTTATATTAAAGATAATACACCCGGAAATACTTTAATAATTAGAAAAGATGGCGGATATGAAATGTATTTAGTAGATTTAAACAGAATGGAGTTCCATGAAGAACTTTCTTTTGATATTAAAATGAAAAGTTTATCAAATAATATAAAAGAACAGCCTTATCTTGATTTATTAATGAAAGAATACGCTAAAATTTCTGGCTATCCTTTGAATGAAATAAAATCTAAAATTAATTTTTATCAAAGTGAGTTTAATCGCAAAATAGAATCAAAAGCTAAATTTAAAAGATTTTTGAAAAAAATTTTTAAATAATTAGGTGTATATTTTTTTTATCCAATGATTCTATCCACTGCCCCTAAAAAGTTTTAATAGCTTTTTTTATAAATTATTAAAAAATCTCGGACTAATCTATCTTTATATGATTTATTTTGTGGGGATACTGTATTTAGATCAATATAAGAAACTTTTTTGACATTATAAATTCCCCCTAATTTGTTTATTAAATAATTTGTGTCTTTTTGAAAGCAAAGTACACCAATATAGTTTTCATTTTTTAAAACTAATTGTTTTTCAATTCCTTTATCATCTATGGGAGGAATTTTATCTCCATAATCCCAAACTATCTCCGGTGACATATACTTATAATCATATAAACTCATCTTATTTGTAGTAAATCTATGCAATTCTTTTACCGATTTATAATTAGGATTATATAAGAAACTTTTTGCTAAAGGAAAAACAAATACAATTACCATGCATTGTAAAAGTATCAAAGAATAAAATGCATTGTATAAAAATTTCTTTTTAAGTAAAATTATTATACTGATTCCTACTATAAATAAAGCCATTGAGGAATAAATAGCCCAATTAATTTGTTGATAAATTGTATCTCCGAATCCTAGAAAAATAATAAACGGGTAGGCCATACCAATTAATCCAACTAATCCAAAATTCACTTTTAAAAAAATGTTATCCAATTTATTTTTTACACCATTAAGGATATATTCTATATAAAACCCTGTATTCAAAGCAAGTGGAATCAGTGTAGGTAGGATATATCTTACTTTTTTTTCAGGAATTATGCTTAATAAAAATAAAGATAACACCGTCCATAATAATGTAAAATTATATGCTTTAAGATTAGAAACCTTATTTTTCATGTAAGGATAAATTAGCGCCAACAGGGCAGAAATAGTCCAAATGCCAGATTGTGTAAAAAAACTCCAATAGTAAAAAAAAGATTTAGAATTATAATCATTGATCCATCGTGAAGTTTCTTTTTTTGCCATTGAATTCAAATGCTCAGAATCCATCCAATGTATATAAACTGACCAAGAGATCCCTCCTAAAAGGCCTATTACTAAATAAATTATTAGGAGCTTATAAGACTTTTTATTTTTAAAATTAAATTTATAAGTAAAACCATATGAAATTAAGAAAGGCAATAACAATGCGTATAATGAAATAGGCCCTTTGCTAAGTATGGAAAAAGCGAGAAATATTCCTCCGAGTATAGCATTTTTTAATGTAGCATTTCTAAATCGTATTATGTTCCAAAGATAAAAGATGGAAACAATCATAAAGCTATGACAATAAATATCCCATTGATTGTCTCTACCAGCAAAATAAATATAAAAAGAGGTGAGTAAAATTAATCCGTTATGAAAGCTTGCTTGACTGGATATGCTTAATTTTAAAGAAAATTTGTATATATAAATTACCAAAAGGATAGTTACAAGTACGACGGATATACGTAAAATAGAAACTACATGAAATCCGAATAAATATCCGAAAAATGCAGTCATCCAGGTTGGAAGTGGCGGTTTTTCATATCTTGGTTCTCCATTTAAAGTAGTTAATATCCAATGTCCGTCTTGAACCATTTCTCTTGCCGTAATAAAGTTTCTAGCCTCCATTATATTTACAGGCATAGAACCAAGATTTATTCCTAAAATAATGATTGATGCGCATAAGAGTAAAACTATATGTTTGGTGTTGATATTTTTCATGAATATTTTATTTTAGAAAAAATAAAATTTTTACTTAGACAACGAATATTTGTAAATGTAAAATGAAAAAGCAAATAAATTTATTTTTTAAAATATTAAATTACTTTTTGCTTTTCTTAAGAATAATTATATTTCTAGTATAAACAATAATTCCAATAATATGACCTGCAAATAATACGGGATCTTTCCTAATAATTGAATATATAAAAATCATTAAAGCTCCTGTAAGACTTAATAACCAAAAGCCCATGGGTAATTCTGATTTTTTTATTTTTTCAGAATAAATCCATTGGTATATAAAACGCATGGTAAAAAGTACTTGAGCCAAACTTCCCCAAATTAGCAGCCATAAAGGTATATTATTCCTACTAAAAAGTTTATTTAAATCAAAAGCGCTATTCCATAGACTTAATGTAATTGCTAGTATAGGAAACAAATACAAAATATATCTGAAAACTACATGATATTTCATCCAAGCATCATGTAATTGTATATTTCTAATATATATATAATAAGTTATCAGCTGACCTAACATTATTGAAAAATCATGTCTCAAATATCCATATATGAATAAAAAGAAGGAGGCGACAAGGCTAACCTGCCAGAAAATCAGATCGGAAGTAACTTTTTTATGTTTTTCAGCAGAGATCCATTGAATAATCATTCTGCTTGAAAAAAGTAATTGCGCCAAAAAGCCAAGACTTAAGGTAAAATATTTTATAAAATTCTTATTATAAAAGAAATTTTCAATCAAAATATTTTTCATACTTTTTTCTCTGCAACTTTATAATTAATGTATTTCTTTTTCATCCAAATAAAAGCAAAACAATCACTTAACGGGCCAAACAATCTATTCCATAAATGAAATTTTGATTTACCGGCTATTCTTTCAAAATGTTGTACAGGATGTTGTATAACTTTTCCATTCTGTAGCAATATCATCGCAGGTAGAAAACGGTGTAATCCTTTAAACATCGGTATTTTTTTTGCATAGTCAGTTTGAATAATTTTTAATGGACATCCAGTATCATCCATTCCGTCATGGGTGAATGCACGACGTATTCCATTAGCTATTTTAGAAGATAGATTTTTTACTATACTATCTTTCCTATTAGCCCTTACTCCTGTCACTAATTGATACTGATCTGCATAATCTAAAAGAATATTAAAATCCATTGGAGAAGTCTGTAAATCAGCATCTATATAACCAACCCATCGAGTATTTGTATAATCAAATCCTGCTTTAATGGCTGAACTCAACCCATAATTTCTATCAAAAGATATATAAGTGAATTCATCATTATCTTTACATATTTCTTGAATTACCGAGAGGCTTGAATCTTTTGAACCATCATTAATAAAAAGGACTTTTGATTTCTTCTTAGCAGCATTCAAAAATATTGACATTTCTTTTTTAACACGCTCAAGGTTATCTGCTTCATTAAAAACTGGTATAATTACCGTTAATTCATATTCCATGTATGTGGGATGTAAAATTATGATCAAATTTATTAAAAAATTAATAAATTTAAATTTATCGATTTATGTTTTAAAAAATGATAAACGACATTTTATTATAATTAAACTTGTTATAACTTTGAGAAAAATATTAACAATAAATTAAGTATAAAAATATGAAAGTAACTGTAGTAGGTGCGGGGGCTGTAGGAGCTACTTGTGCTGATAACATTGCAAGAAAAGAAATAGTTGACGAATTGGTAATCGTTGATATAAAAGAAGGTTTTGCTGAAGGTAAAGCATTAGATTTAACGCAAACCACTTCTCTTTTAGGGTTTGATACTACTATAACCGGAAGTACCAACGATTATTCTAAAACTGCCGGAACCCATGTTGCCGTAATTACTTCCGGTATTCCTAGAAAACCGGGAATGACTCGTGAAGATCTTATTGGTACAAATGCAAGCATCGTAAAAGATGTTGCTACTAATATTTTAAAATATTCTCCTGATGCCATACTAATAATTATTTCCAATCCTATGGATACTATGACCTATTTAGCGCTTAAATCTTTAGGCCTACCAAAGTCAAGAGTCATAGGAATGGGGGGAGCCTTGGATTCATCTCGTTTTAAAACCTATTTATCTTTAGCTAGCGGTGCATCCCAAAATGATATTCAAGCTACGGTCATTGGTGGACATGGAGACACAACCATGATTCCTCTCACTCGTTTTGCTTCATGCCAGGGAGTACCTTTCTCAAAAATTCTTACCCCTGATCAATTACAAAAAGTTGCTTCCGATACAATGGTGGGTGGAGCTACCTTAACTAAATTACTAGGCACTTCTGCATGGTATGCTCCTGGTGCTGCCGGCGCTGCTGTTGTTGAATCCATTATTCGCGACGAGAAAAAAGTAATACCTTGTTCCGTATATCTTGACGGAGAATACGGTGAATCGGATATTTGTATTGGTGTACCTGTTGTATTAGGTAAAAATGGCATCGAAAAAATTGTTGAGCTAGAACTTAACGATGATGAAAAAACTAAATTCAAAGCTTCTGCTGATGCAGTAAGAAATATGAATAATGTGTTACACGAAATGAAGGTTTTATAAGAATTTAAATTCACCTTATTTATAAAAAACAGCTTATAAATAAGCTGTTTTTTTTATACATTATGACTGCGATTTCATTATCTTATTAAATTAACTACAAAATAATAATTCAATCTATTTTTCCATCAATCAAATTCCTGTTATAAAAGTATTTTAAATAGGTCTTAAAATTTATTAATATATATGAATAACTAAGTATTACTATTTTATATTGGTTATTAATCTTAATACATGACAAATATTTATTTTTGTATAATAAAATAGGAAATATCATATATGACAATTACTGAATTATATTCCATTTATTTGCAATCATCAGGCATTGCAACTGATACAAGAAAAATTGAAAAAGGAAATTTATTTTTTGCTTTAAAAGGAAGCAATTTTAATGGCAATGCTTTTGCCGAACAAGCTATAAAAAATGGTGCGTTAGGAGCCGTAGTAGATGATATTGAACTTTCTAATCCGGAAAAGGGCCTATTTTATTTTGAAAATTCTTTATTTGCATTACAAAATCTAGCGAGATATCACAGAAATCAGTTACATATTCCTGTCATTGGTTTAACAGGAAGTAACGGTAAAACAACTACAAAAGAACTTATCGCTTCTGTTTTAGCTGAAAAATATAAGGTCTTATACACTCAAGGTAACTTAAATAATCACATTGGAGTACCACTGACTATTTTATCGATCAACTCTAAACATGAAGTTGCAATAATAGAAATGGGTGCTAATCATCTTAAAGAAATTGAACTTTTAAGTAGTATTTCTCAACCTAGTATCGGATATATTACGAATTTTGGAAGAGCTCATCTGGAAGGATTTGGTGGAAAGGATGGTGTAATTAAAGGTAAGTCTGAGCTTTATACTTATTTAAGAAAGTACAACCGATATGCTTTGGTTAACACTGATGAACCTTTACAAGTTACTTTGAGTGATGGAATCAAAAGAATAACTTTTGGTTCACAAGGAACTTATACATTTTCACATTTTGAAGACCAGCATCGTCTCAGCATACAATATCAAGATATAGCCGTCAACTCTCAACTTACCGGAGATTATAACTTTTCTAATTTATGTGCTGCTTTTAGTTTAGGACTTTATTTTGAAATAGATATTGAACAAATAAAAAAGGGAATTGAAAATTATACGCCGCAAAACCAACGGTCTCAAATTGTTGAAAAAAACAACGTTATATTAGTATTGGATACATATAATGCAAATCCAAGCAGTATGGAAGTTTCTTTAGAAAATTTTTCTCATTTCAAAGGTAGTAAATCCGTAATTATCGGAGATATGTATGAATTGGGAATAGAATCCGCTTTAGAACATCAAAGAATTTTAAATTTAGCAGAAAGTTTAAACTTTGACTTTATTTATTTAGTAGGTAATAATTTTTATTCTACAATTTCAACAAACTGCAATAAAATCCAAAAATTCCATACGACATCCGATATGGCAGATTTTCTCAAAAATTATACGATACCTACCAAAAATATTTTACTGAAAGGTTCTCGAGCTATGGCTCTGGAAAGGCTTATCGAATTTCTACCCTAATACTTATTTCTATAAAGTATGATTTATATATCATTTTTAATAATCAATACTTTTTGAATCCTTTCAATTTAAAACAAAAAAAGAGAGGCTAAATAATGCCTCTCCTTCATTTCATATTTGTATTTATCAATTTTCTTAGTCTTATTTTATCCCTAATTTTGCTTTCACATCATTTAGAATATTTGGTCCCTCTGCATATAAAAGGGAAGGTTGAGAAGTATCAAAAACATAAAGATATCCTTTTGCTTTAGCAACACTATCAATGGCATCTTGAGCTTTTTTCATAATTGGCTCATATAAATCAGCCTGTTTTTTATCTAAAGCTTTTGCAGCTTCTTCTCTTAATGCAACTAAACTTTGCTGATCTTTTTGAAAATCTTCTTCATATTTTTGAAGTTGATCTTTCATTTTTTCTAAATCAGCTTGAGATTTGCCTTGTAAATCTTTTTGAATTTTTTCATACTTAGCAGTAAAGCTTTCTTCTTGCTTTTTTATTTCTGCTTTTTTCTGATCAGCTAAGGTTTTCAACTGATCATCAGCTGTTTTTTTCTCAGGCATTAGACTTAATAATTCCATAGAATTCACATGAGCTACATTCTGAGCTTTAATAAATTGAAAAGCTCCAACACATGCAGTTAAGAGGAATACTAAAGTGATTTTCTTCATTTCTATTCTAATTTTATTATTTACTTGTATTTTTTTCAGTGTTTTGGTTATTATTTTGAGTTTTTTTCTTTGGGACATATTTACTTCCGTATCCAGTTTTTGTTTGAGTTTTACTTGTATTTTTAATTTCTTTTTTAGGATTAGCAGAAACATTAGATTTATCTACATTTTCCTCAGTTGCAGAAATATTTATTTTTGATTCTAATGTCTTTTTCTTAAGGCCTTCTTTAGAATTGTCTTTACTTTCATTTAAATCTAAAGATTGATGATTGTTATTATTCAATTCGTTTGTGTTATCAATATCTTCAGATTCTGATTTAGTTTTACTTTGCTTATTTTTGGGAACATATTTTCTTCCCCATCCTGATTTTTGTTGCTTTTTGTTCGACTCTTTTTTTTCTTTATTATTTTTTGTATCGTTTGATTTACTATCTAGATCTTCATTTGGCTTTAAAGATGCAGATGTTTTGGCATTTTTATCTTCTTTTTCTTTATTTTTTGTTGCAATTCCTAATTGTTTCAAAACTTTATCTGTAATATCATATTTAGAATCAGTATAAACCATAATTAAATCAGAAGACTTGTCTAATATTAAGTTATATTTATCTTTTGCTGCTATCGCATTTATTGCATTCCAGATTTGATCTTGTAAAGGTTTTACTAAATTAACTCTAAGATTGATTGACTCGCCTTTTGATCCGAATTTTTTTTCAATAAATTCATATAATGCTTTATCAGTGCTATCAATTTGAGACAATCTGGATTTTTGCTGATCATCCGTTAACAATATCTTTTCATTTTCAAATTCAATCCGTAACTTTTCCAAATTTGATTGTCTATTTACAATCTCTTCCTGCCATTTTTTTATTTCATTATCCAGTTTTTGTTCAGATTGTTGATATTGCGGTAATTGTTTTAAAATATACTGCGTATCTACATAAGCCATTTTTTGAGCAATGCCGTAACTAAATAGTAATAGCAGTGCATATGTCAATATTTTCTTCATTGTAACTATATATAGGGCTTTTCTAAAATCATACCAATTTTTTACAAACTTAATTTATCTATAAATATATTATTTTAATAATATATCTGACTATACTTATAATTAAAATTGTTGACCGAATATGAAATGAGTTTCCCAACCATTAGCACTATTTGAGTTAATTGTTGAATCAAATCCTTTAGCGAAATCAAATCCTAACATACCAAATTGAGGCATGAAAATTCTAATTCCAAATCCAGCTGACCTTTTTAACTCAAACGGATTAAATGACTTATTATTGCTCCAAGTGTTACCTCCCTCTGCAAAAGTTAATGCATAAATTTTTGTAGCACCTCCTAATAAAACCGGATAACGCAATTCCAGCATAAATCTCGAATATGAAGTTCCTCCACCTAGTGGAGTTATATCTTCTCCTGAAACTCCACCAAAAGAAGTTGCATCTCTATAACCTCGCAAAGGAATAATTTCTCTACCGTCAAATCTATTTCCATAAAGACCGGTTCCTCCTAAATAAAATCTTTCAAAAGGAGGTATTCCTACCTTAGAATTATAATTACTTAAGAATCCAAACTCTCCTCCAGCTTTCAAAACAAATTTTCCAATTAATTCTTGATACCAATAAGCTTTCATCTTGATCTTATAATATTCTAGCCATTTATATTTTTCCTTATCGGTCTTCTTATTATAATCCTCATTATTAAACGCTGAGTAGGGAGGGGTAAATTTGATAGAAAGCTCAAATTCTGATCCCATGGTTGGAAAAATTGGATCAAATCCTGCAGAATATCTTCCTAAACTTGCATATAAACTAAAATTATTACTTTCTCCATTATCCCAGGTGGTATAGCCTAATGCATTTTCATCGGCTATATTAAATGGATAATTTCTGAAAGAATATAATTGATAATTAATTCCATAAGATAATCTAAAATAATTATCCGGCCAGTTTAAACGGGTGGTTAAACCTACTTGACCTCCATATATATCTAATTTATTTTTTCCTTCTGCGTAATAATTATTATAGTTTAATATAGTACTATATAGAGATACAGTCATAGAGGTAGGTCTTTTACCGGTAATCCATGGTTCTGTAAACGAAATACTATAGTTTTGATAATTGCTTCCTGCTTGAGCTCTTAATGATATGCTTTGTCCATCTCCTGATGGTATCGGCTTCCAAGCTTTTTTCTTAAAAAAATCATTAAATGAGAAATTTCCGAATGTAAGTCCTAAAGTCCCAATAAATCGATTACCTCCATATCCTCCTTGTAATTCTATCTGACTATTTGTTCCTTTTTCTTCTAATTTATAATTAACGTCTACCGTACGGGTTTCTACATTAGGTGTGATGTCCGGACGTAAGGTTTGTGCTTCAAAATATCCCATTTGAGCTAATTCCATAATAGTTCTTTGTATATCTTCTTTTGAAAAAAGATCCCCAGGTCTAGTACTGAGAGAACGTTGTATCACATGGTCATGGGTTTTCGTATTTCCTGAAAAAGTCACCTTATCCCAATAGGCTTGTTCTCCTTCTCTTATTTTTATTTCAACATCAATAGTATCGTTTCGTACTGCTTTTTCTATTGGGATTACATTTGAAAATACATATCCATTATTATAATAAAGAGTCGCTATATCATCATTTTTTTCTGATCCAGATACTTTTTTATTAAATCCGACAGCATCATAAGGATCTCCCTTTTTATAGCCAATGACTTTAGTTAGCGTTTCACTGGAATAAGCAGAATTTCCTGAAAAGGTAACATTTCCTAAATAATATCTTTTTCCTTCTTCTACATTTACTTTAACATTAAAATTTTTTTTATTTGTTCTGATTACTGTATCTGAAGTTATTTTAGCATCTCTAAATCCATATGATTGAAATGTTTCAACTACTCTGTTCAAATCTTCTAAATACTTTTCCGGAACGTATTTTGATTTCTTCCAAAACCGATAAAATCTTTTTTGTTTTGTATTTTTAAAAGCTCGTGATCTCACGGTTGAAGCTTTTAAAACTTTAGTTCCGTTAATCTTGATAGAACTTACTTTAACTCTTGGTCCTTTATCTATTGTTACATTCCAATTAACCAAATTAGGATCTGATGGATTGGCAGATTCTTTTATAACAGCCATGGCATCAGGGAAACCCTTTTCCGTATACTCATTTTTTATAGAGTTTTGAAGTTTAGTACGTAAATCATCAGTAATTTTAGATTTAGTTTTAAGCCCATTATCTTTGATAAGCTTTTCTCCTTTTGATTTACTGATTCCATGGAATTTAACTGTTCCTAAATCAGGAAGTGCAACTAGATTTATTCGAAGGTACACTTCTTTATTAATTATTTTGGTTAAAAAGATCTCAACATTAGCAAAAAGTTTAGAATCCCACAACTTTTTTACTGCTGTATTAATCTGCATTCCAGGTATTTCGACTATATCTCCTTCATATAAGCCTGTGTATCGCATGATTTGATTTTTGGAATACTTATCGGTTCCTGTAATTTTGATCTCTTTAATACGTAATGCAGAATCATCTTTAGAAGAGGTATCTAAATCTTTATTCACCCCAGCATTAGATGTTTGCCCAGACACTTGGACGCTATCTGAAACCTGACCAAATATAAATGTATGTATTGAGATTAAAACGGCCGCTAATAATTTCTTCATGTATAATTTTTACTTCTTTTACTTTACTTTTATTTGTTCGCTTATTTTTCCAAATCTTCTTTCTCTGGTCTGATAAAATTCTATTGCTTTCGAAAATTCATCTTTGTTAAAATCAGGCCATAATGTATCTGTAAAATATAATTCTGCGTAGGCTATTTGCCAAAGTAAAAAATTACTAATTCTTTGTTCTCCACTAGTTCTAATAAGAAGATCTACATCTGGTAGATCATTAGTATATAAATATTGATTAAAAATATTCTCATTTATTTGTTCTAAGGACAATTCATTGTTTGAAAAATCTAAGGCTATTTTTTTAGTTGCATCTACAATCTCATTTTTAGAACCATAGCTTAATGCTAAGGTTAAGGTCCCCTTTTGATTATTACAAGTTTCAGTGATCAGTATATTCAACTCCTCGCTAACATTCTTAGGGAATTTATCAATATTACCGATTACTTTAACTCTAATCCCTTTTTCCTTTAAACTCTTTGTTTCTTTTTTTATAGTATTCACTAATAATCCCATTAATGAATTAACTTCTAAAATCGGTCTATTCCAATTTTCTGTAGAAAATGCATATAAGGTAAGATAGGGTATATTTGTATCATCACAAAATTCAATTGCTTCTCGAACGGCTTTAATTGCATTTTGATGTCCCAAACTACGAATCATACCTCTTTTTTTAGCCCATCTACCGTTGCCATCCATAATTATAGCAACATGTCGGGGTAACTTATTTTCTTCTATAAATATATCTTTTTTAGACATTAATAATTTTAATTTAATAACAATAACATGGAGGTCTACCAAATGTATATGTTAAGTTTATTCCCCATATTAAATACCAATCATTACTTTTAAATGTATTACCTGTTTGGTGTTTTCCTATTATTTTAGAGTTTCTCCTATTTATTTCATCTTTTATGTTAGAATCTGTCGCACTAATGCTATTTAACTTTGGATCAACATTTATAGTTATATTTTTGTTTTTTACAGAACTATAATCAAGATTATCTTGAAATGTATATCTTGCTCCTACTTCAAATGATAATAACCAATCGTATTTAATCTTAATTTTATATCCTATTCCAAAAGGAATATTAAAACCGAATTTCATGGATTTTTTATAATTTTCCTCTGTTATAAAATCCTTATAATCTTTTGGGTTTCGAAAAGATCCATCAGAATTTTTAGCACGTGTATGATTGATTGTATATTTTCTATCATTATATCCATATCCTCCAATTCCAGCAAATATATAAGGGGATGATCCGGAATATTTTATATCATTAATATCAAAGAAATAATACTCAAATAGAACCGAGGTTTCTAATATTGTATTACTTCCTGAAATATGTCTTTTGTACCTGTAATCTTCACTCGCTTTTTCATCATCAAAAAACACCCTGTTATATATTAAATTAAGCCTTAAGCTTTGTCTATTATCTAAATTATATCTATAAAGTAGACCTAGTGAAATTGGTATTCTATCCATATCCATAGGTAAAATCTCTATATAGTTTGTTTTACCTATATCTCCAATAATATTAGCTCTTCCAATAGAAATTCCAAGTTCATTACGTTGGGCCTTTATATGTATCAGACAACAAGTACAAATTAGAATAATTAATAAGAAAATATTTTTCATTTTAATTTAATATTATTTCACATAATGCACTAAACGTGAAATAAAGTTATTATGTTGCATTTTTCTTTGCAATTATCTATCATCTCAAACAACAAATATAATAATTCTTTTTATGTTTATACTCTTTATTTTATTATTAACTTATTTTTAGTACGTAACCTTTATTTTAAATATCTTTTTACCCTTTCTATTAAAAATAAAATTCAAATTTTAAAATTGTTATATGTAAAATTTGATTATTTTTGAAATCTAATGTCTAAGATAACTGAACAAATTAAAATTCCAATTGCTGATGAAATGAAGCTTTTCGAGAAGAGATTCTATGAATCTATGAAAAGTAAAGTTCCCTTGTTGGATAGAATAACTCAGTTTATTGTTAGAAGAAAAGGTAAGCAAATGCGTCCTATGTTTGTATTCTTAACAGCTAAGCTTACCGGTACTATAACTGATAAAACTTATCGTGCAGCTTCATTAATTGAACTTATTCATACTGCAACCTTAGTCCATGATGATGTAGTAGACGAGAGTTATATGAGAAGAGGGTTCTTTTCAATTAATGCATTATGGAAAAATAAAATTGCTGTTTTGGTAGGTGATTATCTTCTTTCCAAAAGCGTATTATTAGCTACTGATAATCAAGATTTAGATTTACTATCAATTATCTCTAGAACTATACGTGAAATGTCTGAAGGAGAGTTACTGCAACTGGAAAAAAGCCGTATGCTTGATATAACAGAAGAAGTTTATTTTGAAATTATACGTCAAAAAACTGCTGTTCTTATATCTGCCTGTTGCGAAGCTGGAGCACGTTCTACTTTTGCTTCTGATGAAAATGCTGATAAACTGCGACTCTTTGGGGAATATACTGGTATTGCATTTCAAATTAAAGATGACTTATTTGATTACACAAGTACCAATCTTATCGGGAAACCTATAGGAATTGATATTCAGGAAAGAAAAATGACACTCCCTTTAATTTACGTTCTTTCTACAACAACTAAAGAGAACAAAAAGTGGTTAATTAATTCCATTAAAAATCATAACAAGGATAAAAAAAGAGTTTCTGAAATAATTAATTTTGTTAAGGAAAACGGAGGACTAAACTATACGATAAATAAGATGAATGAATATAAACAAAAAGCGCTAGATATTTTAGTTACTTTTCCTAAAAACGAAAATCGCGATTCTTTAGAGCTTATGCTAAAATATGTTATTGAAAGAAAACATTAAAGAATTAACACTTTTATTTTTCTACAATTACAATCATTTGACCACTTCATTTAAATAAATTTAGCATTTTGAAAATTGAACATTATAAATTAAGCGATGGATTTTTATATTAATATAGAAGGAAATTTAAAAAATAATTTTTCACTTTATAAGCAAATGGCACCCTTCTCCGATTATTGTTTATAAGATGAATTTGTTATTTTCTAAACTTCCTATCATTATAACTATCAATTAATTTTCTTGTTTTTCTAGAAATAAATAAAATGCATACTCTAATGCAACCTCTTTCAATGATTCGAAACGTCCGCTTGAACCTCCATGTCCTGCATCCATATTGGTTTGTAATAATAAAAGATTAGAATCTGTTTTCATATCTCTAAGTTTTGCCACCCATTTAGCCGGCTCCCAGTATTGTACCTGAGAATCGTGTAAACCGGTTGTTACTAACATATTGGGATACTCTTTCTTTTCGACATTATCATATGGAGAATAAGATTTCATATAATTATAATATTCTATTTGATTTGGATTTCCCCATTCGTCATATTCTCCTGTGGTTAAGGGAATATTCTCATCCAACATGGTGGTAACTACATCTACAAAGGGGACATCTGCAACCACTCCATGAAAAAGTTTGGGTGCATAATTAATTACTGCTCCCATTAATAAACCGCCGGCACTTCCCCCATTGGCATATAAATGATTGCATGAAGTGTATTCATTTTTAATTAAATATTCAGCACTATCTATAAAATCGAAGAATGTATTTTTCTTTTTTAACATTTTCCCTTCTTCATACCAACGTCTACCTAAATCTTCCCCACCCCTTACATGAGTTATTACGTAAATGAAGCCTCGATCCAATAAAGATAAGCGTATTGAACTAAAAGTAGCATCCATCGAATATCCATAAGATCCATAAGCATATAATAATAAGGGGGTATTTTTTGAAGGCTTTGTATCTTTTCTCATTACTAAAGACATAGGTATACTTACTCCGTCCCTTGCTTTTGCCCATATTCTCTTAGTTATATAATTATCTTTAGTAAAATTTCCGATTACTTCCTGCTCTTTTAATACCGTCTTTTCTTTTGTACGCATATTATAATCTATATCACTCCATGGCGTAGTCATAGAGGTATAACGATACCTTATTATTTCTGTATCAAAATCTCTATTAACAGATGTGCCCACTGTATAAACTTCTTCTTCAAAAGGAATTTCATACGTAACTGAATTGTCCCAACTTTTAATTTTTATATGTGTTAATCCACTTTCACGTTCTTCTGTCACTAAATAATTTCTAAAGAGCTCAAATCCTTCCAGTAAGATTTTTTCATTATGCGGAATTACTTCAATCCAATTTTCTTTTTCTGTTTCTGTTATTGAAGTCTTCATCAATTTAAAGTTAGTAGCACCATCTTTATTAGTAAGAATGTAGAAGAAATCATCAAAATGGTCGAATGAGTACTCTAACCCTCTTATTCTCTCTTGAAATATTTTCCATTTTGCATTGGGATTATCGGCAGGAATAAACCTATATTCATCAGTTAATGTACTACCGGATGCTATAACTATATATTTTAAGGATTTAGTTTTAGTTACATATACAGTAAAGGTTTCATCTTTTTCTTCAAATAATAATATATCTTCTTTTTGTGATGTTCCTAATACATGCTTATATATTTTAGAAGAACGTAAGGTTTTTGGGTCTTGAACTGAATAAAATAGTGTATGATTATCATTTGCCCATACTACATTCCCCGTTGTGTTTTCTAATATATCGGAAAGTAATTCTCCTGTTATTAAATTTTTAATCTGTATTGAATAGATTCTTCGTCCAATTGTATCAACAGAATAACAGACCATTGTATTATCCGGACTTACACTAATGCTTCCAATTTGATAAAATTTATATTCTTTAGCCATTTGATTAACATCAAACATAATTTCCTCTTGGGCATCTAAAGATTCTTTTTTTCGAATATATATCGGATATTCACCCCCTTTTATATATTTGGTTGCATACCAATACTTATTAAATTTATAGGGAACTGACTCATCATCTTCTTTGATCCTAGACTTCATTTCTCCAAATAAATCTTTTTGTAATTGTTCCGTAGATCTCATTTGCTCTTGGGTGTAAGCATTTTCCTTCTCCAAATACTCGATCACTTCCGGATTATCTCTATCATTAAGCCAATAGTAATTATCGATTCTTGTATCATTATGAATAACCAACTTTTTAGGAATTTTCTTCGCTACAGGTGCCTGCATATTTACTTAATTTATTATCAACATCAAAAATAAGGGTAAAAATATAGAAAGACAATAGTTTAGATATTTTTATTAAGTCCCTATAAATAAAATACAATAAATTATATTTATTAATAAACAAATTTGATCATTGTTAATATTTAAAATCTTTATTTTATAAAAATTTATTTAATTTTCATTACCCCTACTTTTATCCCTACTTTAATTTCATATATTTGCGCAAATATTTTAATTTATTAATAAATGATATTAACTACAACTAATTCTATTGAAGGATTTACCACTAAGGAATATAAGGGTATTGTAAGCGGTGAAACTATTATTGGAGCAAATTTTATCAAGGATTTCAAAGCTAATCTTACCGATTTTTTCGGTGGTAGGTCTACTGCTTATGAAAAAGTTTTAATTGAAGCTAAACAAACGGCATTACAAGAGTTGGAAAAAAACGCAAAACAATTAGGAGCAAATGCTGTTATCGGTATTCATATAGATTATGAAACTTTGGGTGCTAAAGGGAGTATGATTATGGTATCTATCTCTGGCACAGCTGTAATAATTTAAAATAAATATTGATAAAACTCCTTTCAATTTTCTGCCTTTTTATTTAGTATTTCAATTTATTCATAAACAAATATTGATAGCGACAACGCTACTTATTTTATTTGAAATAAAAAGAAATACAAATAGAAAATATATTAAAAGAATCTTTTAAAGATCTCATTTCAGGATTCATTTATTAGATGGTGGAGGCGAATTCTATGAAATTTAGCTTTGAAGTACGATGCTACACAATATTTTCCGTGAAGATGTCTCATAATACTTTCACGGAAAATACAAAAAAATAAAATAAAAGATTTACATGGCACATTAATCTTAGCCTTACAATTAGTTTCAGATTTTTCCGAAAAAAACACATTCATGGAATAAATATATTATCAATAAATTTCCTGAATTTAATTTTTTTCTCATTCTTTTATAAAGAAGACAATTTTCCGATAAAAGAGTTCTCATTACTTACACTGAATTATTTTTAAATATCGTATTCAGGCTTAACTTTTTGAACATAACATTATATGAGTCCTCTTTAATTGCTCCATACCTCCTATTATTTATTTTATTGTATTTTTATAAAATTAAGATTATTAATAAAGTCTTTTTTATATAAACAAAAAACCCTCAAAAATGAGAGTTTTTTATTTAATATATGTAATTTAAGTTTAGTTACATTTATGCATCTAATTCTCCGGCAATAACATTTAAACTTCCTAAAGTTATAATTGCGTCTGATAACATTTGATCTTTTATTAATTCCGGATAAGCTTGGTAATATATAAAACACGGTCTTCGGAAATGCAGTCTATAAGGACTTCTTCCTCCATCACTTACCATATAAAATCCTAATTCACCATTTCCTCCTTCAACGGAATGAAAAACTTCTCCAGTTGGAATATCTGTTTCTCCCATAATTATTTTAAAATGATAAATCAATGCTTCCATACTTGTATAGACATCTGGTTTATCGGGAAGATAATATTCTGGAACATCCACATGGTAATTGCCCTCAGGTAAATTTTCATAAGCATTTTTAACCAATTTGAAACTTTCCCTCATTTCTTGTAAACGTACCATGAATCTATCGTAAGCATCTCCTGCAGTTCCAATTGGAATAATAAAATCAAAATCATCATAAGAAGAATAAGGACTCATTACTCTCACATCATAGTCTACTCCAGCGGCTCGTAAATTAGGACCTGTAAAACCGTAATTCAAGGCTCTTTCAGCTGAGATCCCCCCCACTCCAATTGTCCGATCCATAAAGATTCTGTTTCTTTCTAGCAAACTGGCAAATTCTTCTAATCTTTTAGGAAATTCTGCTATAAATTCTTTTATTAATTGATGAAATTTCGGACTAAAATCACGTTCAAATCCTCCTATTCTTCCAATATTAGTTGTCATACGAGCTCCACAAACCTGCTCGTATAGATCATATATTTTCTCTCTATCCTGAAATACGTATGTAAATCCAGTTAAAGCACCTGTATCAACTCCCATTACGGAGTCACAAACCAAATGGTCTGCTATTCTTGCCAACTCCATGATTATGATACGCATATAATCAATTTTTTTGGTAACTTTTATTCCCAAAAATTTCTCCATGGTCATATGCCATCCCATATTGTTAATTGGAGATGAACAATAATTAAGCCTATCTGTTAGAGTAGTGATTTGTGAATATGTTCTTCTTTCAGATATTTTTTCAAATGCTCGGTGAATGTATCCCACCGTAGATTTGGCTGATACAATCCTTTCTCCATCCATCAATATTTTATTTTCAAATATACCATGAGTAGAAGGGTGTGTAGGTCCTAAGTTGATTCTTTGCAACTCGCCGTCTACTTGTTCCTTCACAATATATTTGTCCACAGAATTTGATAAATCAATCAAATCACTAATATTTTTTTGCTTAGACATTTTATTATTCTAACTATTTTATTTTACTAAATTATCTGCCGAACATGGCATCATTTTTATCAGTGCGAGTAGTATCTTCCAATGTATATTGCTTCAAAAGTGGATGATAATCCATATCGTCCCTATTTAGTATTCTTGTAAGGTCAGGATGTCCTTTGAATTTGATTCCATAGAAATCAAAGGTTTCCCTCTCTTGCCAATTAGCAGCAGAATAAATAGAGGTAATTGAATCAATTTCAGGATTATCTATAGAAAAAAATGCTTTAATCCGTATTCTAAAATTATTTATAAAGCTATGAAGATGGTAGATTACTCCAAGTTCATTACCTTTATTGGTAGGATAATGTATTCCGCAAACATCCGTTAAAAAATCAATTTTAATATCATGATTTTTAATGAAAGTTAATAAGGGAAGTACAATATCTTTTTTTATTTCCAGGGTTAAAATTCCATCCGGTTCATATGTCCTTATAATACCATCTCCAAACTCATCTGTTATGAGTTGCAATACAAATTGATTATCTATAATTTTTCCTTCCATAAATTATCACGAAATTTCATATGAACTTAATAATTCTTTGTATTCTGCAGATTCTCTTCTTCTTAGACTTTCATTTCTAGCTATTTCTTGAATTTGCATAAAACCTTCAATAATTTGTTCAGGTCTAGGAGGACATCCGGGAACATATACATCTACGGGAATAACTTTATCAATTCCTTGCAATACTGAATAGGTATCAAAAATTCCACCACTTGAAGCACAGGCCCCCACTGCCATCACCCATTTAGGCTCTGCCATTTGAGTGTACACTCGCTTTAATACCGGAGCTAATTTTTTAGATATGGTTCCACAGACCATAAGAAGGTCTGCCTGTCTTGGCGAAAAACACATATTTTCTGCTCCAAAACGTGATAAATCATAATTGGAAGCCTGTATAGCCATAAATTCAATTCCACAGCAAGAGGTAGCAAATGGTAATGGCCATAGTGAATAAGACCTTGCTAATCCAATGATCTTATCAAAATTTCCGGCAAAATATCCGGGCCCACTAACTCCTTCAGGAGCCTCAACAATCTTAACTTTTTTTTCTGCCATTTCTTTTTTAAAAATATTTTAAAAATAGATTTTTATTATTCCTATTTTTCCCAATCCAGTGCGCCTTTTTTAACCACATATACAAAGCCCATAAGAAAAACGGAAATGAATGTTAATACCGCTAAAAAGCCTTCTACTCCGAAATCTCTTATATTTAAAGCATAGGGATAAAAAAAGATGATTTCAATATCAAATAATACAAATAAAATTGCTGTTAAAAAATATTTAACTGAAAAGGGCGAACGGGCATCTCCTTCATATGCTATTCCACATTCAAAGGTATCATCCTTAACTTTCCCGTGTACTCTCGAACCTAACATAGCCGATCCGATTAGAGCTGTTACACTGAACCCTAAAGCTACTGCAACCTGTATAAGTACTGGAACATAATCTATAGGTAAACTCATCCTTTCTAATTTTTTATACTTTCAATTTTAGAATGCAAAGTTAATATATTTTTTATAGTTGACCTCTATTTCAGCTATTAAACATCTTCAAATTAGCCTACAAGAAATTAGAATAAAAAAAACAAAAACAAATATAAAATATTAACAATCAATATATTAATAAAAACAACAACATAAAAAACTCATTTTATTTGTAATTGGTCTAAATTAAAATTATATTTGCCGAAAAAATAAAAAATTATTATGAAAAAAACCTACATAGCTTTTGTTCTTTTATGTTTAGGACAGCTACTATTAGCTCAATATACATCAGGAATTAAAGGATATTTATTAGATGTTGAAGACAAACCGATCAAAACGGCAATTATTTACATTGACGATGAAAAAGTTTCTGAGGTTAATAATCAATCTGGATATTTTGAAGTATCTGGTCTTAATGATGGATTTCATAAATTAACTATCACCTCAACTAAATTTAATGATTATACGAAATCTATTATACTCAATCCAGATGAAGTTCAAGACATAAGTATAACATTATATGGAAAAGGTGATATAGATGATGTGACTATATACGGAACCAAACAAATACACGGATTAGATATGATTACCCGTCTTCCGGTTGCTCCTAGAGAATTACCTCAAAATATTTCTGTTATTACCAGTGAAATTATTGATAAGCAAGGAGCGTTAACCTTAACGGATGCAGTTAGAAATGTTCCGGGAGTGACTTTATTCGGAACTTATGGGGGAGCTTCTGAAAGTATGTCAATCAGAGGATATCGCGGTACTCCTGTATTAAAAAACGGTGTTCAAGTTGATTCTGATTTCCGATCTGCTTCTTTACTCTCTGACATGCAAGGAGTATCTAGTGTTCAAGTATTACGCGGTTCAGCAGCTATTACTCAAGGTATAGGGAACGGATTAGGAAGTCCGGGAGGAGTTATCAATGTAGTTACTAAAACTCCTTTGTTTTTAACAGCTGGAAACGTCGCCATTGAAACAGGAAGCTGGGGATTATTCAGACCAACATTTGACTATCAGACTGTATTAGATAAAAAAAGAACGGCCGGATTTCGTTTAAATGGTGCCTACCAGAGATCTGACAGTTATAAACCTAGAGTCGATAATAACAGAGTTTACATAAATCCATCCTTTGAATGGAGGCCTGACGATAAAACAACCGTTACTCTTGAATTAGATTACCTAAATAATAATATCACCCCGGATAGAGGTACCGTAAATTCAACTGACTCTGATAAAAATAACCTATTAGATACCACCCACAAATTTTATGGATGGACAACTGATAATCAGAACACAAAAATTACCACATACAGTGCAAAAGTTGTAAGAAAATTAAATGATGTATTAAGTTTACGTGCTTTATATGCGGCATCTGAAAATAACGAAGAAACTTACGGGTTAGGTTCTTTAGCTAGCCCTTATAGATTTAAAGATGAAACAGGAAAAGATGTCACTGATTTTACCAGACGTGCCAGAACTTTAGCTTGGTCAGAAAGTGAAGATAAAAATAAAGTAATACAAATTGATTTGATTGGAAAAAATATCTATACTGGTAAAGTAAAACACACTTTTCAAACAGGTTTTGATTATAAGTTAAATAAAACAAATTCCATTACCCATGGAAAATATAGAAGAGACGATAGGGGAAAGGTAATTTTAGATCCTAAAACTGGATTACCTGCTATAGATAGATCTATAAATATAGATGTAATTAATATATTTGATAAAATACCAAATGTATTACCAAAAGGAATCAATAAATCTGCCTTCGACGCAATTGCTTCAACTAGTTCAAGTGAGTCAGAAGTATATGGAATAATGATTCAAGATGCTGTTGAAATAAATAAGTACATTCGAGCTAATGTAGGATTACGTTTTAGTCAAGATGCTAAAAAACCGAATATAGATGCCGCTAATGAGGCATGGGATCCTTTTGTAGGAGTAATGGTTAGCCCTTTAAAAAATATAAGTGTTTTTGGTAATTATGCTACTACAACTAATTTACGATCCGCAAGTAATCCTACTAAAGACGGAGGTACTATTGGATCTTCCGTTACTAACCAATTTGAGGTAGGAGTGAAATCTGATTGGTTTAATAAAAAATTAGATTTTAATGTAACCTATTACTTTATTAAAAATAATGATATATCTTACCAAGTATATGAAAATGGAGTAGGTACAGGATATTACTCTAAAGCAGGAGATTTAAGAAGAAATGGGGTAGAAATCGAGGCGAATGGTCACATTTTGGAAAATTTACAAGTAATTTTAGGATATTCTTATTCAGATGTACAATATAAAAATAGCGTAGCTTATGTAAATGGTTCAAGACCTATGAATGCTCCGTATACTACTGCAAATGGATGGGTACAATACTTAGTCAATAATGGAGCATTAAAAAACCTTGTTGTAGGCGTTGGTGTGTATTATGTAGGTGATCGTCCTATTAATGACCATAGTTCAGATTTAAGAGCTGATGGTCATGGTTCCACCCCGGGTATAAAACCTTTTAATATGCCTGATTATACCACTGTCAATGCTCAATTAGGATACACTTATCAAAATATAGGATTAAAATTTTTCTTTAATAATATTTTCGATAAAATTGGTTATACGTCTTATTATAGAGGTGGTTATATTAATCAAATTGATCCTAGAAATTTTAAACTTCAACTTACCTATAAATTCTAACTTTTTCATCAAATAATTTTTTAATTACTAATATTAAAACTACCTGCTTAGGCTGGTAGTTTTTTTGTATCTATTATAAAAAAGATATATATTACGATGAAATGACTTCATAACTTGAGAAAATTATATAATAGCGTTTTTCTTCTTATAAATATTTCGTATTAAAATAATTTATTGTTATTTTTTTTATCCAAACTATTCACATTTTCAGAATTGAAATTGCAGGTTTAATTCATATTAATAGGATGTGTACAAAGGAAAATTGAGAATTAAAATTTTCAACTTAGAAATAAAAGAAAAAAAACACTTATTCTGTACTCAAAAATATTTATAAAATTATAGGTAGGAATTTGTTAAAATGAGAATTTCATTGAAATAAATAAAAATAAAATAAGAATACGGCATTCAATGCTTTTTCAAGATTATTTAACTATAAATATTTAAATTAATATCATTAAATTTAATTAACAATTTTGAGAATTTATATGTGGTTAAATAAAATGATAAAAAAGTAATAGAAAATAAATATTAATCTTTAACTTATAAAAAAGATAATCCTTTTAATTGTAAAAGCCTCATCTCATCATTTATTGTTTTTCTGTCAGATATTTCCAATATCTTTTTGGCATATGTTGTTTTTGATTCTTTAGATTAATTCGTTCTTTAATGGTTAACGCCTGATAGTATTTTTTCCATGATTCCTGAAAGAGTACTTCTTTAGAATCCAATAAACTTTCATTGATTGAATCTTTGCTGAAATATTCATTATCTCTTTCTAGCGTCATTTGAATAACCTCTTTACTATCATAATAAAATCCATAATCACGTTTTAAATCATAAATAATCCAAGACTGAAAAGAAAATCGATCTTTAAAATGCGGAATAGCCAGCGGTAAACTATTGTAAATGGGATACACAGGAGCAAAATAGATTCCGTCTCTGGATTTTTTAAATCGAACAAATTGTTTCCAATTATATCCTTCTTTATAGACTTTTTTAGCTAAATTATGGGCTTGAATTATTACATCGTCACCAAAATCGGTATGACCGGCAAATTTGCTATCAATGGCTTTTTTAATATATTTAAATAGTAACCAATCTCTTTCATCTTGCTCCGACAGCCAAACTGCATGAATAATGTTAAGTGATTCTTTAGACATTTTTTTCTTTAGATAATTCCATACTTTTACTACAATCTCTTCTCTTGTTTGTATCTCTAATAATTGGTCGATAAATAAAGGAGGAATATCTCCTAATTTTATAAGCATCTCTGGAAATAATTTCTTTTGATATGCCTCAAAAATTACACATAAAAGCCCATCTAACGTCTTATCATAAGAAAATAGTATCATTATTTTTTTAAATTTTAAGGAAAAAATAAAGAAATCTGATTGGTGTTTTTAACAGTATTTTTTTTATTTACAAGAATTTTCTTTAAATAAGCAGGTGTAGTTTCATTAATGGTGATTCCTGAGGAATCTCTACATGTAATGAAATATTGCGCCCTTTTTATAATAACTCCGATTTTTTTTAGTTGATATAAATCTAATTTACCAAATTTCCGTGATGCTATAATTAATTTGGCTGACTTAATTCCTATACCAGGCACACGCAATATCTGCCGATACTCAGCATTATTAATATCAATAGGAAACATTTCGGGATGACGAAGTGCCCAAGCTAGTTTGGGATCCACATCTAGATCGAGATTAGGATTTTTTTCATCAATAATTTCTTCTGCCGAAAATTGATAAAATCTCATCAGCCAATCCGCCTGGTATAGTCTATTTTCCCTTACTAAGGGAGCTTGTTGCAAAACGGGAAGCCGAGTGTCATAAGAATTAACTGGTATGAATCCTGAATAGTAGACTCTTCTCATACTTGATTGCATATATAAAAGTGAGGAAACCCTTAATATATCTTGATCCGTCTCGTTGGTTGCCCCTATAATCATCTGTGTGCTCTGCCCTGCCGGAGTAAATCGGGGAATTGATTTATATTTTTTCTTTTCTTCCTTATATTCGAGAACTCCGTTCTGAATATATTTCATGGGGGCAAAGACGCTTTTGTGATCTTTTTCGGGGGCTAAAAATTTGAGGTTTTTCTCTGTAGGAATTTCTATATTCACGCTGAGTCTATCCGCATATAGTCCTGCTTGTGTTACTAATTCTTTACTGGCTCCCGGAATGCTTTTCATATGAATATAACCATTATATCTATGAACCGTACGCAATTCCTTGATTACCCGAATCATTCTTTCCATGGTATGATCGGGACTTTTAACTACTCCTGAGCTTAAAAACAAACCTTCTATATAATTTCTTTTATAAAATTCCAATGTTAGTTCAACCAGTTCTTTAACACTGAATGCAGTTCGTTTTATATCGTTACTTTTACGACTTATGCAATAGGCACAATCGTACATGCAATAATTGGTCATCATTATTTTCAGCAAAGAAATGCATCTTCCGTCATCGGTAAATGTATGGCATATTCCCGAAAAAGAAGTTGAGCCTATGCCCCCTGCTGCACTCTTCCTTCCAGCTCCGCTTGAGGAACAAGAAACATCATATTTGGCTGATTCTGCTAATGTTGCGAGCTTATTGATGATTTGTTCTTTCATACATAACAAAATTACTAATCCTATTTTTTTTTATGAAATTTCAAATCATAAAAGAAACATAAATATTTAATAAACAATAACTTAAATTAAAAATATTTCCGTAAGTTTCTAAAGGAAACCAAGGAATATTATATGCCTTAATTTTTACTTAATAGTGTACCATTTTAACATATATAAGCCTATAAGCAATCCTCTTAAAAATAATATATATCTGAAACGAGTTATTAAATAAATATTATAAAATTTAAGTAATTAATGATCATGCTCAGACTCTATCTCGCCGGATTGGAGATAGTATACTCCTTTTATCACCAATTCTTGCTGAGAATTGAAATTTAAAATCTCTATGAAATCATCATTTGATCTTCCTATTTTTATTTCTTTTCGTTCTACATGATTTCCTTTTTTTATAAAAATATATGATTTTTCGTCCTCTTCGAATACAGCCTCTTTAGGTACTGTTAGCACATCTTTAGATTTATTGATTATATAAGCATTTACAAATCTTTTCTCATAAAAATCAGTTGGTGGTAATTTCGTTTGAATATCTGCATGAACCTGTATGGTATTATTTTCGGTATTCGTTACTTTTCCTATAATATGAATTTTACTTTTAATTAAAGTTTCAATTTCAGGTAGAGTAAATTCTACAGCTTGCCCTACATATAAAGATGAGGCATATTTGGACGGAACGTTTAATTCAACATGCAATTTATCTTGATTTATTATCAAGAAAAGTTCATCGGCGGTACTTATTTGCTTACCGGGAGAAATTTCTTCTGCTTGTACATATCCACTTATAGGACTTAATATTTTTAATTCCGGATTAATTTTACCTGTCTTGATTATAAAATTTGGCATAAACCCTAATAAGTGTAGTTCTGATCTCAAGCTTTCATATTCTGCAGTTGAGACTTGATAGGCAGCTAGAGATTGTTCGTAAGATTTTTTACTGGTTGCATCTCCTTCTAATAATGTCTTTTTTCGCTGGTAATCTTTGTATGCTAAATTCATCGTATAATAACTTTCTAAAAATTGTTTTTGCAATGTTATAAATGAAGGGTTATTTATAGTTGCTAATTCTTGCCCTTTATGTACATAATCTCCGGTAATAAAATTTATTTTCTCAATAAATCCATCTATTTTACTGTGGATGGATGCTTTATTTTCTGGAAGAGCATGTATAATACCAGTAACCATTATTTTTGATTCAATGGAACGCAACTCTGCTTTGCCGAATTCTATCCCATTAGTTTTGATCATCTCATCGTTTAAAGTTATTTTGGAATGCTCTTGGATATCTTCTTGATAGTGCTCTTTATTTTTTGAGGAACATGAATAACAAAGTATTGTTACAGTGTAAAATATATTTATGTATGTTGATATTTTCATGATCGATAAATTAATTTTGTTGGGTTAAATAGTTAAGTTCAATCAGAGTTTGATTATAGGTATTTACTAAATCCAAATAGGTATTTTGCGACTCTAAAGAGGATCTTAATATGCTGCAATATTGCAGGTAGTCAATTTCTCCGTAACGATATTTTATGTCTGCTATTCCGATCATTTTTTGTGAATCTTCGAGATGGGAAGTTCCAAATATGTTTAATTCATTATTAATCAGTTTCTGCTGCTCTTTTAGCTGCTTTATCCTTAAGTTTATACTTCGTTTGGTTTGTTCTTTCTGATATTCGACATTTTTATTTTCCAATAAGGTTTGTTCTTTCAGCTTTTTATAATCATTATTAAATAAGGGGATGTTTACGCTAACTACTCCTGCATAGTAGCTGTAATTATTTTCTATGCTTTGCATCAATCCTCCAATGGATAGTTCCGGTAATCTTTTGGATTTTTCCCAAGCTAACATTTTATTGTTGTGCTCCTTTTCTTTTTCAAATTCATACAAATATTTATAATTTATACTGTCTGAAATAGAATTATTCTGCATTTGGTGGAATCTCTCCAACGGCTCTAATTTTTCATTCGCATTTATTCCACATAAGTTATATATATTATTTTCAATGTTTATATTTTCTTGTTCATTTATGATCTTTTGCTGTATTATTTGTTCCAACTCTGCCTTAAAAAATTGTTTTTCCATATAATCTGTTTCTCCTTTTTCATAACTAAACTGAGCCTTTTTTAGTCCTTCTTTATATAAGGAATCCATTTGGGTAAATAATTTTCTTTTTTCAATAAGGTAAACCCATTGGTTATATAGTTGTTCGAGATGAAAAATTATTATGTGTTTTTGTAAGGAAGATTTTGCCGTTAACCATTCTACGCGACTATCCATAAAATTCTTCTTTTTTCCATATGAAAATAGATTTCCAAAATCTTGGCCGATTTCCCATTGATAATCTGATTCTCTACTGTTAAATTGCCCATATCCTACCTTCATTGAAGTCGAATTGAGCGAATAAGCATATTTCTTTTCCAATTTTTCTTTTTGAATCTGTAATTCTCTAGTTTTCAATTCAATATTTTCTTTATAAGCCAGATCTATAAGATTGGAAAGCGATACTTTTGTTTGAGCTTTTCCTGAATATATGCTTCCTAAAAAAATTACTATCGAAATGATTATTTTAGGATTTATCTTCTTTTTAAACCTCTTATTTTCTAAAATGTAATATAAGGCCGGGACTATTAATAAAGTTAATAAGGTAGATGTAAACAACCCTCCTATTACTACGGTAGCTAAAGGTCTTTGTACTTCAGCACCATTAGATGTTGATAAAGCCATAGGAAAAAAGCCTAGGGTAGCCACCATTGCAGTCATAAACACAGGTCGTAATCGATTTTCCCCCCCTACTTTTATTATTTCCTGAAGAGAAGTATATTTACCTGAATTTTTTAAGTAATTTAATTCACTTACCAAAACTATTCCGTTTAGAACGGCAACGCCGAAAAGGGCTATAAAACCAACGCCTGCCGAAATACTAAAAGGCAGCCCTCTTATCCACAATGCAATAATTCCTCCAATCGATGCTAAAGGGACTGCTGAAAAAATCAATAGCGCATCTTTAATACTCTTAAAAGTTATATATAAGAGTAAGAGTATTATGGATAAAGCAATAGGAATTGCAATGCTCAGTCGTGAAGAGGCTTCTTTAAGATTTTTAAATGCTCCTCCATATTCAATTCTATAACCGGGAGGCAATTTGATGGAGGTGTTTAACCTTGATTGAATATCTTGAACTAAGGATGTTATGTCTGTTTCACGAACATTTATCCCAATATTTATTTTTCTTTGCGCTTGTTCTCTTGAAATTAGCATAGGCCCGGTCTCATATTTTACGGATGCTACTTCAGAAACTGGAATTAGATTTTGAGTAGCGGTACGTACATGTAATTGTTCTAAACTCAAATTTTTTCTATATTTTTCATCTAAACGTATTACTAAATCGAAACGTCGTTCTCCTTCTACAATAGTCCCTGCTTTTAAGCCCGCCACTGAAGATTGTATGATTAGATTTAACGTGTTTACATCTAATCCATATTGGGCTAATTTGTTACGATCATAGGTAATTTCCATTTGCTTGAGACCTTCTGTTTGTTCTACTTTTACATCCGATGCTCCTTCTATTTTTTTTATTATTTGTGAAGCTCGATCTGCTATTTTTTTTAATTCTACCGCATCTTCTCCGAATATTTTAATTACAATATCCGCTTTTGCTCCTGTCATTAATTCATTAAATCTTAACTGAATGGGTTGAGAAAATTCAAATGAAGCGCCTAACACTGATGACAGCTTATCTTTGATTTTATTAGCCAATTCTTCTTGTGTTTGAGCTGAAACCCATTTATCTTTTTCTTTTAAAATAATCATGATATCTGAATCTTCTATTCCCATAGGATCAGTAGGAACTTCGGCGGTTCCTATTTTTGATATCACATGAATAACTTCTGGAAAATTATTTTTTATAATTTTTTCTATTTTATTGGTAGTCTTAATACTTTCCTTTAAGGAACTCCCGGGCTGAATGCTCATTTGCATAGCTATGTTTCCTTCCTGTAAGGTGGGAACAAACTCAGCCCCCATATTTTTGAAAATAAATATGGAAAAAAGCCAAATTATTAGGACTACACCTACTACTTTATAAGGTATTTTTAATACTTTCTCCAATATAGGGAGATAAACTGATTTTAGTTTATCCATAATTTTATCTGCATAAGTTATTTTATATACAATATCTTTTTTTATAAAAAGTGTTGTCATTACAGGTACATAGGTTAAGGAAAGCAGTAGTGCTCCAAGTATAGCAAAACTTACAGCCATAGCCATAGGCCTAAACATTTTGCCTTCAATTCCCGTTAAAGACATTACCGGAATAAAAACCAATATGATTATCAGAATTCCAAATGCTGCCGATTTATAAATTTCTCCTGTAGTTTTACCTACAATTCCATCTAATTGTTTTTGGGTGATATTTTTTCCTAAGTATTTTGTATGCAAGACATAAATAACAGATTCTACAATAATAATAGCACCGTCTACAACAATACCAAAATCTATTGCTCCTAAAGACAGCAAATTGGCAGACACTCCAAAAATGTTCATCATTATTAAGGCAAATAATAAGGAAAGTGGTATGATTGAGGCTACGATAAGACCTGCTCTTATATTTCCCAATAAAATAATCACAACAAAAATTACTATTATTCCGCCTTCAATTAAATTTTTTTTAACTGTTGAAATAGTTTTTTCAATGAGATGGGATCTATCTAGATATATATATATTTCTAAACCTTCAGGTAAGGTGGTCTTAACTTGATTAATCCTTTCTTTTACGTTTCGGACAGTCTTATAGGAATTTTCTCCTTTCAACATTAAAGTTATTCCTCCAACCACTTCTCCTTTTCCGTCCATGGTCATTGCTCCGAATCTTTGGGCGGATGCATAGGTTACTTCCGCTATATCTGATATTTTTATGGGAACTTGTTCCTTTACTGCTACTACTATATTTTTTATATCTTGAAGGTTTTTTAACATTCCGTTTGTTCTGATATAAAATAAATTGTGCTGTTTTTCAATATATCCTGATCCTGAATTTTGATTATTTTTTTCCAGCGCATTATAAACTTCTTCTAAGGTAATTCCATAGCTTTGTAATACAATAGGATCAATTCCTACTTCATATTCTTTTACTTTTCCTCCGAAACTTGAAATTTCAATGATACCCTCAATTCCATTAAGCTGTTTTTTTATTATCCAATCCTGAATTGTTCGTAAATCTTCCAAAGTGTAATCCGATTCAAAACCAGGCTTAACTTTAATTACATATTGACAAATCTCTCCTAGCCCTGTAGTTATAGGCATTAGTTGTGGTTCACCTATTCCGTTAGGAATTTCATTTTTAGTGATATCTATTTGTTCTTTTACTAATTGTCTTGCTCGTAGTACTGGAATATTTTCTTTAAATACTACAGTTATTATGGATAAGCCAAATCTTGATATAGATCTTACTTCAATCGCTCCAGGTATATTCCTTAATTCTGATTCCAGAGGTATGGTTATTAATTGCTCGACTTCTTGTGGGGCTAATGTGGGAGAGGTAGTAACTACCTGTACTTGATTATTGGTAATGTCGGGAGTAGCGTCTATAGGTATGGTCTGTATCGAATACAAACCACCTATTAGTAAAGCTACTACACCAATGGCTACCCATAATTTATATTTTATTGATAACTCAATTATAGCTTGAAACATGTTTTATTATTTTTTAATTATGTATAAAATGATATTATTACATTTTTAGCTTTCTAAAAAAAATTTACATAATTTCCAATCACCGATCTTCATTCTATAGATCTGTGTCATATAAATGAAGATTTATTATTTGTTGTAGCAATTATTATTTTAGAAGTAAAATTTATATTCTATTTAATTTACTCCTATTTCTAAATGGATAATTATGAAATTTTTAAATAAATGTAAAAGGAGGAGCCCTTAAAGGATTTTCTAACTGATTTTCAGTTGAAGTATTTGAAAAGGTATAATAATGTTTTACATGTTTTTTTTCCGGATTTTTTAAACAAAAGTTAACGTTTAAAAAAAAATCGGGATTTATAAAAATGAGTTTTTGAAAAATTTCATAGTCTGTAGTGGATAATTTGAATTCATCCAAATTATTTTCCCCTAGATCGATGTGTTTAATAAGATCCTCAAGCTGATTAAATATATTTGAAGATTGATTTTCTTCTGAATCAACAAAAATACAGTTATGAAGCGTAAATTCAAACTCAACCTTATGCTGATGCGGCACAAAGGCATGCACTACAATTAATAATGTAGCAAATATTATTGATATTTCCCTTATTAATTTCAATTATAACAAATATAAATATTTAATTTGTTAAAAGCTATATTTTATATCTTATTTTATTATAAGATAATTTTATATAGCGTTTTTATCTCCACTTATCGTTTTAAAAACAGTTCCTGCAATAATTATCATATCTAATAAAAAAGACCATTTCCTGACATAATACACATCTGCTATGATTCGTTTCTGCATATCTTCTCTAGAATTAATTTCTCCTCTAAAACCTTTTACTTGAGCCAAACCGGTAATTCCCGGCTTAACATAATGCCTTAGGCTATATTTTAATAATAAATCATTGTAATAGTTATCTTGAACGACCATGTGCGGTCGTGGCCCAACAACCGACATATTACCTTTTAAAACGTTAAAAAATTGAGGCATTTCATCTAAACTGGATTTACGTAATATACTTCCTAATTTTGTAATTCTCGAATCTCCTTTAACAGTTGCTTTAACATCATTATCAGAACTATCAATCATGGTTCTGAATTTATAACAGTTAAATATTTGTCCCCCAAATCCAACTCTTTTTTGAAGATATAGAACTGGTTTTCCTGAATCTAATAAAATAGCTAATCCAATGAGCGGAAACAGCCAACTTAAAATAAAAATGATTATAAAACTGGAAAAAATTATATCGAAACTTCTTTTTAAAATTTGATTCCAAATATCATCAAGTGGAAATTTTTTAAATAAAAGTATTGGAAAAGTATCATAATACTCCAATTTTAAACCATAAAAAGAACCATATGCTGCGCTAGGAATAAATCTTATTTCAATATGCAACTTTTGGGCTAATACTACAAGGCTATCATGAATTTCAAGAGATAATTTTCCATTTAGAGAAAAAAATACTATTTGAACTCCTTCTTCTAATATAAAATATTTTAGTCTTATCAAATCGAATTTGTAGACTTTTTTTTGTTCATTGTCTTGAATATTTGAGAAAAAACATCCACAATTCATAAATCCATAATCCTTTCTTTTAGATAATAATTTAATAAAAGAACGTGTATTTTTATTTTCATCTACAAAAATTACTTTTCTATAATTACCTCCTAGCCTTCTATATATTTTTAATAATAAAAAAAGTAAAGCTCGAGCACCACATGTAAATGTAAATAGTAATAATAAAAAACATATTGTAATTCTATTTGAATATAAATCATCTTTTTTTAAACCCGACACAGCAAAAATTATGATACTAAATAAAATAATTTGGTGTAATGTAATTTTAATAATTGCTATAAAACTCGTAACTCTATCTACAGCATATAAACCAGTTTTTAATGAAATAAAATACCAGCTCATTAAAAATAATATTAATGCTTTATAATGAGCTAATAATAGATTATTTAATGAAATCCCATAAATACCTAAATCATTATATTGAATAGCTAAAAAACAAAAGAATAAAATAATTATAAAAATCAAATCTAATAAGAGATGAAGAAGAAAACTATTCTTTAAATACCTAACATACCTCATATACAATTACACTTTACTTCAAATAAAAATTTATTATGATGAATTTATATAAATATTTAATTTTATAAAATTAGTTATTTTTATACATATAAATATTTTTTATTTTTCTGTTTCAAATTATATAATTATTATATGCTAATTATTTAAATAATATTAAAATTAAATTTTATTTTTTTATAGATTAGAATTAATAATAATAGTTATAAATAAATAAATAACAACATTAAAAAGATGTAAATATAAAAGAGCATTTCGGAATAAGATTATTTATATTTAATTATTTCATATATTTATATAGTTAGATCATTTTTTTTTTATATTAAACATTAAAAAATTTATAAACTCTTAAATAATGCAAAAGATCAAAGTTTTACATGTAGTCGAATCTCTTGGAGGAGGTGTATTTACTTATATAAAAGACTTAACATTTTTTTTTAGAAAGCATAATACTTTATTTGATACGACAGTTGCATATTGTAATAAACGCCCCGAAGTTTCTAATTTAAATTTAAAAAAAGAATTATCTAATGGAGTTTCATTAATTGAAGTGGATATAAATAAAGAAATTTCGTTAAGGGATTTTAAAAGTCTTTATGACATAATAAAAATATACTATTCTTTACAACCTGATATCATACATCTACATTCATCTAAAGCAGGTGTTTTAGGAAAATTTGCCTCTCTATTTTATAGGAAAGCAAAAGTTTTTTATACTCCACATGGATACTCTTTTTTAAGAAAAGATATTATGTCTACCAAAAATAATTTTTTTTATTATATAGAAAAATATACAACCAAGTTCCTGGGAGGTACTACAATTGCTTGTGGAGATAGTGAATATGATTTAGCAAAAGAATTAGGAAAAGCCTTATTGGTGAGAAATGGGATAAATGTCCCCTATATATTAAATAAACACAAGTCAGAAAAATTATGTAATAACCGTATAGTCATAGGTACAATTGGAAGAATAGCCCATGTCAAAAATCCTGATCTATTTAATAAAATTGCATTAAATAATCCTGATCTTGATTTCTTATGGATCGGTGATGGTGACTCGAAAGAAATACTAAATGCACCAAATATTCATGTAACCGGCTGGCTAAATAGAGAAAAAATATTTGAACATTTAAATAAATTGGACATTTATATTCAAACTTCATTACGAGAGGGATTACCAATTGCTCCTTTAGAAGCAATGATATTTCAAAAACCTGTCCTAGCAACAAATACATTTGGAAATAAGGATGTTGTTACTCACGAGAAAACCGGATTCCTATTTACTAATGAAAATGATGCCCAAAAATATATAAATATTTTAAAAGATCTAAAAATCTGCAAAAAGATGGGAAAAGCAGGAATGGAAAGATGTATGGAATATTTTGATTTAAATAAAAATTTCATCTCTTTATTAAATATTTATCTTGATTGCTTACATAAAGATATCCGAAAAGACTAATAAATATACAACTATATACCGTCCCATCGAAACGTATTAAGAAATCATCGGTCATATTAGACACTATAAAGGATAAAGAATAATAAATTATCAAAGAATTATGTATTTTACATCCTATGTAAAATGGTATGATCATATACAAAATCAGCAATATTAATCCAATTATTCCAAATTTCACCAAATAATCTAAATATTGATTATGAACAGGAAATTTGTATTTAAACAAAAACATTTGATCGGTTTCATAGTAATATTCAAATAATTTTCTTTTTCCATCCGATGCTCCCACTCCAACGCATAAATTCCTTTTTGATAGATTAATAGCCGACCTCCAAATACTTAATCTTGTTACTAAAGAATTATAAATTTCACCTTCTGGATTTTCAAAATCATCAAGTCTCCCAATCTTATCTAAATTTCTAAAAGAAACAGTTGTGTATTTTTGTATTATATATGGAAAAAAATTTATAAATAATACCACAAAAATTGATATTAATGTTGTAATAAAAAATATTCTTTTAGCTGTAAAACTGAATTTATACTTATAAATAGTAATAAATAATGAACCCAATATTGAACAAAAAACTGCCATTCTTGTATTTATTAAGAAGACAAAATTTATTAAAATTATATATACAAGACAATCAAAAAATTTTTGATTTTTTTTCTTTTTTACATTATTAAAAAAAACATATAGCGAGCAAATTGAACAAAATGAAACAATTAAATTGAGTGCAGGTGCATGATTATGATATATACTTCTTGAAAAACTATATCCCATATCCCATACATCTATCCCATTTAAATAATTTTCAATATTTTTATTAAAAAAGATTATATAGTTAATTAAAAAACAAATCAGAGTTATACACATTATTTTTGTCCAATAATTGATTATTTTAAAAACGTCAATCTTAAATGGAGAAGAAAGTATAAAAAAAGGTACAAATAAATATATAATTTTTTTTTCTAATGACTTAAATCCATAATATACATAATCATTATTCCAAAACATTAATACTTCTATTAGAAATGGAATCGAAATTAAGAGAGTCAACCAATGAAATTTAATTTTAAATTTCAATTTGATAAAAATATAAATTTGAAAAACGATATATAATATTATCAGAAATGTACAAATCGGTCTAAATATAATCGTACTTAAAATTAATATTAACAAAATAAAATTTATCTTTTCAAGTTTTTGATTTATTAGCATCATAAAATAAAATAAAATAAATTAGAGGGAATATGCCTGCCTTATGTCTTATAGATGAACCCAAGTCAGGTTCAAATAATCCCTGAACGATAAAAAAAGTAAATGTGATATAAAACGCCCAATTAATATTGTTTTTTTTGTTATATTTTAAACTATTTTTAAATCGTATTGATAAATATATAAATAACATTAATTGCCATAGTGAAAAGATTACTATTTGAGGTGAACGGGAAAAAATTGAATTAATGGGAAAATTAACTACCATAAAACCATATAAGATAGATACAGATTCCCCATACCAAGTATTTGTGGGGAGTGGCGGAATTATAGCAGATCTTGATTCATTTTTTATCTCAGGATGTTCTAAACGCATTTTATTCAATTCCGTTCTGTTTTTATCCGACATATATCCTCCTTTGATAACCCCATGAGCTATACTTAAAAAAATAATAAATACTAATCCATACAGTATAATTGTATATATACTATTAATTTTTATAAGACGTAAAATACTGAATAATATAGATAATATTAAAACTATAATATAATAGGTTCTAAAAATTAATGAAAAAATTATAAGCAAAAGGCATATAATAATTCTATTCCTTAAAATATGTTTTTGTTTCTTAATTATTACAACTAATAAATAAAAAAATAAAAAATTAATAAATTCTTTTGTTTGCATTGATAAATAGATTCCTAAAATGAAAAATGCAAAATACATAAGAACATTATTTACCCTTATTCTATCGAAATTAATAGGAACACATATTTTTAACAAAATACTAATTATAATTGGATATTGAATTATAGCAACCAAAGGAAAAGGTAACCATCTAAGCCCAGTGATTGAATAAAAAAAAATTGAAAACTGGAAACTTCCTACAATTCCTTTCACATTCCATGGATTGTTAATAATGGTTAAGGCATCTGAAAAGTATTTTTTTGGAAGTAAATAACTGCTTAGCACGGCTAAAATTATTCCTAAAATTGCAAAGCTGTAAAAAACTAGTTTACTTTTAGTTACTATTAAGTTATTCATTATCAATTAAAAATTTGAATATTTGTAAAGAAACATTATTCCAACTAAGGGTTTCTTTCTTTTTATGCATTTGATTAATTAAAAAATTTCGTTTGTTATCATCATGAATCAAACTTAATAAACCTTTTTTTAATGAATCTTTATTGGGTTCAACCCATATACATTCATCTTCATTTAACTGCTCGTGTAACCCTCCTACATTGGTACAAATCATCGGCAATTCTGAACTTATCCCTAAAGTTATAACACCAGATTGTGTAGCTTCTAAATAAGGAAGAATTAAAATATCAGCCCAATTTAACAGTTCGCCAATTTCTAAATCTGAAAGATATTTATCTTGTATTTTTAATTTATGTGTATTTTTAATTTTTAATTCATAATTACTCTTTCCTGCTATGATACATTCTTCTATATTTTCATCAATTTCTTCAATAACTTCGGAAAGAAGTTCAACTCCTTTATAACGGCTAATTCTACCTAAAAAAAGTAGATTTTTACCTCTATTAATTTTTATGGATGATTGATATATATATTTATTTTCAATTAAACCATGAGGTACAATTATATAGGGTTTTATAAGTTTTAAAGAATTTTCAACACTTGTTTTTACATAATTAGTTAAATATATCAATTGGGTACTATATTTAATATTCAAATTTGAATATTTTTGAATTAAATAGCCATTTTCTCCCTTATGTAAAACCCCATCATGTACAGTCAATATAACCTCCCGCCCCAACATTCTGAATAAAAAAATAAAAGGTAAATTCCACATATGAAAATAAGGCAAGTATAATGCTTTATATTTCTTTATAATTCTTGGCAAAAGAATTATTATATAATAGGGAAGAATAAATGTAGTATTTAATATAAATGAAATGGATGACTTGTAAGTTTTAATAAACTTTTGCTCGGGTATTCTAAATCCTTCAACTACGTATTTAGATTTATAGTAATCAAAAGCCTGTTTTGGGAAATGTAAAACTATATTATCAGAATACACAGGTAAGCTGCCTGTTCTACCTAAAGATAAAATCATAATTTTATTTTTCATTTCAAATTAATTTGTATTCCAAATATTATTTTAAATACCATAATTACTCTATCCCATTGATTCCGCTTTATTCTATTTATTATAATGGGAATAAAACTTAAATACACTGTCGGCAAATGATAAAATTTCAAATTTTTCTTTGCAAAAACTATTTTATTTTTCAGTAGATAATAATCTGAAAATATAGTTTTTGTTTTTCCTTCTTTATTACCTTTATCTATAGTAGTACCATGTTTATGATAAATGTATACACCTGTAAAAATTACTGATTCCCATGATTTTTTCTTTGCTCTAGAGGTATAATCCCATTCTTCAAAATATAAAAAATAATCTTCTTCTAATAATCCTACTTTATCAAAACATTCTTTTTTTATAAACATTGAGGCACCTATTGGTATGAGATCATATATATCTTCTTTAGAGATTTCCGAATACAGCAATCCTGCGTAAACAGGAAAAGTATGTGCCAACCAATTATTATATTCATTGGCTACACACTGCAATTTATCACAAAAATCATAATAACACAATGAATTACCAATTATACCCACCTTGTTTTTTAAAATACTCAATTTACCTGTTATATCATATAAAAAATTAGTAGGAACTACTGTATCGTTATTTAATAACCAAATATAATCAAATTTATCTTGATTTTTAAGATATTTTAAAACAACATTATTTGCTGCAGAAAAACCTTTATTTATAGCACTTCGAATAAAAATTATTTTTTGATTTATTGAATTTTTATATTCAATTTCTTCCTCTTTAAGAAATAGTATATCTTTACTTGATTTATAGGAAAACGGAAATACAATATTTGGAAATTTAGTTTGGATAGGTATGGGAATATTCTGACTCCATTTTTTAAACATTTCATAATCTTCATTTTTTAATGAATTATCAACTATAAATAATTGAAAATTTTGATATGAAGATTTGAGAATAGATTCCAAACATTCAATTGTATCCGGATATCTATTATAATTGACTATTATAATTTTATATATCAATTTGATTCTATAAATTTTATTAAAATACTTAAATTTTTCTGCCAAGAATTATCTGAATGATCCTTATTAGGGAAATTTATAAAATAATCATTATCATTAATTATTTGTTCTAAAATAAAACTTAATTCTTCATGATTATTTTGATCTATTATTATTCCGAAATTATTATTCCTATTGATAGTTTCTTTTGCACCACCGACATTTGTTGAAATTATATAATTATTAAATCTATATGCTTCAGAAAAAACCATCGGATAACCTTCACATTTTGAAGTTAATACAAAAACTTTCGCTTTATTATAATATTCCCATAAAGTAATTTTTTCAAGAATAGGACCAGTAAAAATCACTTTATCTTTTAATACAGGATTTTTATTATAAAATAATTTTATTTCTTTTTTGAAATCATTTTCTATTGAGCCAATAAAGTAAAATTTCCAATTTTTTAAATTAGGTAGTTTTTCAATTGCGTTTAAAAACATTTGTGTATTTTTTTCAACTGTTCCTAATCGCCCAACGGTTATAAATACATTTTCTTTTTCATTAAAGGATCTAACATTAATTGATATTTTTTTTAATGCTTCTTCATCAAATCCATTTTCTACATAAAAAATTTTTTCAGGTATATTTAAATTATCCTTCCACAATTTATAAGCTTTTAATGTTTCCAAGGAAATAAAATCACTTTGACTGAGTAACTTCTCATATAATATATTTTTAATAAATGAGGGCCTTTTTATTACTTTCAAAAAATCATTCCCACTATCTATTTTTAAATAAAATTTACCCTTTGGATTTACTATTTTGTATATAGCACACAATATTGCGCTTTTAGATCTAAAGTGAAAAGACATTAATAAATCTATATTTTTCCCATTAAGAATAACATAAAATAAAGATGATATAAAAAATGATATATTTTGTACTTTTTTTAGATGAAAAATATTTTTTAATGGAAATAATTTTACTCCCATATATTTTTTACCAAATAAATTATTAGTCTTCGTTTTTTGGTAAACTATAGTTACTTCAGTATTCAGCCCCTTACCTAAATAATAAGGTACCTGAAATACATCTTTTCCCAAATGTTCTTTTTCTAAGTGAGAAAATATTAAAGTTAAATTTTTAATTTCCATCTACTCAATATCATATTAACATAAACAATAACATTGATTCCTATAAAAGGAGAGGTTGTTAAGATAATTATCGTCATTATCCCTATTTTCAATAAAAGTGAAATATATATGTTATCTGAAATAATAAAAATATTAATAATCTCAGCCATTATTATTAATAGAAATAATATTACGATTGATTTAATAATATATATAAATATTTTATTTTTATTCCTGATATTAATTAAATAAATCATTATAAAAAAAGTTATTAAATGGAATATTCCCATGGAAATGGGAAATATAGATTGGTTATAAATTTTATAAAAAAGGCAATTAAATATGATAATTCCAATCTGAGTGATAACACCTAACAATGCTTGTAGCTTATTTTTTGTTTGAGATATCATTACAGGAGATATATAAACATACAAACAAATAAAAATAAACGAAAGCGAATATAACTTTGTTAAATGTGTAATTTGCTCAATGTCACTACTTGTTATTGCCCCTCTTTTAAAAAATATATAATTAATTTCATATGCATTTATATACAATAAGGGAACAAAAAAACTCAATATGAAAACTATAAATTTTAAATAAGAATAAAATGAATGATTATACACATCCCATTCTTTTCTATAATAGTTTTTCGTAAGTTGGGGAATTATTGCCGTTAAAATAATGTTAGTAAATACAACCTGAAATAATAATGTAAACTTTTGAGCATAATCAATCATTGAAATTATACCTATACCAATTCTGTTGGATAAACCTTTTTCAATCAACGAGTTTATTTGTCCTATAAAATAGGGAAAGTAAAATGGGGTTCCAAACCATATAAAATCCTTTGCTTTTAGTACAAATTTATTATCCCATCTAATTATAGGCAATATTTTATTCTTTTTAAGAAAAAATATAATAATTACAGATAGAGTTATTAAATTAAAATATTGTCCTAAGTATAGAGAAACAACACCAACATATTTCGTCCCAAAATAAATTATTACTAAGTTACCTATAGATGTAAAAAAAGCTGTTATTTCCGGTACGTAAAATATATTATTAGCATTTAAAATTCCAATACCTATTGAAGAAAATTGTGTAAACAAAATACTATAAAGTAAAATATTAATGTAGGTATAATATCTATTCAAAAATAAATCCCCTACACTAAACAAATTTTGAATTATAGATTTACCAAAAAAGAAAAAAATTATAATTAATATTATTATAAATAAAATATAAATAACTAATAAAGAGCCTGTTTTAACCAATGCTGAATGAAGGGACTCTTCTTCCTTTATTTGAATAAATTTTATCTTGAAAACATCTGATATAGGATTAAAAAAAGAATTATTTATATTAACTATAAATCCTGAGGTAATTACCCATATGTCTCTATTTATTGACAACCCGAAAAATTCTGCAGATACACTTACTATTAATAAATTTATAATAAGAGTAAATGCTTTTATAACAAAAATGTTTAAACTAATTCTTCGTGATGAAATCGCCATATTATTGAATATATTACCAGCCAAAAAGTATTATTTCATTTAAAATATTGCATTAAAAATGTTATGCTTTTTTTACTCTTAATATAAAAATGTTTCAAAGTTGAAAATTATTTACTAAGGCTAAAATAAAGTTTGATTTCTTGTCGTTAGATTGAGTTTTTAAAAGATAAATAAAAACTCTTAATTATAATATAATTAAGAGTTTTTAGAATATAATTATTTATTTACTTTTTTGTGCTGTTTTAATGCCTGAATCATTCCACCATTTTCCATCCGAAGTTCTAACAAACACATCTCCTGTTTTAGTGTCGAAAACATAAGTTCGCAAACCATCCGGGCCTTGCAATACCTGAAACGAATATCTATTAGCTGGAGCTATTTCTTGCCCATTAGCTGGTTTATCGCAACTTATAAATAATAGTAGCATTAGTCCTAAGATTGAACTTGAGATAATTTTTATCATAACATTTTTATACAAATATAGATATTTTTATATTATATAAGCACAATTTGCAAACATTTCTTTTAAACTATCTTTCCATTCAGGAATTAAAATACCAAAAGTCGTTTTTATCTTAGTTTTATCCAATAGACTATATTCGGGACGCTTGGCGGGAGTAGGATAATCGGAAGTTGATATAGGATTAATTTTAATCTTAGATTTACTTATTTTCTTTATTTCTTCACTAAATTGATACCATGTACATTCTCCTTCATTAGAAAAATTATAAATTCCATAAGCTCCTATATCATTTTGAATTATAGTAAGAAGAGCATCTGCTAAATCCAACGCATTTGTTGGTGAACCTATTTGATCATTTATAACATTTATTTCTTCTTTTTCTTTAAATAATTTCAACATCGTTTTAACGAAATTATTTCCATAGGGAGAATATAACCATGAAGTTCTTATAATATAGGTTTTAGAATTATAATATTGTGCGATTAGTTCTCCATTTAACTTAGTTTTACCATAAACACCCAAAGGTGCTACCGGATCATCTTCTTTTCGTGGTACGGATTCTTCGCCTGAAAACACATAATCTGTGGAAATATGTATAAAAGTTGCTTTTTGAAAAGCACTTGCTTTTGCTAAATATTTTACAGAATCTGCATTTAATCTTTCTGCCATTTCTATATCCGACTCTGCTTTATCAACAGCCGTATAAGCGGCACAGTTTATAACATAATCAAATTTATTTGAAAAAAAATAAGTCTTTACAAACATTTCGTCTAATACATCCAACTCTTGAATATCTGTAAATACAAAACTGTAATTAACAAGAGGCTTATCCTTTACTCTTTGCTTAATTGATCGACCCAACTGCCCATCTCCTCCTGTTACTAAAATTTTTTTCATGCTTTAAAATAAATCAATAGGTTTCAAGTTGTTAAATGAAATAGCATTCAAATCTTTTTCTGAAAGAATTTCTTTTCCTTTCTCAATTTTCCAATCTATATTTAAATACTTATCTAAAGGGTTAACACTAATTTCACTTTCTTTATTATAAAGACCTTCACATTTATATGCAAAAATAACTGTATCTGATAAAACTGAAAATCCGTGTAAAAATCCTTTCGGAATAAATAATTGTCTCTTATTTTTTGAAGATAATTCTACAGAAACATATTGTCCATAAGTCGAAGAATCTTTCCGTGCGTCTACCGCTACATCTATTACTTTTCCTTGTAACACATATACTAATTTAGCTTGGGAATAAGGAGGTAATTGTTGATGTAATCCTCTTATAACTCCGAAAGTCGATTGAGAAACATTATCCTGGACAAAATCGGGGGTATAACCTAATTTTTTAGTGAATTTTTCACGATTAAACGTTTCCATAAAGAAACCTCTGGAATCTTCAAAAACCTGAGGTTCTATAATATAGCATCCTTTAAGTTTAGTTTCAGTTACAGTCATTTATATTGTTAAATTATTTTTTATTTTGCTTTCTTAAACTTTCTACTCTTTCTTCAAACAATTTTTCAGGTATATTCACAAATATCTCTTCAAATAATTTCATAAAATGTTCTGGCTGTACTTCCGATTTTCTAGTAGTTAAATTAAAATATATTAAAGTTACCCATAATGTAGCATGTGTAATACTTTTATCTTTATTCAGCATTAACACTTCTACAGTATTAGTTCTATCTGTATACTTTATTATTTTACTTGTAATTACAACATCTTTATTATACTTAACTTCTTTTATGTACGCAATTTGGTTTTGCAATGCAACCCATAAACATCCTGTATTTTTAGATTGTTCAAAATTATCTAGTTGATAATTTTGTAGACAATGATCTTCTCTCGCATTAAGCATATAATCAAAATATCGAAGATTAGAAAGATGTCCTATAGGATCACAATCACTAAAACGCACTCTATAGATAGATTCAGGTTCTTTTATTTTCATAATATAAATTTATAATGAATTTAACATGAATTTATGCTTCATGTTCTAATTTTTATAATTATTTTAATAAAAATATCATTGTAAAATAATTATATAATATAAGAATGTTTGTACATTATTTCAAATATTCTTAATATTTTAATAATTATTTCTTTTAAGATACTACTTATTAATAATATTTACTATATTTTGTAGGTCAGCTATTTCCAAGCCAACATATAAAGGCAGACATAAAATTCTTTCTGATATTGATTCAGATATCGGCATCTTACTACCCTTAAGATAATGTATAGTATTTAGGGAAGGGTAAAAATAACGCCTAGGTACGATATTATGTTCAAATAATTTTTTCTGTACTTTAAGTAATATATCTTCAGAATTAAATATAACCGGATAATAGCTATAATTCCATTTAGTACTTTCCCTTATTTTAAAGACTTTAAACTCACTAAAATCTAGCGATTTATTGTAAAAATCAACGATTTTTTTTCTCTCAGCATTAATAAAATCAATATAATTTAAAACAGACAAGCCCATGGCTGCTTGTAACTCAGAAATTTTAGCATTTATACCAACTCCGCATAAATCATAATTCCCCGTATAACCAAAATTATGACTAAATACTAATTTTTCCATTAATTCGGAATCCTTGCAAAATATTGCTCCTCCTTCTCCGGTATGAAAAAGTTTAGTTGCATGAAAACTGCAAGTACTTATATCTCCGAATTCAAAAACTGATTTGTTATCATATTCAACACCAAAACAATGGGCTGCATCGTATATAACTTTCAGTTGATATTTTTTAGCTATTTTTTCTATAACTTTTACATTACATGGATTTCCAAAAACATGGGTAGCTAATATAGCCGTAGTTTTTTCTGTAATAGCTTTTTCAATCTTATTCTCATCTATAGTAAGATGATCAGGATCAATATCTACAAATACTGGGGTACAATTTTCCCAAACAATTGTTGAAGTGGTAGCTATGAAACTAAAAGGTGTAGTAATAACTTCTCCTCCTTTGGCCATAATCTTTAATGCCATTTGCAATGGAATAGTTCCATTATTGGTAATTAATATATTACTAATATTAAGATACTCCTTAAGTTTCTTTTCTAGTTTTAAAACTAATTCACCCCTATTTGTAAGCCATTGGTTTCTCCAAATTATTTCCAAATACTCATTATATTCGGTTAACGGAGGTAAAAAAACCTTAGTTACATTAATTCTTTTTTCCAAAATCAAAAAACGCCTTTATTTAATTAATTAATAGTTTAAAAAATCAAAACTAAAATAAAAATCAAAAGTATAACAAAATTCATTATTTTCATAAAGAATATTAATAATTTTATAAGCTTTAAAAATTTATTTAAATATTTTTCTCATTGTAACATTTCTAAAACTTTATAAACGCTAATATTCAAGTTAAATAAATCCACTATTTAATTTTATTTACCTTTGCAAAAAATATGATATGTCAAATATTATAGCGCTAGTAGGAAGACCTAATGTAGGAAAATCAACTCTTTTTAATCGTTTATTACAAAAGAGAGAAGCAATAGTAGATAGTATAGCCGGTGTAACTCGTGATAGACATTACGGAAAAAGCGATTGGAATGGAGTGGATTTTACTGTTATCGATACCGGTGGATATGTGGTTGGATCAGAAGATATTTTCGAAGAGGAGATAAGAAAACAGGTAGAGCTTGCCGTAGATGAAGCTTCTGCAATTATTTTTTTAGTTGATGTAACTGAGGGAATTACAGACATGGATAAAGAAGTTTCCAATTTATTAAGAAAAACAGATAAACCTGTATTTCTCGTAGTTAATAAAGTGGATAATGCTATGTTAGAAACCGATGCTATGGAATTTTATTCCTTAGGAGTAGAAAAGTATTATACAATATCGGGGATGACCGGTAGCGGAACAGGAGATCTGCTTGATGATATAGTAGCTACATTTACAGAAGTAAATTATGTCGATCCTTTTGAAGGATTACCAAGAATAACAATTGCAGGAAGACCTAATGTAGGAAAATCAACATTTACTAATGCCTTATTGGAAAACGAGCGCAATATTGTTACCGATATAGCTGGAACCACCAGAGATAGCATTGAAACTTTATACGAAAAATTCGGATATAAATTTGTATTAGTAGATACCGCCGGAATGCGAAAAAAAACTAAAGTAAATGAAAATCTGGAATTTTATTCTGTTATGCGTTCTATCCGATCCATAGAAGATTCTGATGTAGTAATTTTAATGATAGATGCTACCTTAGGTTGGGAAAAACAAGATATGAATATATTGTTTTTAGCGCAAAAATATAGGAAAGGAATTGTAATTGTAGTTAATAAATGGGACTTAGTTGAAAAAGAAACTAATACCTTACGACAATTTGAAATTTACATAAAGGATAAAATTGCACCTTTCACTGATGTACCTATTATATTTACCTCTGCTATGACAAAACAACGTGTTTATAAAACAGTAGAAACAGCTATGAAAGTCTATGAAAATCGCGCACGAAGAATCAAGACTAGCAAATTAAATGAAATTATGCTTCCTATTATCGAGTCTACCCCTCCTCCAAGTATAAAAGGTAAATATATAAAAATTAAATATTGTACACAGCTTCCAACAAAAACCCCGCAATTTGCATTTTTTGCTAATCTTCCTCAATATATTAAAGAACCTTATAAACGATTTATTGAAAACAAACTACGCCAGAACTTTGAGTTAACAGGCGTACCTATAGAAATATATTTCAGACAAAAATAAATTTTGTGACAAAATAAAAAAGCTTCTCAATTATAGAGAAGCTTTTTTTATTTAAAATTTTCACCCATTAAAAAGGATATTCAAACAATTCACTTTCACGATAATACGGATTCCCTTTTGCTTCAAGATTTAGTTTACTTATAGAATACATTACTACAAGTATAAATAATCCCAACATAAAAATAAAGGATCCTATTTCTAATAATCCAATACCCCAAAATGCCCCAACAGTACCGGGCATGATAATATTAAACATATCCAAATAATGACCCAATAAAACTACACAAGCCATAATTGGAACAATAACATAATTTCTCTTCACTTTACTACTAACCAATATTAAAAACGGTAAAACTAAATTAGGAATTAACATGGTAAAATAGGTTGGCTCATATAATTTATATCTTCCAAAAAAATATACGGTTTCCTCCGGAATATTAGCATACCAATACAACATATATTGAGCAAACCATAAATAAGACCAAAGGAGACTAAGTCCAAACAAAAATTTAGCCAGGTCATGCATATGATTATCATTAAAAGCAGGTAAAAATCCTTTCTTTTTTAGATATATGGAAATAAGTAGCATAACTCCTATAGAAGAAACCAAGCAACTGATTAAAACATACCACATATATAAAGTGGAATACCAATGAGGGTCTATCGACATTAACCAATCCCATGCCCAACAAGCAGATGCTAAAGCGAAGAAAACTATGGATCCCACACTCCAGTTATATACCTTTTTGTAATCAGCTACATCTTTACTTTCATCTAATTTTCTAGTTAATGATTTAATTTTCCATAAAAAGAATATACATCCCGCTACATATAGTAAAGTTCGTATTAAAAAGAAGGGCCTATTTAAAAAAGGTTCTTTAGATTTTATCAATAAATCAAAATGTGACGATTTTGGATCTGTCAAGGCAGGATCCATCCAATGATAAAGATGATTCAGACCGCCATGCTCCCCTCCATAGGTTGAAAGGAAAATAAATATAACCATTAACAATCCTCCAACAGGTAAAAACGAAGCGATACCTTCCATCACCCGAATTACAACGATAGACCAACCTGCATTTCCAGCATGTTGAACGGCTGCAAAAAACAATGCAGTCGCAGAAATTCCAAAAAATAACATTAAAGAAACAAAAAAAGCTGACCAGGGTCTATTATGAATTTGATTTTCCGCATGTTCAATATGTTCTTTAGAATGTGCAACATCATTTTTATAAACGGAATTCATAGGTTGAGCACCAGCTAATTCTTCATTTTTTTGCAATATTTCTTTCACTGCATGTTCATCTATACGTGAATTCTGATAATACCCTATACCAAAGGCTATCAATCCTACTATGATTAATACTATGGATGTTAATTTAAGACTGGATGAAAATGTATATCTCATAGTTGTATTATTGTTCTGTTGTTTGTAATTGTTCTGTTGAAGCTGCTATTGCAGTAGGTTTAAACTCATTTATAACATATTCTGCTACCCGCCATATATCGCCAGGTAATAGTTGTCCTGCATAAGATCCCATAGCATTCCTTCCATGTTTAATAACATAATGTACAGACCCAACTGTTATATCTCTGTCTTTATAGTTGGGAACTCCCGAATATGCACCGGATTGAACGATATCTCCTTGACCATCACCTCCTGTACCATGACAAGCCGAACAAGTTTTCACATACAAATCTTTACCTCTTGCTAGATCTTTATCTCTATTTTTAGGATCTAGAGGGGAAACAGTTATTTTTTTAGAAGCATCATATCCTTCAGGCGTATTAGGTAAATCCATTGGTAAAATACCTTCCGGATTTTGAGAAATAGTTCCAGGTACCGGAGCTAACGCGGTTGCTCCTTCATGATTTGAAAATAAGGGAACAGTTGTTCCTTGTTCTCCATAAGCTATTACTGCCTCCTGATAAGGATCGTAAGCTACCGGATAGTACATATCAGGGAAATAAACCAAACTGGGTTTTTTCTTACTACAGGAAAGTATTAATAAACTTCCTGTGATAGCAAAAAGAATATATTTAGTTATTTTTTTCATCTTCAATTTTTTTTACACTTATTTCCTCAACTCCAGTAGCTATTAATATTTCTTTTACTTGCTCGTAATCATGATTTGAAATTTCAACTAAAAATTTATCATCAGTAGTCCTTGGGTCCGGATTTTGAGGTTTTTGTCCTGGATAATGCCTATTTAAAATAAGATAAGTTATAGACATAAGGTGAGCAGCAAAAAAAACAGTTAACTCAAACATGATTGGTATAAAAGCAGGGACATTTTCTCCCCAACTAAAACTGGGTTTACCGCCTATATTTTGTTGCCAATCATAATTCATAGTATACCAGGTTAGTAAACAAGCTACTGTCAGTCCTAAAGCTCCATAGAAAAAGGCAAATTCAGACATTCTGGATTCCTTCAACCCCATAGCCTTATCTAATCCGTGTACAGGAAATGGTGTATATACTTCATTGATTTTTATCCCTTTATCACGAAGTTGCTTAACCCCATCTATAAGGAGATCATCATCTCCATATAAACCGTAAATAATTGTCTTAGTGGTGCTCATTTTCTAAATGATGTTTTTTATACCCTTCACTGGATGTTTTTATAATTGTCTTCAATTCTGCCTGTGCAATTACTGGAAAAGTCCTGGCATATAATAGATATAATACTCCGAAGAAACCTATAGTTCCTATAAATATTCCTACGTCAACATAAGAAGGTTGGAACATTGTCCAAGCACTTGGTAAATAGTCTCTTGACAAATTAATAACTATAATGTCAAACCTTTCAAACCACATGCCTATATTGATTACAATAGAAACAATAAATGTCCATAAGAAGTTTCTTCTTAATTTTTTAATCCAAAGAGAAGCTGGAATTAATACATTACAAAGAATTAATAACCAGAACGCCCACCAATAAGGACCCGTGGCTGCACCTATTGAAAAATAGGTAAAATCTTCATATCTACTACCAGAATACCATCCTATAAAGAATTCCGTAATATATGCAACGGTTACCATTCCTCCGGTTACAACAATCACAATATTCATGTATTCGATATGCTTTTGTGTAATATAATCTTCTAAATGACATACCTTTCTTACGACACTTAATAAGGTTTGTACCATGGCAAATCCCGAAAATATCGCTCCAGCTACGAAATATGGAGGATATACTGTTGAATGCCAACCTTTAATTACAGATGTGGCAAAATCAAATGACACAATAGTATGTACAGAAAACACCAATGGAGTGGCAAGACCGGCCAAAACTAAAGACACTTCTTCAAACCTTTGCCAATGTTTAGCTTTACCTCCCCATCCGAAACTCAAAATAGTATATATCTTTTTTGTTACAGGCTTAACAGCTCTATCTCTTATCATGGCAAAATCAGGGATTAACCCTATATACCAGAACACTACAGATACAGAAAAATAAGTACTAATGGCAAATACGTCCCATAGTAAAGGTGAATTGAAATTCGGCCATAATGTTCCAAACTGATTGGTAATAGGAAATACAAAATATGCTAACCATATACGTCCCATATGTATACATGGAAACATGGCCGCCTGAACTACAGCGAAAATTGTCATAGCCTCTGCAGAACGATTGATTGAAAGTCTCCATTTTTGACGAAATAGTAATAAAACTGCTGAAATTAAAGTTCCGGCATGCCCTATTCCAACCCACCATACAAAGTTAGTTATATCCCATCCCCAATTAATCGTTCTGTTTAGTCCCCATACTCCTATTCCGGTTCCTATTGTATAGGCAATGCAACCTACTCCATATATAAAGGCAACTAAAGCAATATAAAAAGCAAACCACCAAAGTTTGCCTGCTTTGGTTTCAATAGGACGCGCAATATCTTCTGTAATGTCATGATAGGATTTATCTCCTAAAATTAACGGTTCGCGAATAGGTGCTTCGTAATGTCCTGACATAGTAACTTTCTTAAATTTTTTATGATTCTTTTCTATTCCTTATTTTGTATTGGTAAAATACATTAGGTTTTGTTCCTACTTCTTCCAACAATACATATTTCCTTTTATCTTTAGCTAGTTTTGCAATTTCTGATGAAGAATCATTAATGTCTCCAAATTTAATTGCCCCACTAGAGCAAGCCAGTGAACAAGCCACCTGAAACTCTCCGTCTTCTACTTTTCTTCCTTGCTTTTTCGCTTCTAGAATTGTAGCTTGGGTCATTTGTATACATAGGGAGCATTTTTCCATAACTCCTCTTGAACGAACAACGACATCTGGATTTAATACCATCCTTCCTAAATCGTTATTCATATTATAATCAAACTTGTCATTAAGTGCATAATTGAACCAATTGAAACGGCGTACTTTATACGGACAGTTATTTGCACAATAACGAGTTCCTACGCATCGGTTGTATGCCATATGATTTTGCCCTTGTTTACCGTGTGAAGTTGCCGCTACCGGACAAACAGTTTCACAAGGAGCATGGTTACAATGTTGACACATTACAGGTTGAAAAATTACATCCGGATTGGTAGGATTGGGTTCGATCAACTCTTTATACATAGGAACTTGATCTAAATCTTCCAAGATTTCTTCTTTTTGCTCAATTCGTTTTTTTGAAGAATAATATCTGTCGATACGTAACCAATACATATCTCTTGACATCCGTATCTCTTCTTTACCAACTACGGGTACATTATTTTCTGCTTGACAAGCAATAATACAAGCGCCACATCCGGTACACGCATTTAAATCAACTGAAAGATTAAAATGTGGACCGTCTGTACTATCATAATCTCTCCATAGATCAACCTTATTCATGGGCATCTCTCCCACATAGGAATCCATCTTTAATGGCTCATTCCATTCTTTGGAATCTACATTTAAGAAAGTATCCAGAGAAATCTCTCTTGCTATTTCATATCTACCCATCAATGTTCCTTGCATTTGCATAGAAGCAAATTCATGAATACCTTTAACAGGGTTTATAGTTACATTATATTGTACAAAATTTGATTTCAAATATATCGGAAATGCATTGATCCCTGTCTGACCTACTTTTCCTGACTTTGATTGTCCATAGCCTAAAGCTAAACCAATAGAGCCTTTAGCTTGTCCGGGCTGAATAAATACAGGGACATTTTTTATTACTTTTCCATTAACGACCAAATCTACCAACGAACCATCCAATTGCATTCTTCCATTGATTTCATTTTTTACTCCCAATTGGTTAGCATCTTCCAAGGAAATTGTAATATAATTATCCCATGCTAATCGCGAAATTGGATCCGGTAACTCTTGCAACCAGGGATTATTTGCCTGAGCGCCATCCCCTATTGCTGTTTTTAAATATAGATTTAACTCAAGTTTTCCTGTCTTAATCCCGGATATACTCGAAAGCGCTTGCTCAACATTTCCACCAATTACATCCAATAAAACAGTTTCAGAAGTTTCATTGTAGCCATTATATAATGCTTGATTAAAGCTATACCCCAATTTAGATCCTAATTGGCCTTGCCAATATTGTTTTAAAAAATTATAGTATGCATTGGTTTGTTTTGGCGTTGCTGTCGTAGTTGTATAAGTTGAATTAAATGGAGTAGTTTCCTCTTGACCTGTAACTTTTGCTTTTGTAGCCAAAGAATCAGTTGATTGAGGTGTACCTGCATCAAAAGGCTCTGCTGTAACAGCGTTTCTTGGAATTCCTGCATTTTTCCAAACCAACAAGGAATCTTGGAATTGTCGAGTATCAAAAATTCTTTGAATGGTTGGTTGGGATAGTAAATAAATTCCTGTTGCCGGATTTATATCCCCCCAGGATTCTAACCAATGAGGTACCGGTGCAAGGGCTTTAAACAGGGACGCTGTCTCATTTTCATATTCTGTAAGAGAAACCGTACAATCTACTTTAGCTAATAGATTTTTTAATTTTTCACTATCTGAATATGAATATATCGGATTAGTATTGTAGTTAAGCAATACCCCTACTTGACCATTTGATAGCCAAGAAAGTAATTCCGAAAAGCGTGAATCATTAGATTCTTTAGTTAATAACACTTTATCTTTTCTAACTGCTAATGAGTTAAGTTTTTGATTTATTAAATAGGAAAGAACATAAGCAGATTTATCGCCTTCGGCAAATACTACTGCTTTTGAACCTTTCGCTAGTAATTTTTTAGCTATCTTTTGAGCAGTAGGATCTGTAGAAGTACCCTCTAATGCTCTATAAACTTCTCCTAATAATTTTTGAACTTCTGAAGGCTTTAATGGCAATCTTTCATCAGAACTAGCTCCTGATAAACTTAAATTTGATTCAATTTGTATATGCTTCAGCATATTTTCACCTGGGATTTTTGCTTTTGCATAATCTGCCTCAAAATGCCCTCCGTTCCAATCATTTAGAAAATCTGCAGAAAAGGAAACCAATAATTCTACTTTGGTTAAATCGTATAGAGGTAAAGCTCTTACACCATAAACCTCTTCTGCTGCATCTAATGCCGGAGAATACGAAATTGCATCGTAAATAATATGTTCCGTTCCTGGATATACTGCTGTAAAATCTTCAATTATTTTTTTTGTTGAAGGTGATGGTAAAGATGGAGTTAAAATAACTATTTTTTTACCTGAAGCTTTGGCTGATTGTAAACCTTTATTCACATAATCATCCAAAATTTCCCATTCAACTTCGGAAGAATTTAATTTTGGTAATTTTGCTCTGTTATTATCGTATAACGAAAGTACAGAAGCTTGACTTCTAGCACTGCTTCCTCCAAATAAAGAAGCATTTTTATTACTTTCTATTTTTATAGGTCTTCCTTCTCTTGTTTTAACTAAAACGCTAGCAATGTCAAAACCATTATATAGAGTGGAAGCATAGTAGCTCGGTACTCCCGGGATTATTCCTTCGGGCTTAACAACATAAGGAACCGATTTTATAATTGGAGCTTCACAAGCTGCCAAAGTTACTGCGGCCGTTCCAAAACCTAAGAATTTTAAAAAATCTCTTCTTGATGTTTTTGTAGAAAACATTGCAGTTTCATCTCCTAAAAATTCATCTACGGGGATCTCCTCTGCAAATTCATTTGCTGCTAGTTTTTCTGATAGTGAAGGATCTTGTAATTCTTCTAAACTCCTAAATTTTATTTTATCTTTTGAAGCCATAATGATCTTCCGATGATTTTAATTAATTAATAATGACATTTACCACATTCTAACCCTCCTATTGCATCTACCGTTATTTTGGATTTATCTTCTCCGTATTCTTTCTTAAGCTTTTCATGAAGCTTATTGAAGTAAGCTGCATTATAACCATTATTCATATCAACTTCTGTGGTACGATGACATTCTACGCACCATCCCATTGTAAAATCATTTGCCATTCTTACTACATTCATTGTATCTATGGCACCGTGACAAGCTTTACATACAACATCTATTTGATGGTTTGGATTTTTCTTATTGTAATCGGCAATTATTGTTTTTTCTCCTGCCACTACGTGTTGAGAATGATTAAAATAGACAAAATCAGGCATATTATGTATTCTTTCCCATTTAACCGGTTTTTGATTTCCTGTATATTTTTGATTTTCCTCATCCCAACCTACATGTTCATAAATTTTCTTTATTTCGGCAGTGTAAAATTCTTTGGATTTGCCAGGTTCAATATATTTTCCGGTATATTCACTAATATTTCTATGACAATTCATACATACGCTCAGAGATGGAATTTCAGATACTTTCCCATATTTAGCTCCGGAATGACATAATTGGCAATTTATCTTATTCTCTCCTGCATGAATTTTATGTGAAAAATAAATCGGTTGTTCCGGCTCATATCCTTTATCTACTCCAATTCCCATAAGCCATGCCCAAACACCGTATAAAGACAGAGCTAAAAATAGTGTAATTAAACAGTATAAGGCTCCTTTGTATTTTATATAAAATTGGGAGAAGGTTCTGATTCTTGTAGCCTCAAGCTCGGATAATTCAGAACTTGAAGTTTTTAATTTAACTAATTGGTTTATTTTTAGTAAGGTAAAAATAAGTATCACTCCAAGACAAGCGAAGGATACGAGAATATAATTTATATCATTAGAGTTATTTTTTTGAACAACAACAGGGGCAGCTTCTTCTTTGGGTTCGGGAGGGTTTTCCACATAGGCTAAAATATCATCTATATTTTGCTCGGACAATCTACCTTCAAAGACATCCATAGCTACTTTATCATATTCTTCATAGGTTTTATTAGCTCGCTTATCTCCGCTTTTTCTAAGTGCCTCATTGTTCATAATCCATTTACGAATCCATTCCACATCAACCCCTTCCTCACTTAATGAGCTAACTATTCCTTTAAGAGCAGGTCCTGTAAGTTTACGATCTAAAGCATGACAAGCGGTACAATTGTCTTTGAATAATTTCTCTCCATTCTTTACATCTCCATTTACTTTCTGCGCTATAACAGAAATACTTGTAAAGAGAGTCAGCATACAAACTGCTATAATTTTATTCATAATAATTTATTTCAATTGAATGAAACTTATTTATAATATAATTGTCCCAATAAAAGCGACTTATGCAAAAATAAAAATATGCAACATATTGCCAAATCTTTTTTTTAACATATCTTTCACTTTTTATTAATTTGTAATTATTCTAAATAACACCTTCCTTTATCTTCTTGTTAAACAAGCTATTAAATTGTAACTTACCCTTATAAGCATTAAAAAATATTTAAAAGAACATTTTTTGATTATTTTATTTATCTATTTTATCTTACCACAAAACGATCGTATTTATATTATTGATAGACAAAATATTACACTGTAAAGAGCCTTTATAAGCATTAAAAAAATATTTAAAAGGACATTTTTTGATTATTTTATTTACTCATTTTTTCTTGCTAAAAAACGTGTTAATTTAATTCCCATATCTAAAAAAATAATCTTAGCACTTCCATTTCTTTCAATATGAAAAAATGCGCTATTTATCTCTTTTAAAATATCTTCTATATTGCTACCATGCACAAAGCTACTAAAGCTATTCCACTTAAAATTTTCATAGGTTAACGGATTATTTACTAAACTGGGACTGTTATAGTTTTGAAGCAAGGCTTGTCTAAATGTTTCTGCACAAAATTGTAAAAAATTCTTTTGTTTTTCTCTTCCCCATGTTGAAATCTCTAATGACCAATCTACAATTTCTTTTAAAAATTCTGGTTTTTTAGGAGCCATAACTGCTGCTCGGTTCCATCGAATAAAATATTTTTCGAACTCTTCTTGTAAAGTGCTATTTTTAATTAATTTACAAGCAATATTCCAATCTCCCTCTGCTCTTTTTGCTATTGTTTCAGACATTTCTTGCTCTATAAAAAATTTTAATCGTAAATTTACTTCTATATCTTTATTATCAATTGGATTTACCGTTATTCGTTGACATCTTGACAATATCGTAGGTAAAATTTTTTTATCATCTTCAGCAAGTAAGATAAATAAAGTTTTAGCAGGTGGCTCTTCTAAAATTTTAAGTAATTTATTGGCTGATTCAACTCGCATAGTTTCCACCATCCAAATAATTTGTACTTTATAGCCACCTTCAAAGCTTTTCAAATTTAATCTATCAATTATATTCTCAATTTCTTTTACAGAAATTATACCCTGTTTTTTGTCTTCATTGAGATATTCATACCATTGATTAATATCTCTGTAGGAATCTTCAAGCAAAAATTCTCTATATCGCTTTATGTAATCGGAACTTATTGCTTCTTTCTTTTCAACGGAATTATTAATTGTCGGAAAAGACAAATGTAAATCCGGGTGTTGTAATTGATGGGTTTGTAGTAAACATTTTTCAGATTTTTTGCATATAACTTCAGAAGCATAGGCTAAAGCCAAGGGTAAAACACCAAAACCCGATTTTCCTATAAAAAGTTGTGCATGGCTGATCCTATCTTCTTGTATTGAATTTTGTAATTGTTTTTTTAAATTATCCTGACCAATTATTTCATCCCATTTCATAAAAACAAAGATAAATCAACTTTTCTAAAATATTTCGTTTAATCTACTCATTTACTATTTATATAAAATATATTATTTAAATTAATAGGACTTTTATATATTATTTTTTCATTTTTATTAAATTGATTAACTCGTAATTATTTTAATACTTATCAAAATTTTTTAGCTTAAAGAATTTTGATAAAAAGATTAGTTATAACTTAACTTTAAATACTATCTATGAATCACGTTGTCAGTTTTTATTTACGAAAATTGTTTATAAATTATTCATATTCATCAACATTAATGAACAATTATTGCATGAATAGTTTTAATTAGATACTAAAAAATTGTTTATAAAAAAGATAGGTCTACCTTATAATTTTGCATATTTTTGAAACTAATATGGAGAAACTTGAATCTAAATACAATAATTTTTCTAAATCCAACAAAATCATTAACTTAGAAAAAGGAAAATTACCTCCTCAAGCTATTGATTTAGAAGAAGCCGTACTTGGTGCCATGATGATCGATAAAAAAGGGCTAGATGAAATTATTGATATTTTATCTCCTGAAGTTTTTTATAAAAGAGAGCACCAACTCATTTATGAGGCTATAGAAGATTTGTTTAAACAAACGGATCCTATAGATATTCTTACTATTTCTAATAAGTTACGTTCTCAAGGAAATCTAGATGCTGCAGGTGGCGATTTTTATTTAATACAACTTTCGAACAAAATCTCATCTTCCGCTCATATAGAATATCATTCTCGTATTATTCTTGAGAAATACATACTTAGAAAACTTATAGAAATTTCATCTAATATGATTGAAAAGTCTTATGACGAGACTTCTGATGTTTTTGATTTACTTGATTATTCTGAAAGTCAACTATATGAAATTACCAACGGAACCCTAAAACGCACCTTTAATGAGGCTAAAAACTTGGTATCAAATGCTTTAAAAAAAATAAAATCATTAGAATCCAAACAAGGTATGAGTGGTATTCCTTCCGGTTTTAAGCATGTTGATAAAATAACGGCAGGATGGCAACCTTCGGATCTTATTATAATTGCTGCCAGGCCCGGTATGGGTAAAACTGCTTTTATTCTATCCATGGCCAGAAATATTGCTATTGGTGCGGAAACTCCTATAGGCGTATTTTCATTGGAAATGTCTGCAGAACAGTTGATGATGCGTATGATATCCAGTGAGACCGGAATAGAATCTGAAAAGCTTAGAAAAGCAAATTTATCGGAATTGGAATGGCAACAACTCTATTCCCGAGTTAATAAGCTTGAAAATGCGCCCATATTTATAGATGATTCTCCGGGTATTTCTGTTTTCGACTTAAGAGCTAAAGCCCGTAGACTTGTTTCGCAACATGGAGTAAAAATGATAATGATTGACTATCTTCAATTAATGTCAGCCGGCGGAAAAGGAATTGGAAACAGGGAACAAGAGATTGCAACAATTTCTCGTTCTTTAAAAGCGATTGCTAAAGAGCTGGAAATACCTGTTATTGCCTTATCCCAGTTATCTCGTTCCGTTGAAACTCGAGGAGGAAGTAAAAAGCCCTTACTTTCAGATTTAAGGGAATCAGGAGCTATAGAACAGGATGCTGATATTGTTACCTTTATTTACAGACCTGAATATTATAAGCTGGATACTTGGGAAGACGGAACTCCTTGTGCGGGACAAGCAGAATTTATTATTGCTAAGCATAGAAATGGAGCTTTGGAAGATGTTCGATTGCGGTTTACTAGCTCACAGGCTAAATTTTCTGATATTGATGAGGATTATTTTTCTGTACAAGAAAGTATAAGCTCAACAACTTTTGAAAGTAAAATTAATGATGAGACTTCCTTTGATAGTGCTATAAATATACCTTCTATTAATCCTAGTAGTTCTTTTGGTATTGATGATAATATTGATGATCCAGATGCCGATATGCCTTTTTAAAGCATTTTAATATTTATTTATAATTATAAATAATTAATTTAAATCATCAACACTTTAGTAACTTAGATTTTACAAATAAATTTTTATTAATACAATCCAGTATTTATAAATAAAAAAACACCTAACTAAAAATAGTAGGTGTTTTTTATGATAACGAAAATATTATTAAATTTATTTTTTTACAGTATCCACAACAGCTTTGAAAGCTTCCGGATGATTCATAGCTAAATCTGCTAGGACTTTTCTATTTAAATCTATATTTTTTTCTTTTAATAATCCTATAAATTTAGAATAAGAAAGACCATATTGTCTGGTACCTGCATTAATTCTCTGTATCCATAAAGCTCTGAAATTTCTTTTCTTTTGCTTTCTGCCTACATAGGCATATTGTAATCCTTTTTCAACAGCATTTTTTGCTACTGTCCAAACATTTTTTCTTCTTCCGTAATAACCTTTTGCTAATTTTAGGACTCTTTTCCTGCGTGCTCTTGACGCTACTGAATTGACTGATCTTGGCATACCTTTTTGTTTTTTTGAAGTGGGTGGAAGAGTTTATCTTCTCTTATATTGACCCATTCCAGGGTTAAACTTTTAAATGATTTTAAAAAACCAGAATATCATATGATATTCTCTTATTTGATTAATAATTGTCTTTTAACGCTTTTTTCATCTGCAATATCTACTAAGGTAGAATGCGTTAGATTACGTTTACGTTTTGTGCTTTTTTTAGTCAAAATGTGACTTTTGAATGCATGTTTTCTTTTAATTTTCCCAGATCCGGTAATCGAAAAACGCTTTTTAGCACCTGATTTTGTTTTTAATTTTGGCATTTTTTTATTTTTTACCTCGTTATCAATTTTACAAAATTATATATTTTTCAAAAAATAAACAAATCATTTAGGGTATGAGAAACTTTTAATCATCCATAATAGTATTGCTTACATATGTAAGTTAGGCTCTATGAAATAAAAAAATATGGAATAAAATTATTTTCAATTTCACATTCTATCTAATAGATAAGAATAAAAAATAAAGAACTCTTTTAATACATGCTTACTATAGTTAAGTAAAAAATTTGATGTCTTTTTACTATCTAATTCTTATCTTATTTTTTTGGGGACATCATCATAATCATTCTCTTACCTTCCAACTTGGGCATTTGTTCTACTTTCCCCCATTCTTCTAACTCTTGTGCTAATCTTAATAATAGAATTTGTCCTTGATCTTTAAAAACAATGGATCGTCCTTTAAAGAAAACATAAGCTTTAAGCTTTGAACCTTCTTCCAAAAATTTTTGCGCATGTTTCTTTTTAAATTCGAAATCGTGCTCATCGGTTTGCGGACCAAATCTAATTTCTTTAACAACTACCTTTGTTTGCTTAGATTTGAGTTCTTTTTGCTTCTTTTTTTGTTCGTAAAGGAATTTTTTATAATCAACTACTCTACAAACCGGTGGATTTGCACTTTCTGTGATCATTACCAAATCCAATTCTAAATCTTCAGCAATGGCTAATGCTTCTTTTATAGGATAAATTCCTTGATTAACATTATCACCTACTAAACGAACTTCCGGAACATCAATTTTTCCATTAATCTTATGTTCTGGCTCTTGTTTCTTTGGGATATATTTCCCTCTTGAATTATTTCTATTAAGTGCTATGGTATTAAAATTTTATTGATTATTTGTTGCTTTTTTCATCATCGTTACTACTTCTTCTAAAGAAAAAGTACCTAAATCTCCTTCTCCGCGTTTACGAACTGACACGGTATCGGTTGCTGCTTCTTTCTCTCCCACTACAAACATATAAGGAATCTTATTGATCTCTGCATCACGTATCTTTTTACCTGTCTTTTCGTTACGATCGTCTATCCGTCCGCAAATATCCGAATTTTCCATTAAATCCAAAACTTTTTTTGCATAATCTGCATACTTTTCACTAATAGGAAGTATAATAAATGGTTCGGGGCTTAGCCAAAGCGGTAAATCTCCAGCAGTGTGCTCAAGTAAAATAGCCACGAAACGTTCTAATGACCCAAAAGGTGCTCTGTGTATCATTACTGGACGATGTTTTTCATTATCCGACCCTATATAGTGAAGATCAAAACGCTCCGGCAAATTATAATCCACCTGTATGGTTCCTAACTGCCAGCTTCGGCCCAAAGCGTCTTTTACCATAAAGTCTAATTTTGGACCATAAAAAGCAGCCTCCCCGTATTCGATGACGGTTGGTAAACCTTTTTTTTCAGCAGCCTGCTTGATAGCATTTTCAGCTTTTTCCCAATTTTCATCACTTCCTATATATTTCTCCTTGTTTTCTCTATCTCGTAAGGAAACCTGAGCGATAAAATCATCAAATCCTAAAGATTTAAATGTATATAATACTAAATCTATTACTTTTTCAAACTCTCCGATTAGCTGATCAGGTGTACAGAAAATATGTGCATCATCCTGAGTAAAGCCTCTAACACGAGTCAAGCCATGTAATTCTCCACTTTGTTCGTATCTGTATACGGTTCCGAATTCTGCAAATCTTTTGGGTAAATCTTTATAAGACCATGGAGAGGAACGATAAATTTCGCAATGATGCGGACAATTCATCGGCTTTAATAAAAATTCTTCTCCTTCGTTAGGAGTTTTTATAGGTTGGAAGCTATCTGCTCCGTATTTTTCATAATGTCCGCTGGTTACATATAAATCTTTATGTCCTATATGCGGAGTGGCTACAATTTCATAGCCTGCTTTTTGTTGCGCTGCTCCTAAAAAGTTAATTAATTTCTGTCTTAATTTAGCTCCTTTGGGCAACCATAAAGGTAATCCTGCTCCTACTTTTTCGGAAAAAGTAAATAATTGCAGTTCTTTCCCTAATTTTCTGTGATCACGTTTCTTAGCTTCTTCAATTCTTTCCAAGTATTCGGTCAGTTCTTTTTGTTTAGGAAATGAAATTCCATATACCCGAACTAATTGTTTGTTTTTTTCATCACCTCTCCAATAAGCTCCGGCTGCATTTAAAACTTTTACTGCTTTTACAATTCCTGTCGAAGGAATATGTCCCCCTCTACATAAATCGGTAAAATTATCGTGAGTTACAAAAGTAATGGATCCGTCTTCCAGATTTTCAATTAATTCTGTTTTGAACGGATTATCTTTATATGCCTCTAAGGCTTCTTTTTTAGATACGGAACGGATATTGAACGTTGAATTTTTCTTGGCATTTTCCAACATCTTCTTTTCTATTTTCTCAAAATCCTTTTCTGAGAAAGTTTCATCGCCAAAATCTACATCATAATAAAATCCATTCTCTATCGCCGGACCTATGGTTAATTTAGCATTAGGATAGTAATCTAATATTGCTTGAGCCAATAGGTGGGCGGAAGAATGCCAGAATGCTTTTTTACCTAAATTGTCATTCCATGTTAATAATTGAACCGTTGCATCTGCGGTTATTGGATCGGCAACTTCTACTTGCTTACCATTTACTAATGCAGAAATCGTATTTCTAGCCAAGCCATCTGAAATGCTTCTAGCTACATCCAACGGTGTTACGGAATTTTGAAATTCTTTCACACTTCCATCAGGAAGGGTAATTTTTATCATTCTTCTAAAATTTTAGGGTACAAATTTACGAAAGTTTTATAAATGAAATTATTGGGCTTTTTAAAATATTCTAAAATAATTTTTTATTTTTTATAATCCAATGAGTTTTATCTTCTTATTAATACAACAATCTTATTTATTTGAGTCAAATAACTTTTTTGAAAAACATTTGAATTTATAAAATAGTATTGATAAGATAGAGAGAATATTGTATGTTAATATGGCTAGTAATTTAAATTAAAATGATTTTACCCACTGACTGTATTTCTAAATACCTCAGCGTGAATCAACTTAATCAAATCTTCCGGATTAATCTGTATTTGCAATCCTCTTTGTCCGGCACTGATATAGATTGATTTGAAGTGTAAGCAAGATTCTTCGATGTATGTAGGAAATAATTTTTTCATACCTATCGGGGAACATGCTCCTCTTATGTATCCCGTCAAATTTAATAATGATTTCATCGGAATTAAATCGCATTTTTTATTTTTTGAAATGATAGCCATCTGCTTTAACTCTATATCTTCATCGCCAGGAACAACGCAGACAAAGTATCCGGTTTTATCTCCTTGAAGAACCAAGGTCTTAAATACTTGCCTTATGTTCTCCCCTAAGATTTCAGCAACATGTACTGCACTTAAATCATTTTCATCAACTTCATAGGATATTAAAGTATAATTGATTTTATGTAAATCTAATATCCTGGCCGCATTGGTTTTGTGTATTTTATTTTTGCTCATTTAAGACTTTTTCAGATATCTTGACCTTACTTTATAAAAATCAATGTTATTTTTTGTTGTCTTATCGATCAAATTCGAGAGCCCTACCTCTTACTTCTTTTATTTCGCCATCCGTATAGGCTAATTCACCGTTTAAGAATGTTTTTTCAATAGTTGAGCTAAAAGTTACATTTTCCAAAGGAGACCAACCACATTTATATCGAAGATTCTTTTGAGTTATCGTATAAGGTTTATTAGGGTTAATCAATACCAAATCCGCATAATATCCTTTACGTATATATCCTCTTTTATTAATTTGATAAAGCTGCGCCGGAGCATGACACATTTTCTCAACCACTTTTTCTTTGGTGATTTTTTTTTGTTTTACTAATTGTAGCATCATTTGGAGAGAATGTTGCACTAAGGGGCCACCAGAGGCTGCTTGTAAGCATCCTCCTTCTTTTTCGCTCCATAAATGCGGTGCATGATCTGTGGCTATTACATCGAGCTTATTTTCAACAACTGCTTTAATCAATGAATCTCGATCTTGTTTCTTTTTTACCGCAGGGTTCCATTTAATTTTTGATCCTAGTTTTTCATAATCTTCATCCGTAAACCATAAATGATGCACACAAGCTTCACCGGTGACTTTTTTTTCTGATAATGGTTTATTTTCAAACAGACTTAATTCTTTTTCTGTAGAAATATGCAATACATGAAGCCTCGTTCCGTATTTATGCGCCAATTCAATCGCTTCGGATGAGGATTGATAACAAGCTTCTACGCTTCTTATCAATGGATGGTAAGGAATGGGAATATACTCTCCTAACAATTTTTTATAATATTCTATATTTTTCCTTATAATTTCTTCTTTTTCACAATGTACTGCAACTAGCATATTGGTCTCAGAAAATATGGCTTCTAAAGCTTTTTTGTTATCAACTAACATATTTCCTGTAGAAGAGCCCATAAATATTTTTATTCCACATACATTCCTGGAATCAACTTTCAAAAGCTCAGCATTATTATCATTGGTTGCACCCAGATAAAAAGAATAGTTAGCATAAGACTTTTGGGAGGCCAGAGCAAACTTATTTTCTAATGCTTCAATAGTAATGGTTTGCGGGTTTGTATTTGGCATTTCCATATAAGAAGTTACTCCTCCGGCTATAGCGGCTCTACTTTCACTTCGTATATCTCCTTTATGAGTTAATCCAGGTTCTCTAAAATGAACCTGATCATCAATCACACCTGGTAACAACCACAACTCTTCAGCATTTATTCGTGTCGATTGATTACGAATTTCTTCAGGAACTTCTCCAGTATATATTTCGGAAATGATATCATTTTTCAGTAAGACTGATCCTACCATTGATTGTCCTTCATTTATAATTGTGGCATTTTCAATAAGTATCATTTTTTGATTTGATTTAAATTAATGGCCTGCTGTTTTTGAAAATAAGTTTATTATAAGTACTCCTATGATAATGAATATAATACCAATAATTGCTGGAATATCCAATTTTTGTTTGTATAAAAAATAGCCTGAAAGGCTAATTAAAATAATACCTATTCCGGACCATATCGCATACGCTATACCGATGGGTATATTTCGTATTGCTTTGGTTAAGCTGTATAAAGCAGCAATAAATAAGGTAAAAAAAATCAGGGTAGGCTTCCATTTAGTGAATTCTTTTGTCATTGGCAACAGAGATGTGCCTGCAGTTTCCAAACATATCGCTATAAATAGATAAATATAGGATTTCATATTAAAATAATTCTGATTGATCCCCTAAAATTTTCATTTTCCCCAGATGTTTATATGCTTTTTCTGTTGCTTCTCTTCCTCTTGGAGTACGCATAAGATAACCTTCCTGAATTAAAAAAGGCTCATATACTTCTTCAAGTGTTCCCGGATTCTCTCCAACTGCTGTTGCTATAGTTGTTAAACCTACGGGACCTCCTTTAAATTTTTCTATAATGGTGCTTAAAATTTTATTATCCATTTCATCCAATCCGTGCTTATCTACCTTTAATGCTTCCAAACCTATTTCCGATATATTGACATCAATCTTTCCATTACCCTTAATTTGCGCAAAATCGCGAATTCTTCTTAATAAAGCATTGGCAATACGCGGAGTACCTCTGCTTCGGGAGGCTATCTCAATGGCTGCCTGATTTTCAATCGGCATGTTCATAATGCGTGAGCTCCTTTCCACAATGGTACTTAATAGTTCCGTGTGGTAATATTCAAATCTAAAATTAATTCCAAAACGCGCTCTAAGAGGTGCAGTTAATAAGCCGGAACGTGTTGTTGCTCCAATTAATGTAAATGGATTTAGATTTATTTGGACTGATCGTGCATTAGGGCCACTTTCAATCATTATATCAATTTTATAATCTTCCATCGCTGAATACAAATATTCTTCCACTATAGGTGAAAGTCTGTGAATTTCATCGATAAACAAAACATCATTTTCTTCTAGCCCCGTCAATAGACCGGCAAGATCTCCTGGTTTATCCAAAACGGGTCCTGATGTAATTTTAATTCCTACATTTAATTCATTGGCAATTATGTTAGCCAATGTTGTCTTTCCCAGACCGGGTGGACCATGCAATAAGACATGATCTAGAGATTCTCCTCTTAACTTAGCTGCCTTTACGAATATTTCAAGATTATCCATAATATGGGCCTGTCCTACAAATTCATTAAAACTCTTGGGACGTACCTGTTCCTCCTGGTCAATTTCCTCTTTCGAATATTTATCCTTATCCGGATCCAATAAATCTGACATTTTGTAAATTTAAAACATCTGGAGAAATTTAAAAAGTAAACAACATTAAATTATTCTTCTTTATTATTTAAATAAAAACTATCTCTTACTCCATAAATTCAACTTTATTTTTACCAATACTATCCAATAAAGAATTACTTATAAGTTTTTATTTGTATATCTTTTAAACATAAAAATAAACAAAAAAAAATTTATTTTATCCATTTTTATTAATGAAGAATCAATTAATTACTTCGATATTTTATATTCAACTTATCTATATTATTATTAATACTTTTACTTGGAATTTTGAAAACTGCTGGATATAAAAGTGCACTTATAATACTTGTAGATCCCCTATTGATTGATCTATTCGAAATTCATTTATCGATAACAGATACCGCTACATCTCTAATATAAAGATTTATAAAAGCCATCTCTTCTATACTTTTTATAACTCTATTCTATATTTATTTATAATTCAGATATTTACTAAAAAAAATAAAGGTTTTTTAAGGGAAATTTATATCAAATGATATTATTAGCTTTGGGATTTGGTTGATTATTGAATGGAATAGGAAGATTTGAAGCAGCGTTTGCCGTTCCTATAACAATTATAATGTCTGGGATTTAAACCGGTTTTCTTTGCAGTTGTAAGTTTTATTTCTAATAGTGTAGCCACTGGATTTTGAGCTGTTGATATCTTGGAAATTATTTTAGCTAGATAGGTGAGTATGCGAGAAAAAATTCAATCTACCAATACGAATATTACCATTTAATTAACTGTTTTAATGCTCATTACCTCTTTTAATTTAGTAAATTTAAATGATGTTATTCATAAAAATATAATGTTTTATTTATGTGCGGGAATCATACTGCTTTTGGTACAATATTTTTCTGATTTATATATCGATTGAAACTCCTACCATTTAAGGAAGTTTAGCTTCTATTATCATCATTATCATATTAGGAAAATTTTTAAGCTAAAATCTACCTGATTGAAATTCAAATAATTAATTTTTCCACTTTTATTCACTTTTATTCGTAGAGTGTATACCGCATTATATTATTGCTATATTATACTTACCAATCCTTTACTTCCGATTAAAGTTTTTTTTAAAGTAAACCTACTATTATTTCAAATAACTATCAATTTTAATATTCAAGACATTAAAAAATCAATAGGAATTTATTGGTTAACAGATACAGGAGGATTTATCCTTCAAAATATAAAAAAAATTATTTCTCATAGATTAGATAAGTCTGTAATAAATGTAGAGGGAATATTTTATCATAATAAAATGCAATAGTTTATAGACACATGTTTTATAAGTGGAAAAATTAATTATTTGAAAACAATAAAGATATTAACTCTTATAAAAAATTATATCCTGAAGCTACGAAAATAGGCTCTACTCTATAAGAAATTAGAATTTCCACTTTTAATCAAGATGGTATTTGTTACACTGAATGGATTTAGGTATTTGTAAAGGCTGATTTAGGAGTGACTGAAAACGGATGCGTTTGGATTGATCAAAATGTCGTTCACAAAAAACCTTATTTTATTAGTGAATATTTGGTTGTTATTTTAGACATGAATAAGTTAGTTAATAAGAGGCATGAAGCTTAAAAAACTATTGAATTTAATGAACTAAAATTTGGAATTTATATCCAGACCTTCTAAAATTGCTAATATTGAAGAGGCTTTGGTTATTGATATCTAAGATCCGAAAGGGGTTACTGTCATATTTAAAATAACAAACCCCTTTTTCATGGATATTATCCACACATTACTTGTTAGCAAAATTACCTAAGGAGGTTATTCTCCTTATTTTTTCCTATATGGTAAATATAATTATGTTTCTTAGCTTTTTATTATAATTGTAAGGTAAATATGAATAACTTTAGAAAATTGCATATTTAACTTTTACACTCAAATAAGTTTCAGCAGCCTAAATATCTTCTAACAATATTTACTAATTTATAAAGTACTTTTATTTTACTAAAAGTGATACTATTTGATGTGCAGTTTCAGAAGATAAAGACAACAAAGGTTGTGGATATACACCACAGACTATAATCAATGTTGCTATTACCATCAAACCTATTCGAGTTTGTAATGAAATATCTTTTTGACCTTCTAAAAATTCTTTATTTCCTTTCCCAAACATAGACATTCCATACATTTTAGTAACGTAAACAGCACAGAGTATAAGAGTTAAACCTGCGATAATAGCTCCCCAGATACTTAGTGTATAGACACTTTTTAATAAAAGAAATTCTCCAATAAAGGCATTGGTTAAAGGTACTGCCATAGTTCCTACGGATATAATCATAAATAAAACAGCTAAAAACGGAGCTTTTGTTGCTAAACCACCCATTTTACTTAAATCTCTAGTACCGAATTTTTTAATTAATATATCCGCAACATAAAATAATCCAACTACATTCACACCATGAGCCAACATCTGAACGGAAGCTCCTTCTATTCCTGTTATATCTACTCCACAATGCATGGAAACAATTGCGCTGGAAAAAATACCTGCAGCTATTAATCCCACGTGAGCCATAGAAGAAAAAGCTATCAGTCGTTTGATATCTTTCTGAACAATTGCTATCAACGATGCATATACAATTCCTATGATGGATAAAATTAAAGCTATTGTACCTGAAGTTCCTCCTACTGCTTCTGGCGAAAGTGGTAATAAGTATCTTATAATTCCAAATACTCCCATTTTAAGCATTATGCCTGATAATAGCATTGATCCTTGAGTAGGAGCCATTGTATAAGTATCGGCTTGCCAAGTATGGAATGGAAATATAGGCAATTTAATAGCAAATGCAAGGAAAAACATCCAAAAGATAAATATTTGGGCTTGTGAACTGATTTTAACTGTGTATAACGCATTTAAATCAAAGGATCCTGCTTGTAAATAGACATAGATCAATGCTACTAACATAAATAGGGATCCGAAAAATGTATAAATAAAGAATTTATAATTTATTTTCAATCTGTTTTCTCCCGTTCCATATATTCCGCATATAAACCAAATTGGAAGTAAGGTTATTTCCCAGAATATATAAAACATTAATCCGTCCAAGGAGGAAAATATTCCTACCAATCCAAACTGCATTAACAGAATTAAAGCATAAAAATTTGCAGGACGTTCATCGTTAAATGATGAATATATAATTATAGGTGTTAATGTGTTGGTTAAAAGAAGCATTAGAAGAGCTAAACCATCCATACCGAAATGTAAGGTGGATTTAATCGGAGAAAAATAAAGCTCTTTACCAAATTCAAATTGAATGCCTGAATTTGCTTTAAAATTATACCAAATAATAGCGGTTAATACCAATTCGGATATTGCAATTATAAAAGCTAAATATTTTGAAACATTTCCCTTTAAGGCAAATAATATGCCTGATCCTATTATTGGTAAAAGTAGTACTGCTAAAGTTAACATTATATCTTTTTACTTTTGTATTTAATATTAATGACTTAAAAATTCTGCAACTAGTAATAAAATAAATATACCTAGGGACATTGCAAATACATAAAACTCTACGTTACCGTTTTGTATTAATCTTACAACACTTCCGCAACCCTTGACGGTTTTTGCTGTTCCTTCTACTATTCCGTTTATGATATATTTATCCACAATATTCTTCAGAAACTTTCCAAGGTTTAAAACCGGATTAACAATTACTTCATTGTAAAATTCGTTAATGTAGGCAGCATGTGCTGAAATTTTTTCCCAGCCACTCATGTTCTCAACAATTTGGGCTTGTATTTTTCTCGTTACATATTTATTATAAGAAACAATGGCTACTAAAGCTATGACCGCTAAAGTTATGGCTAACAAGGTCATCTCGATTCCAAAAGAAGGCTCTTCATGTATATGTAAACCAACGTATATAGGCTGCAACCAATGTGCTAATTTTTGAGATATGCCCTCACCTAAATAATGGGGTAGATTTAATCCTCCGCCGATTGTAGTCAATATAGCCAATATGATTAATGGAAATGTCATTATTGCAGGACTTTCATGCATATGTTTCTTTTGTTCTTCTGTCCCCTTAAATTCTCCAAAGAAGGTAAGGAATAAAAGACGGAACATGTAAATACATGTTAAAGCGGCAGAAAATAGTGTTAGTCCCCAGATAACTTTATTTTTAGTCCAAAGTGCCACTAAAATTTCGTCTTTAGAGAACATCCCTGCTAAAGGCGGAATTCCACATATGGCCAACGTTCCTATTAAAAAAGTCCAATAGGTTACAGGTATTTTTTTTCTTAAACCGCCCATATATCTCATATCTTGCTCTCCACTCATCGCATGAATAACACTTCCTGCTCCTAAAAATAATAATGCTTTAAAAAACGCATGAGTTATTACATGGAATAAAGCGGTTGTATACGCTTCTGCTCCTAAGGCCGTAAACATTAGTCCTAATTGTGATACAGTTGAATAAGCTAAAACTTTCTTGATGTCGTTTTGTCTTAATCCTATGAATGCGGCTAATATGGAAGTAGCTAGTCCGATATACATTATAAAATCTAAGGTAATCGGTACCAAGCTATAGATTGCATTGGATCTTATAATCATGTAAATACCTGCAGTAACCATAGTTGCAGCATGGATTAAAGCTGAAACAGGGGTTGGTCCTGCCATAGCATCAGGCAACCAAGTATATAGAGGAATTTGTGCAGATTTTCCCATAGCCCCTACAAAAAGAAATATAGTGGCGGTTATTAATATCGGGTCATTGAGTTTAAATAAATTGGCTTTAGCTGCTATATCGGTATATTCTACACTTCCAAAATAATAAAACAGCATGAATATTCCAATTAGTAAACCTAAATCTCCAACTCTATTCATTACAAATGCCTTTCTGGCTGCATATCCATATTCTTTATTTGTATACCAAAATCCGATAAGTAAATAGGAACAAAATCCTACTCCTTCCCATCCGATAAATAGTATTAGGAAGTTACTTCCCATTACTAACAGAAGCATGGAAAATATGAAAAGATTTAAATAAGAAAAGAATTTATAAAAACCTTTATCTTCATGCATATATCCTATAGAATATAAATGAATAAGCGAACCTATCCCTGTAACGATCATCATCATTATTAAGGATAATTGATCTATTTGAAAGGAAAAACTAACATGTAAATGGTCTACTGTAAACCAATTAAATAATGAAGCTTTGATGGGTTCTGTAAATGTACTGAATAAATAAACAGATAAGAAAAAAGGTATCCAAACGGCTAAATTAGCAATTATTCCTACAACCTTTTTAGGCATTTTACTTCCAAAAATTCCACAAATTAAAAATCCAAAAAGTGGTAAAATTGGTATTAGATATATAATATTCTCCATTTCTTATCCTTTTAGTCTATTAAATAAGCTTACATCTACAGATCGTGTATTTCGATACATCATAGTTATGATGGCTAGTCCTACTGCAACTTCCGCAGCTGCTACAACCATGATAAAAAATACTAAAATTTGTCCATCTGCATCTCCTTTATAGGCAGAGAAAGCTGCCAACAATAAGTTAACTGAATTAAGCATCAGCTCCACACATCCTAAAATTATTATTGCATTTCTTCTTACTAATACTCCTGTCACTCCAATACAAAATAGTAAAGCGGATAAGTATATAAAATAATCTACCGGTATACTTTGTAATAAACTATTAATCATTTCTTTTTTATTTCAAGAAAATATATTTTGTTATAAATCTCTTTTTCCTATCATTACTGCACCTACTAAGGCCCCTAAGAATAGAATTCCAGCTAACTCGAAGGGTAATACATATTTACTAAATAATAAATGACCTAAATTTTTGGTCAATCCTATTTGGCTATCCGGACTGGTTGGAAAATCTATTTGCTGATATCCTTTCAGTGCTCCAATAAAGCCTATGAATACCATTCCACCGCATACGGTTGCTAATATTCTAAATGCACTTCCTTTTAAAGGTTCATCTTTTTCTTTCAAATTTAACATCATGAGCACATAAAGGAATAATACCATGATGGCTCCGGAATAAACTATAATTTGAACTATACTTAAAAATTGAGCATTTAACATTATATATAACCCAGCTATGGAAAAAAAGGTTAGAATTAATGAAATTATGCTGTACATAGGATTTTTACTGAAAACAACAAATAATGCGCTCACAACTGCACACGTAGATACTAAATAAAACAAAATTTCTTCCATAATTTTTATTTTTCTACTGGATATTTTTTTATTTGTCTTTGTGAAACATCAATTCTGTTATCCATACTTTCTACAAGCTTATCTTTTCTATATATGAAACCTTCACGCAAATGTTCCGGCATTACCAGTCGATCAGTTAGAAAAATAGCTTCTTTCGGACATGCTTCTTCACACATTCCGCAAAAAATACATCTGAGCATATTTATTTCGTAGCTTTCCGCATATTTTTCTTCTCTATATAGATTCTCTTCACCTCTTTTTCTTTCTGAAGCTACCATTGTTATAGCTTCTGCTGGACAAGCTAATGCGCATAATCCGCACGCGGTGCATCGTTCTCTTCCTTCATCATCTCTTTTAAGGACATGACGACCTCTATAAACTGGGCTGAAATCTCTCTTCTCTTCTGGATATGAAGTAGTAACCGGTTTTTTAAAAAAATGACTGAAGGTAATTTTCATACCTCCTAATACAGCAGGAAGGTATATTTTTTCCTTTAAAGTCATTTCTTTATTTGAAATTATTTTAGATTTATTGGTAAGCCTCTGCATAAATTTTAATCTTTCTTTACTTTTTTCTTTATTTTTTAGCCAAAAACAACCATTGTTGCAGTTATTAATAAATTGAGTATAGATAGAGGTATCATGACTCTCCATCCTAAACGCATAAGCTGGTCGTATCTGAATCTTGGCAAAGTCCATCTAACCCACATAAAACAGAATATGCAGAAGGTTGTTTTAATTAATAATGACACGATGCTAAGAATCCCTATTGCATTTTCTCCTAAAGTTCCATTTTCAGCCAATTTATTCATATAAGGAAAACTATATCCTCCGAAAAATAGGGTGCTTATTAATACCGAGCTTATAAACATATTTATATATTCCGCAAAGAGGAAAGTTCCGAATTTCATAGAACCATATTCTGTATGATATCCTCCAATTAGCTCTGATTCACATTCTGCTAGGTCAAAAGGAGCTCTATTTAATTCTGCAAACGAACATGTAACAAAGAGTACGAATGCCAAAGGTTGATAAAATACATTCCAAGCCAGTCCGTTTAAGAAAGATAATCCATATAAATTAGAGGCTTGTTGTTCCACCATTACTCGTAAATCTAAAGTTCCAGTCATCATAATGATTGACAGCAATGATAATCCCATGGCTAATTCGTAGGAAATCATCTGAGATGAAGCTCTTATCGCTCCTAATAGAGAATATTTATTATTGGAGGCCCAACCTCCTAACATGATTCCATACACACCGATTGAAACGATCCCCATTATATAGAGAACTCCTACATCAATATTTGCTACTTGAACTAAATAAGATTCTCCACCGATAAATAAAGATTTACCCCATGGAATGACTGCTCCAGTACTTAATGCAATGAGCATAAGTATCCCGGGGGATATGATAAACAACCATTTTTCTGCATTTTTGGGAACAAAATCTTCTTTAAAAAATAGTTTTCCTCCGTCACATAACGGTTGCAATAAACCAAATTTTCCAGCTCTATTTGGCCCAATCCTATCTTGTAAAAAGGCAGCTACTTTCCTTTCCATTAATGTTTCATAAGCTGCAGCTCCTAAACATAACACAAATAAAATAACTACCAATACTACTGTAAACCACATATGTATATTATTCTAATGTTTTAGCTTTATATTTTTCAATTTTGTAATGTGGATCATTTTTAGGTATTGGTAACTCATAATGATTAACCGAAATTACCGAATGATCACTAATGTGTGCAGGACCTTCAATGTTCCAATAATTCACGTCTTTTCTTTCAAATCTGCAATCGTTACAAATAAATTCTTCTACCTCATTGTATGCATCTTTACGTGCAGTTACTCTAATGATGGTATCTCCTTTCATCCATAAGACTGCCTTACCGCTACATTTTTCACAGGTACAGGTAGCATTTACCGGTTCTGTAAACCAAACTCTGCTCTTAAATCTTGCAGTTCTATCTGTTAAGGCTCCTACAGGACATACATCTATCATATTACCTGAGAAATCATTTTCAATGGCTTTACTTATATAAGTGCTTATTTCTGCATGATCTCCCCTGAATAGTATTCCCTGATTTCTTTGATCTGTCAGTTGATTGGCAACTAATACGCATCTTGCACAGAGAATGCATCGGTTCATATTTAATTTTATGTATGGTCCTAAATCGTCAGATTGAAAAGTTCTTCTTGGAAACTCGGAACGGGTTTTATCTAATCCATGCTCATAAGCTAAATCTTGAAGTTTGCATTCACCGGCTTGATCACATATTGGACAATCTAAAGGATGGTTGATTAGTAAAAATTCCGTAACTCCTTGTACAGCTTGTATTACTCTTTCGGAAGTAATGACTTTTACTTCCATTCCATCCATTACATTAGTTCGGCAAGCTGGTACTAATTTTGGCATGGGACGAGGATCTTTATCCGACCCTTTAGACACTTCTACCAAACAAGTGCGGCAACGTCCTCCACTTCCTTCCAATTTACTATAATAACACATCGTAGGAGGAACTGAAGCTCCTCCGATTTGGCGTGCTGCTTCTACAATTGGAATCCCTGGATTTACTTCTACAGTAATTCCATCTATTGTTACTTTTATTTTATTTGGTTGTTCGTTCATTAGATTTTTATATAACTTGATGCATTAAAAATGCCAACTGAATCCGAATGTATAATTCCATTGGAGATACAAAATTGTTTGGGAAGCTTTATCTGAACTGTTTGAAGTTGTTCTAATATCCGGCATTGATATTACTCCTTCTTTTAATTCAGTTCGTAAGAAAAATAGCTTCCAAAAAAGTAATTCTGCTCCTACTTTTGCGTCTAAGCCCCATCCTGCCAAATGAAATTTATCATGTCTTTCATTATTCATTATTGTAGCATTGGTTTTTGGTATCACGACCCCTAAACCTCCTCCTGCAATACTATTCAATTTAAAGAAGCCGGATGTTATGAAATTATGATAATATTCTAACTCTGCATTTAGGTAATTTAGACCGTCAGTATGCTCTAGATGTAAAAAATTATCGTCTAAATAAATGTATTCTCCATCTACAATTGCATTTTCAAATCCTGGAGTATTTATCGTTCCAGTAGATTTTACCCATTGTCCCGGTCTAACAACATATTTCATATGATCCATACCTAAAGAAACCGCCCAATTATCTTTAAAGAAATAACCGATTCTATAGTTTACTTGTGGTATTGTTACTCTTGTTGGATCTAAAAAATCATGAAAATTCCATCCGATCGGTTTATCGTCACCTTTAACGCCGTGTAGGGTAAAATTGTAATCATTTCCTGTAAAATGGACAGATGATCTTCCATAATAAGCTCGGTTCCAACCCCAGTAGGCATATACTTCACCTTTTCTGTGGGCTTTTCTTTTGTTTTCTTGGGCATCGACTGTACCCATTGTAAATATTGCTAATAAAAACAATAAATTACTTTTGTTAAATAGTTGCATATTCAGCTATACCATAATTTTTAGTTAAACATTCAGGATTATTAATATGCCATTCGAACTCATCTCTAAAATGTCTTATAGCTGCTGCAACAGGCCAGGATGCTGCATCTCCTAAAGGACATATTGTATTTCCGTCTATCTTATTTTGTATGCTCCACAATAAATCGATATCCTCATACGCTCCTCTACCTTCTTCTATTTTTCTTAATATTCTATACATCCATCCAGTACCTTCACGACAAGGGGTGCATTGGCCACAACTTTCATGGTTATAAAAACGTGCTAAAGTCATAGTATGACGTACAATACACTGATCCTCGTCTAATACTATAAACCCTCCTGAGCCTAAAGCTGTCCCTGTAACAAACCCACCATCAGCCATACTTTCGTAATTCATCAAACGGGTTTCTCCATTGGCTGTTTTTAATAACAGTTTTGCCGGTAAAATAGGTACGGATGACCCGCCGGGAATACAGGCTTTTAGTTTTTTCCCATTAGGTATTCCTCCACAATATTCTTCGCTGTAAATAAATTCTTCTATACTTAAATTAAAGTCAACTTCATAGACTCCCGGTTTATTCAGATTTCCACATGCTGAAATTAATTTGGTTCCTGTTGATCTTCCTACCCCCATTTTTGCATATTCTGCGCCGGTTATAGAAATGATTGCCGGCACTGTAGCTATGGTTTCTACATTATTTACTACAGTTGGGCATTGGTATAACCCTTTCACAGCGGGGAACGGAGGTTTTAATCTTGGATTTCCTCTTTTTCCTTCTAATGATTCTAATAAGGCGGTTTCTTCTCCACATACATAAGCTCCAGCACCTCGTTGTACATATATTTCAAGGTCATACCCTGTATTTTTAATATTTTTCCCCAAAAAACCATTTGCTTTCGCTTCTTGTATCGCCTTTTCTAATATATCGGGTATCCAGGAATATTCTCCTCGTATATAGATATAAGAAACATTCGCTCCTAAACAGAAAGAAGAAATAAGAATTCCCTCTATGAGCTGATGGGGTATATATTCCATTAGGAAACGGTCTTTAAATGTACCTGGTTCTGATTCATCAGCATTAACCACTAAATAACGTGGAACTCCTTCCGGTTTAGCTAAAAAGCTCCATTTCATACCAGTTGGGAATCCGGCTCCTCCTCGCCCTCTAAGACCACTGGTTTTTACTTCTTCCAAGATTTCATCCGGAGTCATTGTAAGGGCTTTTTCTGCGGCGGTATATCCTCCATGCTTTCTAAAAACTTCAAAAGTCTTTATTCCTTCTACATCAATATTTTTAAGCAATAATTTTTTACTCATTATATTATTATATATGCTTCTAAATTATTATTTAATCAATTGCAATATTTCCTGCTCTACAAAGATCAATGATTTCATTCACTTTTTCTTTGGTCAGATGTTCATGATAAAATTTACCGATTTGCATCATAGGCGCATACCCACAGGCCCCTAAGCATTCTGCAGGTTTTAATGTAAACATACCATCTGCAGTAGTTTCTCCTTCTTTTATTTGCAATTTTTCTTTGATATGTTCTATGATTTGATCACTTCCATTTAACATACATGGCCCGGTTCTACATACCTCTAATACATACTTTCCTACAGGCTGCATATTAAACATTGTATAAAAAGTAGCTACTTCATACACTTCAATTGGTGAAATATTTAATAAAGAAGCCACATAATCCATAACAGGGACATCTAGCCATCCTCCAAATTCTTTTTGAGCCAAGTGCAATACAGGAATTAAAGCAGATTTCTGCTTACCTTCCGGATATCTTGCGACTATTTCTTGTACTTTATTTAAGGATTCAGTGCTAAAAACTATCTCTTTATCAGGGCTTACACCGTTTTTAGTCATTTTTAGTTTAATGTTAGGCTGCAAATATACAATATTGAAATTTACTTAAAAAGTTAAAATCGGAGTTTTTGCCCCACATCAACCAATCTGGAATCATTATAAATAACAGTAAATTACTGCATTACAGCTAAAATAAAAATTCACAATGTCTTTATATACCCCATATTAAGCTAAATTTGATATTTTTCTTTTTCATAGCATAACTGACAGAAATCATATTTCACAAGGGTTTAACTTTTGTTAACGCCCTCTAATATTTTATGTGATACATTAAATTAATTTCACAGCTTGTAATATCCTAAATGAATGAGGTAGTTTGAACTTTTTATTTTAGTTTTACCTATGATTTATATTATTATGTTTTAAATTTTTTATCGATATTTAAAAACTTTTTATTTTTTAATTTCACTATTTACATATTAATTAGAGGGTCATTAAAATACTATGGTTTTCCACTCTTAAAAATTATTAAAATATTATTTTACATTTTACAAAATAAATGTATATTTGCAGTCCAAAACCAGTATGCGGATGTGGTGGAACTGGTAGACACGCTAGACTTAGGATCTAGTGCCGTGAGGCGTGGGGGTTCGATTCCCTTCATCCGTACCAAAAAAAGCAATTAACTATCAATCAGTTAGTTGCTTTTTTATTTTATCAAACCTGCATAACTCTTGCTCGATTATACGGTAATTATTTATAAAAAAAACTAAATACCTATAAATCAAATAAATATATAGATATTTTTATCGCTATATAAACCATATGACATTTATTTTTTAGGATTTTATAAATAAAATACATCTTCGAACCTTATACTAATTAAGAGCTCAATAAAACATGTTTTTCTTTTGCGTAATTATTTTGTACACAAACACACTTAAATACCATACAGACCAACAATTGATTATAGTAATAACCTGATGAGAGTAATTAAATAAAAAAGTTGAAAATTTTTAGATAAAAGTGAAAGAGTCACCTATAAAAAAGAAATTGAATTTCTTTTTTGGAACAACGTAGTAACTTTATATATAGACTTTTATGTATCAAATTTAGATAATTTATTTGATCGGGCTTATGAAGTATGGATTAAATATATTTTACAAGAATACTCAACGACATGCACAGCTATTTTAGATATTTCCTTTAGTTTCTGACACATTTATCATCTAACAAAATATCATTCGTAAATCCGTGATACACTTACTATTTTTGTTTTGATAAAAATATATTTCCAACGAGTAACAAAGTCCAAATAACATCTATTATATTCCAAATATTTCTGCCAATTTTAGTAACCCTTCTTCTGTTTGATCCCAAATAATTTTAAGAGCATTTCCAGACAAACTCCATTTACCTGTTTCTTGAATATCTTCACCATTATTACCAAATTTATGGTTGGTAAAGATTACTCTACCTGATGAGGTGAAATTTAAAATCATTTTATCAATTGCTTATTCTACTGAATACCGGATACCAATAAGTTTGTTTTGTTCTATTGAGGTAGTGGGTTGTTCTGAATCATAATTATCATCGTTCGAACAGTTGGTTAATGAAAGAACAAGGAAAAGACCTAATAAGAGTAGATTTAATTTTTTCATGATTTATATATTTTATTTTAATTAAAATAATTATATAAAATAATGACCGAATAGTCATTGTATGAAAATATTTATGTAATGACCTTTTGGTCATGAAAATAAATAATAAAGACGAATTATTGAAATTAGCTAATAGAGTAAAAAAAATAAGAATAGAAAAAGGTGCTAATCAGGAAATAGCCTATATTCATACAAGAATACTGGAAGAATAGATGTCTCCTATACAACTCTTGTTAAATTAAGTAAGTATTTTAATATGACATTAGAAGAATTATTGAAAAATATCTAATTAAGTTAAACTATATTAGTCTACATCTATTGAAATAGTTTCTCTAATAAGTGTAATAAAATCATTTTCATTACTGTTTTTCTTAATTGGTCTTATTCTTATAAGTTTTAGTCCAGCTACAGCAAGAATATTATCTTTCATTTTATCATTTTTAATTTGTTTCTCTTTATCATGATAATGACTATCTAACTCTATAAATTTAATGGGCTTATAATTATTCTCTGTATCAATAACAACACAGTCAATAAGTGCTCCAAAGAAATATTTTTTTTCTTCTGAAGATAATTTATTACTAATCATATCAAAATTTATAATAGCATTTAAAGATACATTAGGAATTACGAAATATGTTGGGTAAATTTCTCTGATAGCTTTGTAGAAACTATATTCTTGGTTAGATTTAAATAAACTTATTGAAGCATTAACACTACTAACATTTTTATTTTCTGTCACATATAATTTTGACTCTTGCGAGTGCTGTACAATTTTTGGCAGTTCTCTTTGGTACTGCTCTATAATCTTTTTACAAATAGGCTCATCTTTAAATATAGTAGCATAATTATATGCCGTAGCTAAATCTTTCTCAACTTCTACAATTTTTACAATTAATTTTCTATAATTATTTTCATTTAGTTTAAATACGTATTTGGGGCTTTCATGAAGTACGTAAAAATTTGTAAGACAGTGTTTATATGCCGGGTCATTAGTCGTTAATAATTCATCTATAAAATACTTATCAATTAATGGTTTTAAAACAGGCTCATTTATAATAAAATTGTAATTATCATTATCCTTAAAAATTTCAATAATTTTAGTCCAATCCTTTTTATTCACAAGCTGAAAAATTGATTCTGAATCTATTCTTTTCATAAATGATCAAATTTATTTATATAATTCATCTTTACAACAATTCCCGACTATTCCCCTAACTTATTTTCAATATACGCAATAATTCTTTTTCTTTATTTATCCCACAAAATATTTCCTCTTTCATCTAAAACATCTCCACATAAATCACATCTATAAGCATATTTTCCATCACATAAAGTATATTTGAGAGAACTATCAACACTTCTGATATGTTCATCATCATCTTTTAATACAATTATTCTATTTAGAGGAACTTCATTTTTAGCATCTTCCGCAATTAAAACTGTAACAATAAAATATGGTACAATTAAACTTTCATTATATTCCCTTCTATACTCTAAGACTATATCATCAAAATTATTTGTATTTAGCAATATCGTATCATTTCTGTGACTCCATTATCAAGAATATAATTTCGTAAAGATTGAATTGTTATTTTTCCAATATATATAAACTTAGATTTCATTTTTTATTTTCTTATAATTTTAAAGAGATAAAATTAGATAATATATGAATATGTTCAATTTAAATTTATTAAGAAGTAATTAACCATTTATTGTTAATTATTTTCTAAATTTATTGCTTAAAAATATTATTATCCCAATCTCCTTTTACCCTAAAGTCTAAAGGAAATGGGGAATATGTAGGATATTTATTTAATTTAGAGTTATTTATTTGATTTTTCATAATAATATTTCATATTTGTTACATTAGATAATTCTAAAATTGGGTTAGAATTATCAATGTTTAAAACAAAACCAAAAGGAGGGTAAGAAGATTCACAAATTACTCCATGTTTATTTGTAACTGAAAAACATCCATTTCTAACTTGTCCTTCGTTCATTAAATACATATAAATTTTATATCTCTCAGTGAGATTTTATGAATTTTCATCTAATACAAAATCTATTAGCCCTTCATAAGCATCTGTAAAATAAGTCTCATTACTACATATAAATATTAATATTATTTGTTTGATATAATTTAATAAATTAATATCTTTTATAGTAAATTCATAAAATTTGGCTCCTTTAAGGCTTTGATTGATAACGCTCAAACATATATTTGCAAGGTTTGTATAATCATTAACATATTTTAAACCTAAAAAATTATTACAGTCTTCACATAAATAATCTTTAGCATTTACAGCAAAATCCTTAAATGGAATTTATCTATATCTTGTATTTTTGTTAAATCCAGATCTTGGAGGAATATGTTCAAAACTTAATTTTTTTTTCTTTTTTACATATTCTACATATTCCTAACATACCTTTTTCATCTTACAAAGATAAAAGTATGAATTATTATAGAGCATTCAAAAATGTTGATAATATAAATTTTCATCCTGATATATTTTTAATCTTATCTAATAACTCTAACTTTAGGTAAAGAATACCGAGGAAATCTTTAATATAAACAGTAATCTGATAAATATAGAGAATTTATAACTGTTAGATTAAATCTTTGCTATTATAAATAATTAACCTATTATTTTATTGAGTATTTTACAGATTAAATGAGTTGATTCAACTTTTTTAGTTTCTATAGGCTGTTCTTTTGTTCCTCTTTTATGTAGTATATATTCATAAAATTGACACCATCTGACAGTTTCTTTATAATGATTTAAATTTTCATCGTATTTGTCTTTTCTCAAGTTTCTAATAAGTAGAAAAAACGAAAATGCAATTAATAAAATGAATGTATTAATAATTAAATAATCTTGTTTTCTTAAATCTTTAGTTATAGCAAATGTAGTAGTTAATACCATCCCAATTACAGCCAATAATTCAGTATAGTTTAGCACAGGTTTATCTGATAATTTATATTTTAATAATTTCAAATGAATTTTAATTATGTCAATAGGAATATTAGCAAATTCTTTTTCAATTTTTTCCAAACCAAAATTCCCTTAGGTAATCATCATCCCAATCAATACCCTGAATAAATGATAGTGTAGTTATTTTAGGATTGTAATTTTTAACTTTATTTTTAATAAAATTTATATCTTTAATATTTTGATGTTCTTAATATAAATAAGAATACAATAATTATGATTTCTAAAGTGATAGGTATACCAATAAAAAGAAATCATTTAAAAAAACAGTAATCTAGTTACAAATGTTACTAAAATAAATATGGATAAAATTATTCTATTATCTTTTTCCTTTTTTTAATTCGATTTTCTTCTAAAATTACTTTATATATAGTATTTTCTTCTTGTAATTGATAATTATCTTTTTTCTCTTCCATTATCCAATACTCTCAAAACTACTATTACCATCAACCAAAGGTGTTATTTTTCCACCTGTAGAACACATACAATAAGAATCTGTAGTTAGTTCTCTCTTTCCTTCAATAGTAAAAGGTGAGGTTTGTTCCCATTTAATCAAAGAAGGTGTACAAGGTAAATATCCTCCTGATGTCGGTTTGAGCTTACATTTTCCAAAAGGTATTATATTAGTATTTGCTTGTTTTTCTTGTTCTGTAGCAGATAGTTTTTCTCCGATTCTGGAAAAGTTCTGACTGGTTACTTGTATGGGAGTTTGCAAAGTTCCTTTATCACATTGTAGTTTGCTCCCTTCTATTACTGGTTGAGACATAAAATATTGTTAATTTAAATTATATTCTTTTCTTTCTAAAAAATATCTATCTATTTCATCCCAATAAAAATCAATTATAGTTAAGCTATCTTTGAGAATATCTAAATAATATATTCTATTAAATGATTGATATTTACAATTAGTATCAATGTTTGAAATAAAATATTTTTTCTCTTTTGTTTTTTTATTTACTACTTCCAGTAATATATAATTTACAACATAAAAATCACACAAATATTTATCCCGTTTATAACATTTTTCATAAGAATATCCATTTCTATAAATGTTCAAAATATAATCTTCTTTTTCATATAAAACTCCAATAAAATATGGAACATCCCATTTCCAATTAAATGACATATGAAATTTTGGTAATTCTTTATAAAAGATTTTATTTAATTCTGAATCATTAAAGTTTTTCAGTTTTGAACCAAAAGTTATTGTATGAATATTTTCTTCATTCCACATAATTTTTTTCATTTCATGTGCAAATGAAGAAGCTTTTAATGAATCATTAATAACTTCATCAACATATAAACTAATTTTTGGGTAATCATACAATATAGTTTTTTTTATTGTATCTTTAATCATAGAATCTGATAATATATTAAAGCTCTGATTCAATGTAGAGTATGAGCCTATAGATAACAAATTCATAAAAACTTCATCTGTCAGAGAATCTTTTACTGAATTATATGCAGGAGTTTCATCTAAATAAAAGCTCCATTTTTTTGGGTAATTATACAACACAAGCTGTTTTATTGTATCATTTAAGCTTGGGCTAAATAGTATAGTCTGTTTTTTAGGATTAAATGAATCTTTTTTTATACAGCAAGAAATAGAGGATATAATTATCAAAAGATAAATAAATACTATATAATAAAATATTTTTTTCATTTCACTTCTTCTATAGTTTTCACTTTTTTATTATCAATTACTCCTGCATGTAAATGATCATTATGGTCTCCCATATGTTTATGAGAAGGAAGATTTTTATACCATCCTCCTGTTCCTGTAATAATATCAGTAAAAAAGAATTTTTTAAATGCTAATACTTTTTTCTTTTCATCATTAAAATTTGATAAATACCTCGTATCTACACTTCGTCCATTATTATGGCTTACGCTTGGATAACTGGTTCCATCTCCAAAACACATTCCTGTAGATTGTATATCTGTTCTGTTTAATTCCCCTAAAGCTCCTATAAATCCCGCATAACATTCAGGGCTACAATATCTCCTGTCTGAACCATGAAAAGTATAATAAATCTTTACATCTCCTTTTGCATAACTTAGCGAATCCTTCATTCTTACTATTTTCACTTTTCCATTTTGTTTAGGGTACTTCCTATTTCCATACCCTCCAACACCATCTACATAAATGTCTCCATTTTCATATTCATAGCCATTTCTTGCATCACCACCTCCTGAAGTAGGATATTTATAAGTTTTTATATATCCTTTAGGAACACCAGATACTCTAACTCCTTTTTCTCTACCAATTATCTCCATCCAATTCACAGTACAAATTTCATGTTCCTTACCTTCTTTATCATGGTAAATGTATTGATATTTATTCTCAAACCCTTCTGTAATTTGCTTAGGAATATGTTTTTCTATCTTCCCTTCTGTTTCAGAGTTCCAGTAAATATGGTAGGCAACACATTTTATTTTATCTTTTATATTATGCTCTTTTTTTATCTTCCCACTCTTAATGATTATCTTCTGTTTAGGATATTTTCTGTTCATCATATCCTGTTTTTCTCTCTGCCTGTCTTCTACTGCTTTTAACCCTCCATCTTTCTTAGGAGGACAATCTATTTTCAATCTTATACATTTTTCGTTTTCCGGTTCTGGCATAACAAATCTGTCTTATAAAGTTAATCTTATTTTTGATAACGTTTTTTATTAAAAGTCAAAAAAACCTTTACTCTTTTTTTTATATTGGTGATACTCCCATTGTTTTTCTTCAAATTCATCCCATTCTATTTTGGTGTAATCTTTTCCTTTATAGGTTTTATAAACTTTATTTTCATCTTCTGCATCTGCTTGTTCTGGAATATCTTGTTGAATTTCATTTTTTTCAAATAGTATTTTTTTTATCCTTGCTATTCCTTCTTTATCTACCGTTCCTGTCAGGGTATATTCTTCTTCTGAATCCTCCTGTTCTATCATAATAGTAACTTCTTCTCCTTCTTCATAGTTTCTGGTATGAACCAGTAAATTAACCTCCTCATCAAAATAACTTTCATTGAGTTCTTTCTCAAAATTTTCATCCATTACTATTATATCTGTAATCTCTTTTTCTTTTCCATATAAAAACTCTCCGCTTTGTGCCAGTCTTCCCATCTGTGGGGCTTTATAGTCCAGTTGGTTCTTGGCTGTAAACAGAGCATTTGTACCATGTACATGGGTTCGTCCTAATGCTCCCATTTCTGCATTTCCTTTGGTATAGGTGATTAGTTTCTGTTTTCCGTATATATCTGCGATTTTATCTGCGGATATTTCCATATTGGAACTGCTGTGTATCTGGGTTTTCCCTATGCTGTTTTGTGTTATTTCATTTTTAGCTGTGGTGATTATATCTGTTGCTCGGATTTCTATTTTTTCTTCTATCAGCATTTTCAGGTTCTTTGCTATAATCTCAATGGTTTCAGGGGCTTCAATCCTGATACTTTTGTCCATTGTATCAAAGTAAATCATATTTCCAGCCTTATCTGTAATGGTAATACTAAGTTTATCCTCTGTATCATCCAACATGATTATATGTCCACTTCTGGTTTTAATGACTTTCAGGTTATTGCCTTTTTTGTCATATCCGCTTTTTTGTTTTCCATTATAGATACATCCTTCCACAAAAGGCTTATCCATACTGTTGGATTCAAAATCTACCATCACTTCATCTCCAATTTCAGGTTTCCAGTTAAATCCTTTGTCTGCTCCTGAGTGGGGCTGTAACATCCTAATCCATGGAGTTTGTTGGTTAGTGGCTTTCTGCCATGGGAATTGGACTCTTATTCTTCCTAAACCTAAAGAGTCATCTACTTCTGTAACTTCTGCCCTTTGCTTTTCTGCTTTGGGATAGGCTTTATCATCGTAATAGGGTGGAATAAACTGCTCATGAGGAATGGCTTTTAAAGTATTATAGTAGCCTTCTCCTGTTTCAAAATAATGCTCCAGTTCAGTAACCAAATAACTTTCCATAGGAATAATTTTATTTTTAAATACTTCACTTTGGAAATTATACTCCTTTATTTTGATAACGTCTGCAATATTAATATTGGGATTAAAAGTCTTAGCTTCTATAAAAAGTACATTCTCCCTGAACCGCTTCTGTCTTTTTACCAGTTCTGACAGCTCCTTGTTTCCTGTTTCCAGTAAGGAATGATTGTAATAGCTTTCAGGCTGGTTAAGATAAATATCTTTAGAAGTTTCTATGAGTTGTTGCTGGAAATGATTGTTAATATTTTGTTTCTGTAAACTATCAGAACCTGACTGAATAACTTCTCCCTGACTACTGTGATATGCCTGATAAGAGAAATTTTGAGGAATTAATTTAGTGTGGATTTCATAATCTTCCATATCTTCTGAATCCAATAATTCTACTGTTTTCCCTCCATATCCTCCGAATACCAGTGTTTCTCCGTTCCAATAGAGCCATTCTCCATATCTTTTGGAAAGCATCTGTATATACTCATATCGGGTTTGTTGGTATTGTGTGGTGTAAGAAATCCTATCTTTATATTTGGGCTTGGTTTTTATAGTCAAAAGGTCTGAGGGTAAGCCTAAAGAAAGGGATTGTACTATCTCATCAAGGGTTTTGTTCTCAAAGCTCTGACACATAGCTCCATCTTCCAGCAAGGCATCTGGTGATATACCCCGAATAGTCAAAAATGAATCCTGTCCTTGTTTTCTTCTTTTTATCTCTGTAATGAGTCCATTAAAATAAAAAGTAGTTTGGTTGAACTGCTTGAATTCAATATATATTTTTTTCCCTCCCAGATATTTGGTTTCTGACATAGGAAGACCTGAATTTGAATCAAATTCATCTGCTCTGCAATGAATGGTAAGGGTTGAATGGTCAAGGGTTTTCTGGATTAATTTTATGCTGAAAGACCCACCACCTGTAAAGACCTCTTTTCCATCTATTTTAACAAAAGCTCCGATAATATGACTCTTTCCATCTGCTAAGGAACTGTAGGTAGCTATGGAAGTAGATTCTTTCTTGGGTTCACTCCATGAAAAAGACCGATTGATTTCTGAATTCATAAAAAGGATTAAGCAAGGTTTTAACTAATAAAAATAATATTACCAAAATAAATATTTAGTTTATCCTGTATTTAAGGATTTCCGTAAATGAAGTGAAACAAGTATATGATTTTTGTCACATTACAACCTAATTCCTTTATTGGCAAGGGATTGAAGTATTTATTTTTTGTGTTAGTAAGCCTTATTTTTTACCCTAACACAAATGTAAAGGTAGTTTTTCTTAACAGGGACAGAATTCATGAATAGGGAAAGATTTTTTTTCTTATACAGAAATAAAAAATTTGTAATCTATTAGTTGGTTGTTCGGGGTGAAAATAAATATTTATTATGCTTTTAATAATGATTAATTTATAATACTTTTGTCGATAAAATTTCACCTTATGAAACAGAAAATAGTCTTTATCCTATTGTTATTGCCTGTATTGATCTTCTCTCAAAAAAAAATTTTTTAGGAATTGGCTTCCAGAGAGATATAAATGATATCTGGAGTATTGTTTTGGAAGAAATAAATGATTCAAAATATAAGGTTTATTATCCTTCCTTAGATTGTTCCGGCACTTGGACGCTAATTGAAAATAAAAAATACAAGAAATTTAAAGAGGAGATTACTGATGATAAAAATGAAATTTGTATTCCTGCAGAATATTTGTTGTTGGTTGATGATGATATTTCTCCATATACCAAAAGATTTTACCTTTATATAAATAATGAGGATAACCAGCCTATTGCTAATGGTTTTTTAAATGAAGTACCTGATGATTATTATCAGGATTGATTTTATATTGCAGAATTAAGATTTAAGCTGTTATTTCTAAAAATATTGCCAACTCATCTTTATTGGTAAATAAGTGTAATTTATCCGTTTTACATAAGCAAAATAATAGTATAGGTTCACTCATATTGATAGAAGTATTTTAAAAACTTTAGGTAGTAAATGATTACTATCCAGATATTATTCATTGTTCGAAAATTGGAATAGCTGTGCAATAAAATTATATTTTTTATAATCTTTCTACTTATTGAAAATGCTTTGTTATGAAAAACAAACTCTGCAATTAAATTGAATAACTAAATCAATCCTGCAAAAATAAAAATCATTACGATATATCGAGATTTCGAGCTAGACGGTAAACACATTACTGTTAAACCTCTCAATGATGTCTCCCATGTATCATGAAGATGAAGAGAAGGGAAAAACATTGAGAAAGCAATTTTTATCTGTCCTACCTCATCAAAAGATGAATATATACTTGAAACAGGCAGCAACGACATGTAATTTAAAAAAATAGATTATCAACATATTGCATCTCACACATGTTTATCACCTCGGTCAAGCTTGCCAATATGTTAGGGGATATTCTGAACTTAATCAGAAATTAAAGATCTTTATGATTGAAACTCATATGCTATTTAATTAGATTTATCAGGCTTTTACTGAATTGTCTAGTCAAAAAGAGAATAGACGTAAAAAGAGGATTGAATATTGGATGAAATATGAATAAATAATATTCAATTATCAAATTAGCAGTTTTTTATTAAATTTGGAATATGCTGAAAGAATACTCTGTCTCTGATATACTAAGTTTACCCTCTCAACATATTCCATATTTCGTAGGAACATTTGAAGACACCGAAGATGCTGATGTAGAATGGCCTCATCGTCACGACTTCTATTCCTTAGTATGGTTTACTCAAGGGAGTGGATTCTATGTGATAGATATGCAAGAATATGAAATAATCCCTAATCGAATGTTTTTAGTCAGTCCGAAACAAATTCATAATTGGGATTATTCACAAAATAGTGAAGGTTATGTATTAATCTGTGATTCGACTTTGGCCTTGGAACTAAACTTAAATGAAATTGCATCTTGCTTAGATATTGCTGATAACAAATCATCTATCGAAAACATATTCATTCATCTATTGACAGAGACAAAATGTAATGATAGTTTGACTAATGGAAATATTAAGGCAGGAATTTTATATTTATACTCTATTTTACAAAGGATATCCAAAGAAAATCAAGTTGTAAAACCGGATGTTGATAAAACTATTAGTAAACTAAAGCAGACTATTTTTGAAGATTTTCACCGTACTAAAATCGAAGAGTACGCTGACAAAATAGGAGTTTCAGTAAAAAACTTGAATGACATTTGTAAAGCTCATACAGGAGTATCAGTAAAGCAATATATATTAGATCTTAAAGTTATAGAAGCAAAACGTTTATTAATATATACTTCAAATAATATAAACGAGATAGCCTTCTCTCTCGGTTTTAAAGACAGTTCCTACTTCTCTCGTATTTTTAGAAAACGAACATCCTTATCTCCTTATGATTTTTTGAAAAAGTACCGAAAACACAAATAAAAGTCCTACAACAAATATAAATACTTAAACTAATTTTGTGTTAGTCAATTAAATTAATATTGTTTTGATAATAAGTTAATTATCCAAGGCTGTATTTTTTTTAAGAGCATGACAGCCGAAGTATTAACCCAATATAATTTTTATCACTAAATAAAAAAATAAAGCATATATAATTTTACAAAATTCATATGAACTATATCTTTTTTAGAAATAAACTACAAGATACATTTATTGAAAAATGGGTTGAATATATGAATATATCTGTTGAGATGAAAGAGATAAATGAGAAGTGGTTACCAAACTATTATGCTGAAGACAGACCAATTTCTTTGATGGGGCATCTAGATATGGAAAAAAATGCAGGGTTTAAGGATATTGATATTATTTGGAAATATTATGATTTTGCTGTTTGCAAAGCTGAAAAATTATAGGTCAAATCTGTTTTTACGTTTCTAAACTAATAAACTAGAAGTTAAAATTTTGTTATCATTTATTAAAATCTATCAAATATGAAAATATACACTTTTTTATTTTTAACTCTTATAAATATTACATTTATTTACTCACAATCAAACAATGTTTCAGATAAATACACCCAAGGTTGGAATAAGTTGAAAGAAATTGATGGAGAAGCAGGTGAGCGAGTAGTTAATGGATTAAAAGACATATCGCCAGAACTCAGCAGATTTATTATCGAATATTCGTTCGGTGAAGTTTACAGTCTACGTTCTTTAGATAACAAATCAAAAGAAATTGTTGCTATATCGTCTTTAATTGCACAAGGAGCTATCCCTCAACTCAAAGTTCATCTAAATGGAGCATTGAATACTGGAAGTTCTATCAATGAAGTAAAAGAGGTTATTTTGCAAATGTCTGTCTACTGTGGCTTTCCGAAATGTATTAATGCAATGAATGCTTTAAAAGAGGTATTAAATGAAAGAAAAGCTAAAGGGATCATTGATAAAGAAGGAAAAATTGCATCTACTAATAAATCAATGGATAGATATACTTTAGGTGCTAAATATTTAGCAATGTTGAAAGGTGATCAGGAACAAATTTTGAAAGACAGCTATCAAAGTTTATCTCCTGAATTAGTCCAATTTACAATTGAATATGGATATGGTGATATCTTCTCACGTAACAATCTGGATATAAGATATCGTCAAATAGCTACCATTTCGGCTTTAGCTACCTTAGGAAATGTTCAACCGCAATTGAAATTTCACATTAAGGCTGGTCTAAATATTGGATTGAATGTGGAAGAGATAAAAGAGATAATGTTATTAATAACAGTTTACGCAGGGTTTCCTTCTTCCATTAATGGTACAAACTCTTTAAAAGAAGTGATCAATGAAAAGGAAAAATAATAAATAGTCCTATTTTTCTATACTGACTATTCTTTAAAATCCACTAGCAATGCATTTTTATGCCTATCACCCCGCTCTCCTAGCTGTTCAAGAATTGGAATCAGTTCTTTTCCTATAGCTGTGAGTTCATATTCTACTCGGGGTGGTACTTCTGCATAAGCAGTTCGTATAACAAGTCTATTTTCTTGTATTTTACGTAACTGTAAAGTTAGCATTCGTTCTGTAATATTTGGAATACTCTTTTTTAATTCGCTAAAACGCATTTTACCATAAGCTAATTGACAACAGATTATGAGAGTCCATTGAACACTAATCAAACTTGAGGCATAAATTTGATTGCATTCTCCTGATAGAATAGCCTTATTCTCGAAATTAGTTGATGTTTCCTTTCTCTTACCCATTACTTACAAAAATGTCAGTACCATACAATTAGGTGTAAATATACAAATAATGATGCATTGTATATAGTATATACTTTTGTCATCTTTAATTAAAATATGTATATGTTTTGAAAAGGATTATCTTATTAGCCTTGATAATAAGTATGGGTATAACAGTTTTTTCTCAAGATAAAACAACATTGAAATCAACCCATTATAACAATGAAATCCCTGCATTAGTCTTTAAGTATAAAGGTACAATGCGCAACAGAAATATCCCTTAGTGTATTTATTCATGGATATTCGGAGAATTATACTTAATGGAGTAGAACAATTGATTGTTAAAGTATTGCTGATAAATACAATATGATTCTTGTTTGTCCTGAAGGTTTTACCACATACTATATCGATATCCCTTATGATATAAATCTTAGATATGAAAGTTTTTTCTTCAATGATCTTGTACCAAAAATACATATAAGAATTTAGTATTGATGAAAATAATGTATTCATCACTAGGCTGAGTATGGGGGGATATGGGGCTTTACGGTATTTTATTCTTCATCCTCATGATTTTAATACAGCGGGTTCTACAAGTGGGACCATAGATATTAATTTTTCTCTTTTTAGGCAAGTCAGCATAGAATTCTGTAACAGTACGAGAATGATCGATGATCTGGAAAGGTCAATTGGAAATAAAACTGATTGGGCTGATTATAGTTAGCTCTCATCAAAAAGTATGACTTTAGAAAAACATTTATTTTTGATTGTGGTACTGAGGATATATTATACCAAAGTTCTTTTCAATTAATTGATTATCTCTATAAAAAGAATATTCCCGCAACATTTATTAGCCAGACGGGCAATCATATATTGGCATTTTTCTATTGAACATCATTTTGTTTATTTTCAACAACATTTAAAATAATATTACTTGAAAAATATTATTCTTTCTTTCTCTTAATGTTATTCTCTGCCCAAGTACTTATCTTTTCAATGTAAGGTAGTATACCTTGTCCTAATTTGGTTAGTTTATATTCTACTTTAGGTGGAACTTCAGGGTATACTTTACGAGAAATAAAACCATCTTTCTCTAGCATCTTTAACGTAGACGAAAAAACTTTTAGAGAAATCCCATCAATCCTACTGAGTAATTCTCCAAAACGTAATATATTTTCTTCGCTCAATATTTGAATAATGAGAATAGACCATTTATCTCCAAATCGATGCATTACAATACGAAGAGGACATTTATTATCACAGGGTTTTCTTTTTATTAAAATTTTATTCATAAGTATTAAATAATCAATATTACTAACCTTTAGGTTATATAGTAAACTCAAAAGTAACGTATTGTTTTTTAAAACATTATGTAATACTTTTGATAAATCAAAAATAAAATTTTATTCATTAAATAGAAAATAATTTTATTGATACTTGCTATCATTAGCACAATAGACTTTAGAAGTAAACAAACAATTTAAATGGAAACAAAATGGATAATATTAATCAAAAATTACTTGTTATTGATAATCACTCTCATGTCACATTCCCGCTCGAAGATCATATTCATTTAATGGATGAAGCAGGAATAAACAAAACAATATTATTTAGAACCCTAGTACATCCAGAAAAGACAAAGAATCTATATGAATTGAGAAAGGAAATGAATCAGTTGAATTCAATTCTTAACGGAAATGTTTCTTTGGCTCAACTTAAGGCGAAAGATGCTGAAACAGAATTATTAACTGCAATAGAAAGATACCCCGATCGATTTATCGGTTTTGGGGCAATTCCCCTATCATTTAATACCGTTCAAATGGTTGAATATATTGAAAAAGAACTTCTCGCTAAAGAATTGGTTGGCATAGGTGAGTTTACTCTAGCTAGTGGTTCCATTTATTTATTAGAAAATGTATTTAAAGCTTCGAGTAAGACCAAAAACATTCCATTGTGGATACATACTCTCAATCCTCTTATACTTAAAGATATACAAGAAATAGAAATTATGGCACAAAAATATCCATCAGTTCCTGTAATTTTGGGTCATATGGGTGGAATGAATTGGTTAGAAGCTATTGATATAGTAAAGAATACAACTAATATATACATTGACACCTCTGCTAATTATTCTACGTTAGCTTTAAAGACTGTAATTGAAGAATTACCCGATAAAACTCTGTTCGGCGTTGATTATCCATACGGAAATATATTATTATCTCGAATAACAATTGAAGAAGTTTGTAAAAACAAAGATGTTTTAGCAAAAGTACTAGGTGGAAATATCCAAAAACTTTTGAAGATAGATTAAAATAATTGTTATTATTCTCGATGTACGCACTCAGATAAAAATAAGCTTTTTTCAAAGGTAATATTTACATAAGCATATATCGATTTACTCATAAACTTCTACTTTATAAATCACTTAAAAAACATATGCCAATGAATGATTAAATTAAAAGAGAGTTCTTCAATATTTACTTTAAACTGCTTAAAACATTATCAAATACAATGATTTGTTTCAAGGTTCATACAAATCAAAACATAGAAAAAAATTTCAAGAGAAAAAGCCTTTTAAAATTTACCAACTTATATTAGGTTATTCTTCTATTATATAGAATCTAAAAAATAACATATTATTCACCTAATTATAGGACACTAATATCCTTAACCCCTTCTAACAATTCCAACCAAGAAAGAGTAATTAGTTTATTAGTAAATTCCAAAAGATTGTAAATATCAATTCATATATGTTATTCTACTTTTTCTTCATTCAAAAATAAAGATTGTTGAGATATATGAACTAAGGTAGAAAATAAACAAGATAAATCAGTATAGCTATCTATTTCTAGAGTTAAACAATATTTTTTCATACTTATTTTTACGAATTGCTCTCAGACAACTTTAGCTTCTATACATAGTTTTTTGTTTTTCTTATTCATAACACAACACTTTGAAGCAAAAAATATAAAATAAATCTATATAGTATTGATAAGTCCTTTATATTATACATTTTTACCGATAAAATACAGGTCTCTTTTTATCAGATTTTTCTTATTTTTGCTAAAATACTTTTATTATGAATACAGATACAGCACCTAATAAAAAAGTACATCAGGGAAGAAATATAAAAAGATTAAGAGAAATGCTTGGAATTAAGCAAGAGTCTTTAGCTTTTGATTTAGGTGTTAGCCAAGCAACTGTTTCAGATTATGAACAAAAAGAAGCATTAGATGAAAAAATATTAGAGAAAGTTTCTCAGGCATTGAAAGTTTCTGTAGATGCTATTAAAAATATGACTGATGAAAATTTGACAAACTTTTTTCAATCATTTTATGATAATAGTAGTCTCAATTATCAATGTACATTCAACCCTATTGATAAAATTATTGAGTTATACTCTGAAAAAGAAGAACTTTATAAGCAATTATTAAAAGACAAGGATATTTTAATAGAAAAGTTGTCTAAGGATAGTAATTAAAGAAAATTCTAAAAATTCATATTCATACCACATATTTGAAATAGTCACGATTTCATATGACAGTTACTAATAAAAACAGTAACATTAAATTATGAAAAAGATAAGTTTTGACTACATCACAAAAAGTCATTAAAACAAATTATGAGTTTTAAGATTAGCCCGATAATTAGGAATGTAGGTTAATTGCTTTTTGATTTTATAAAATTTACACAATTGCAAAAACATTTTTTATCTTAAAAGGTAATTATAGGTCATCAATTATATAAGATATGCAGCATTATTAAATAAAATAAACACCAATATTTATTTTCAATATCTTTTATACTTAATGATTAGATACGAATTTTAATCCAATGATGCAGCTTACAAGAGTAATGATAAAAAAGATTCTCCAGAATGTTGCCGGTTCTTTGAAAACAAATATTCCCAATAATACTGTACCCGCTGCTCCTACTCCGGTCCATACAGCATAAGCTGTTCCTAAAGGCAAGGTTTGCGTGGCCTTTATCAGTAAAAGCATACTTGAAATTATACACACTAAAAAGCTAGCATACCAATAATAAACGGCATTGCCATGTGAATTTTTTGCTTGCCCTAAACTAAAAGTAAATCCTACTTCAAATAAACCTCCGATAATTAACAGTATCCAATTCATTTTTTTCTATAAATCTCTTTTTTCCTTGCAAAAATAAAGAAAAACTTATTTTTTATCTATTATTTTAATTTTTCAAAGTTCTAAGCATATTTTCTAAGATTTCATTTAATTTAAGGTAAATTGTAATAATTACAGGTTTCTAATTTTTTTATATATCTCATATCTTTTTTATGAATTATAAAAGACACCTCATCATACATTAAGTAATTATTGTATCTTATGTCTTCTTAATTATAAAAATATTTCGAAGTAATTTTAAAGTAATATTTTCTAATACTATAAAAAATCACTAAAATTGTAACCAATTGATAGCATTTATATGAAAATAGTAAAATTTGGAGGATCATCCGTCGGTTCCAGTCAAAGCATTCAAAATGTAATTGACATCTTGAAGCAAAAACATGCTTCCGGTGAAAAATTTCATGTAGTATCTTCTGCCATGGGAGGAGTAACTAACATTTTAACAGACTTAGCTCAAGCAGCTTCAGAAGGATATGATTTTAAAACGGGACTAACAGAAATTGAACAAAAACATTTTACGGTTATCAAGGAAATGATTGCGGTGAAAAATCAGAATCCGACATTTACCCAAATTAAGATTTTCATTAATGAAATCGAAGACCTTTTACAAGGCGTATACAGCTTACAAGAACTCAGCCTACAAAGCAAAGATCTCATTATAAGTTATGGAGAAAAATGTTCCACATTTTTATTAAGTCAAATTGCTAAACAATATTTTTCTAATAGTTTATATGTAGACACTTCTGCTTTAATAAAAACAGATAATAATTTTGGAAATGCACGAGTAAATACTCCTCTTACAGAGCATTTATTGAAAGAATATTATCAACAACATACCGAAAATATACTTTTTTTTACCGGTTTTATTGCATCCAATGAAAATAATAGAATTACTACTTTAGGCAGAGGTGGAAGCGACTATACAGCTGCCATCATTGCTGCTGCTTTAGATGCAAAAGAAATTGAGCTATGGTCTGATGTTGACGGTATGCTAACAGCCGATCCTCGTGTTGTAAAAAAGGCATTTTCTTTATCAGAACTTTCCTATACGGAAGCAATGGAATTATCTTACTTCGGAGCAAAAGTTATCTATCCACCCGCTATGATTCCGGCATTTCGAAAAAAAATACCAATTGTATTAAAAAATACATTTAATCCTACCTTCGAAGGAACCAGAATTGAGGAACATACTCATAAAAATATGTATCCGATCCGAGGAATTTCTTCAATCAACGAAATAAGCCTTATCAATATTACAGGGAGCGGAATGATCGGACAGATAGGATTTAGCGGTAAACTTTTTTCCTTACTTGCCCAAGAACATATCAATGTAATACTCATTACCCAATCTTCTTCAGAGCACAGTATTACTTTCGCTATAGAGCCTAAAGACGTACAAAAGGCGAAGCAATTATTTTGGAGCGAATTTGAGTTAGAATTGGAAACCAATAAATTAAACCCTCCGATTATTGAAGAAAACTTATGCGTTTTGGCCATAGTAGGAGAAAATATGAAACAAACTCCGGGAATATCCGGGAAACTATTCCATGCGCTGGGAAGAAACGGAATTAACATACATGCTATTGCCCAAGGATCTTCCGAATATAATATTTCGGTAATCATTAAACGCAAGAACATATCCAAAGCCCTCAATGCAGTCCATGATGCTTTTTTCACTCAATTAACTAAAACACTACATGTATTTAGTGTCGGAACCGGAAATATCGGAACTACCTTATTGCGTCAGATTCAAGCTCAGAGTGATTTTTTACGCGATAATAACGGCATTGAAGTAAAAATATCAGGGATCGCCAATTCCAGAAAAATGATTATTGATGAAGAAGGAATCGACCTTACCCAATGGGAAAAAGCTATAAATGCCGGAGAGGTATCCAACATGGACACATTTATCCAAAAAATAAAATTATTAAATCTTTCTAATTGCATTTTTGTAGATAATACCGCAAGTCCAGTCACAGGGACCTATTATAAAGAATTATTTGAATCGAATGTTTCCGTGGTTACTTGTAACAAAATTGCTAATTCGTCTTCCTATAAAGAATATAAAGATTTAAAAGACACAGCTAGAAGAAGAGGGGTTGATTTCTTTTATGAAACGAACGTAGGTGCCGGTTTACCGATTATTCGAACCTTAAAAGACTTAATGACCAGCGGCGATAGAATTCTTAAGATTGAAGCTATTTTAAGCGGTACGATTTCATACATCTTTAATAATTTTACCGGAAAGATTTCCTTTTATGAGGTCGTAAAAAAAGCTCATGAGTTAGGATATACAGAGCCCGATCCTCGGGAAGATTTAAGCGGAAAAGATTTTATGCGTAAAATGATGATTCTTGCTCGAGATGCTGGTTATGTGGTAGAAGGAAAAGATGTAAGTTTAGGAGCTATTCTTCCTGAAAGTTGTATTAATGCCCCATCTATAGATGATTTCTATAAAGAATTAAAAAAATCAGATTCCTATTTCAACCAATTGAAAGAAAAGGCCGAAAATGAAAATAAAGTTTTAAGGTATATCGGAAAATTGGAAAACAGCAAAGCTTCTATAAGCCTTGAATGGGTAGATTCCAACCATCCTTTCTATAATTTAACGGGAAGTGATAATATTATTTCTTTTACTACAGAAAGATACAAATTTAATCCGTTAGTTATAAAAGGACCGGGAGCAGGTGCTGAAGTTACAGCTGCTGGCGTTTTTGCTGATTTAATTAATGTAGGTGCCAATTAGATTTTTTGATCTATAGACTTTATATTGTTTTAAATTTTTATATTCAGAAGCTTTTAGTACGTATTTTTTCAAATTTAAACCATTAATAAACATATTGTATAAAGGATACAAGGCTTTTGATATCAAATATAATTAGCTTACATTTGTCTAAATAAAATTGAACGTTTTCAAATTTAGATGAGAGAAAAAGATAGTGTGCACGTTTTTGCTCCCGCGACTTCAGCTAATTTTATTTGTGGATATGATGTTTTAGGCTTAGCACTGAATGAGCCCGGCGATGAAGTATTACTAAAACGCGTTGATGAGCCAGGAATAAAAATAACTAAAATAACCGGAGATCAGGGGCTTTTGCCCACAGATCCGAATAAAAATACGGTAAGCGCTTGTGTAAAGATGATTCTGGATTTCTTGGGTAAAAAAAACTACGGGATTGAAATTGAACTTCATAAAAAAATGCCAATCGGAAGCGGTTTAGGTTCCAGTGCGGCAAGTACTATAGCGGGATTGTTTGCTATTAATCAACTTTTAGGCGAACCTTTATCTAAAAATGAGCTACTCCCATTTGCCTTAAAAGGTGAAGAGCTTGCCTGCGGACATGGTCATGCCGATAACGTTGCTCCTTCGCTTTTGGGGGGCATAACTCTAATACGTAGCTACAATCCATTGGATGTTATTAATCTTCCTGTACCTAAAGAGCTTTGCTGTTCAATTATCTTTCCGCATGTAGAAGTACAAACCCGAGCCGCGAGACAGATTTTGAAGAATAAAATAGAGTTGAAAGATGCGGTTTCCCAATGGGGAAATATTGCCGGATTGATCACCGGCTTATTTAATGAGGATTATGAGTTAATTTCAAGAAGCCTTGAAGATAAACTCATCGAGCCTACACGATCTATTTTAATACCAGAATTTGAAGCTATGAAGAAAATTGCTAAAGAAGAGAAAGCTCTGGGATTTGGAATATCCGGATCCGGACCTTCAGTAGTTGCTTTTACGAGAGGAATAGAATCGGCAAAAAACATTACGAAAAAGCTTAAAGAACATCTTAAAAAGAACGAAATAGAAAGTAACGGTTATTTTTCTCCTGTAAATATTCAGGGAGCAACCGTACTTTAAAATGTAAAGCATAACCATACGATAATGAAATTATACAGCACTAATAATAAAAATCTTAGCGTAACTTTTAAAGAAGCCGTTTTTACCAGCTTCCCCTCAGATAAAGGCTTGTATATGCCATTGAAAATTCCCAAACTATCGGAAAATTTTATACAGAATATCACGCAATATTCTTTTGATGAAATAGCTTTGGAAATAGCTCATGCTTTTATTGGAGAAGATATTCCCTATAATGACTTGGAAAAAATAATTAAGGATGCAATCAATTTCGATGCTCCATTAGTTTCGTTAGATGAAAATTTGGCTGTGTTAGAGTTATTTCACGGTCCATCTCTTGCTTTCAAAGATTTTGGCGCTCGTTTCATGAGTCGGGTGATGGCTTATTTATCCGATAATAAAGATAAAACACTCGATATTTTGGTAGCTACCTCGGGAGATACCGGCGGCGCTGTAGCATTGGGATTTTTAGGAGTTCCGGGCACACGGGTAACTATTTTATATCCAAAAGGTAAGGTTAGTGAAATTCAAAAACTCCAATTAACTACTAACGGACAAAACATACGCGCTCTTGAGGTTAACGGTACTTTTGATGATTGCCAGTCCTTAGTAAAAATGGCTTTTAATGATCCTGAGCTTAATGCTAAGTTAAGATTAACTTCAGCAAATTCTATAAATATTTCACGCTTGTTACCTCAAACCTTTTATTATCTATATGCTTATGCGCAAGCTCTCAAGATAAATAAAAAAAATATTGTTTTTGTAGTACCAAGCGGAAATTTCGGTAATATAGGAGCCGGATTACTTACCTATAAAGCTGGTCTTCCCGTGAAACATTTTGTTGCCGCTACCAATGTTAATGATACGGTTCCCGTTTATTTACAAAAAGGAATTTATGAGCCTAAACCATCTGTACAAACACTATCCAATGCTATGGATGTTGGTAACCCAAGCAATTGGGTGCGTATTAGTGACTTATTTAATGAAAATTTGGATGCGTTGCGTAATCTTATTTCTGCTTACTCCTTTACCGATTCGGAAACCATACAGAGCATTAATGAATTATATAAAAACTATAACTATATAGCTTGTCCTCATACTGCCGTAGCTTATTTAGCCGCAAAAAAGTATAACCATCCGGAGGATTTCACAATATTTTTATCTACAGCACATCCTTGTAAATTCATAGATGTCTATCCTGATAATTTTAAAAATAAAATTACTATACCGGATCAAATACAGCAACTCGAAAATAAAAAGAGCTCAGCTACTTCTCTTGAAAATAACTTTTCAAATTTAAAAGCTTTTCTTATAAGTGAATAACATCTTTGAGGGATCTAACCATTAAGTAAATATAAATTTTGTAAGGAAATCATAAAATTATCTTAATAAATTTTAAAAATTCCTTACTATATTTGCATGCAGAAAATTTCATAGTAAATGATTTCATTTATAATTATACTACTTTCTGTATATATTTACTTTATTATTTCCCTCCTTATTAATCATAAAGTAACATTATTACTTTCAAATACATTAGTTAATCTAAATAATAATAAAAACACATTAGCATATCATGAAATATAAAAGAATACTTTTAAAGTTAAGTGGAGAAGCTTTAATGGGAAATCAACAATATGGAATAAGCTCGGATATTCTTCAAAGTTATTCTAAACAAATTAAAGAAATCTCTGACATGGGGGTGGAAATTGCTATAGTTATCGGAGGCGGAAATATTTTTAGAGGAGTAGCAGGTGTTGCAACCGGAATTGACAGAGTTCAAGGAGACTACATGGGAATGCTTGCCACGGTTATCAATGGAATGGCACTTCAGAGCTCACTCGAAGCATTAGGTGTACATACCCGTTTGCAAACGTCTATAAAAATGGACCAAATCGCTGAACCTTTTATTAAAAGAAGAGCTGACAGGCATTTGGAAAAAGGTAGAGTGGTCATATTCGGAGCGGGAACCGGAAATCCTTATTTTACTACAGATACGGCTGCTACTTTGAAAGCTATCGAAATTAATGCTGAGGTAATTTTAAAAGGAACTCGTGTAGACGGTATTTACGATACGGATCCTGAAAAAAATAAAAATGCAGTAAAATTTAATAGCATTTCCTTTGACGAAGTATATGAAAAAGGACTTAAGATCATGGATATGACAGCTTTTACGTTAAGTCAAGAAAATCAACTTCCTATCATTGTTTTTGATATGAATAAAGAAGGAAATTTAAGAAAAATTATTGAAGGGAAAGAAGTAGGGACTTTAGTTTCAATTTAATTAATTAAATTTTATATTTGCAAGGCAACGTTAGTAGAAAATTATGGAAGAAATAAATTTAATTATTGAAACGACAAAGGAAAGCATGGAGTCCTCTTTAAGGCATTTAGAATCTGCTTTTAATAAAATTCGTGCAGGACGAGCAAATCCTTTAATGCTTCAAAACATTTTAGTGGAATATTACGGAGCCCCTACTCCTTTATCTCAAGTTGCCAACATCTCTGTTCCCGATGGTATGACTTTGAGCATTCAACCCTGGGAAAAGTCTACACTAAGCGCTATAGAAAAAGCCATTTTTCAATCTAATTTAGGTTTTACTCCTAATAATAATGGTGAAAATATTATTATAAACATACCTCCTTTAACCGAAGAAAGAAGAAAAGACTTGGTAAAACAGGCAAAAGCGGAGTGTGAAAATTCTAAGGTAGGTATTCGAAAAGCAAGACAAGAAGCTAATGCGGATATTAAAAAGATAGAAAGTGCTTCTGAAGATGAAAAGAAAAACGGAGAGGAACAGATTCAATCCTTAACGGATAAATATGTGAAATTAGCCGAAGAACATTTATCTCACAAAGAAAAAGAGATCCTGACTGTTTAATTTTACAATTATATATTAAAAAAAATTATAAATCGGTTTCTTTCTTTAAGAACCGATTTTTTTTACCTTTGAATTTATAGCTATGTCAAAAACAGTAAGTGTAATCGGATTAGGTCTAATTGGTGGTTCAATAGCCTTAGATCTTAAAAAAAGTGGATTTGCATCAAAAATTATCGGTGTTGATAAATCTAAACTCCATGAGAAACAGGCTTTGGAATTATCCATTGCCGATGCTATTATGTCTTTGGAAGAAGCTGTTTGCGCATCTGATTTAATTATTCTTTCCACTCCCGTGGATGTAAGCATGAAACTACTGCCGGCTATTTTAGATAGGCTTCCTTCAAATGCAGTACTTATGGATGTTGGATCCACCAAATCATCCTTAATCGAAAAAGTAAAAAATCATATAAAAAGAAAGTTCTATGTAGCTTCTCATCCTATGGCGGGAACGGAATATAGCGGTCCTTCTGCTGCTTTTCATGGATTATTTAAAGATAGGGCTGCAATCATATGTAACCCTGAAGATTCATCCCCTAAAGCCGTGGAACTAGTTTCTGAAGTGTATTCGAAATTAGGTTCCCGTTTGGTGCTTATGGATGCAGAGTCTCATGATGAACATGTTGGCTATGTATCTCATCTTTCTCATGCTATTTCCTATGCTCTAGCTGTCTCTGTCCTCGAAAAAGAAAAAGATGATGCCGCCATATTCAATTTGGCTTCGGGAGGATTTGCCTCAACTGTACGTCTGGCAAAAAGCTCTGTGGATATGTGGCTTCCCATTTTTGAACAAAATTCCAAATATATTTTACCTATACTCAATACTTATCTTAATAAACTCACGGAATTTAAATCTTACCTAGAAAATGGAGAAACTGAACATCTATATGAATTTATAAAGGAAGCTAATCGAATCAAAAATAAATTGGAAAAGAAATAAATTATATTAAAGCCCTTATTGGATTGTAAATAAAATTTTTACTTAAATTATTCTAAAGGGTGAATACTTTTATTGTTGGCGAGATTAGATTTTGCAAAACATCTATTGTTTCATAATTTAAAAAATTATTCCCTTTAAATTGGAAAAATTATAACTAATAGCTTTTCGTTATCAAAATTATCATTTTACCATCAATTATATTTTTATAAAACAAAATAAATTTTTAACAACTTAACCATCCATATGATTGGGTTATGTAGATGTCCAACCAATTTCAAAACTCTTTCGTTGTTTGTTAAATAAAATTATTCCTCCTTGATATTTAGTTAGCCTTAAAATGCAAATGAAATAAAGTATTTTTTTAGTAATTTATCTTTTCCTAAAAACAATAAATTTTTATCTATTTTATATCAATATTTTCTTTAATAGGTTTAATTAATATTTTTTGTTATTATTTTAGATGTCACTAATTAAATAAAAGGGCTTACATTTCAGTAAGCCCTTTATTAATTAAAAAAGTAACTTTATAATCACTTTTTCGACCTTACGTAAGCCATTTCCAACAACGTGGATTAATCCTCCACCTTCTGTTTTAACTAATTCTTCTTCAGTTAGTTCTCTTACGTTCAACAATTTTAAATTTTTCATAATATTATTTTTTTATTATTATTGTAAATATATATCATATTTTTAATTATTATCCATATTAATGATAAATATCATATTTTATTATATTATATTTATAAAGATATTGACAAATAATATATATTTTATCATAAACAAAAGACTATATATAGCTAAAATTAGATTAAAAATTACTAATACAATTATCTTCGGAAGAGACTGTTTGCGATTCTGATCCAATTATTATTTACGCTCCTGTAGGTGTAAGCATGAAATTACTACCTATTATTTTAGATAAACCTTCTTCGATTGTAGTACTTATTGATATAGAATACACCCAGTCAACTTTAATCAAATTTGCTTCAGAAAGATTTACCTCAACTTAACGTTTAACAAAAAGCCCTGCGGATATATGACTCCTTATTTTTGAACAAAAACTCAAGTATATTTTACGTATACCCAATATTTATCTTAATAAACCTACGAAATTTAAATCTTACCTAGAAAATGGAAAAACTGAACATTTATATGAATTATTAAAAAATTAATCAAATCAAAAATAAATCGTAAAAGAAATAGATTTTATCGAAACCCTTATGAGTTCTAAAATAAAGATTTTAATTTTATTATTCCACTAATTAAATAAAAAGGTTTATTAAAATGCAAGACCGTAAGTAATTTCTAATTTAATTATTATTGAAACCTCTCATAAACGGACAAAAAGCTCCATACTCCCCCACATTAACTTACTATTTTTAAACAAGTTATCTCACATCCAATGATATTGAATTTTTCATCATATTATTTTCTTATTATTATTTCAAAAATTTACATTTTATCCCCCTATACATAATCACGATAATTATAATATCATTTTTTTTAGATCTATTTATTAATACTAATTAATTTATTATAGAAATAATATTAATATATATAAAGTACATTACAATAATTTTTTATCATTTTAAATTATATGTATATGAATCCATATAAACCTATAATGATTAAAATCAGTTTTAGATAAAACCATCTAAATCTCTACATTTTTTTTACTTTATATATAGAAACAACGTTTTATACTTCTTTAAACTTGAGTAAGAAAGCCATAGATTTTAATTTTTGTATAAGTTATAGCATGTGCTTTATACCGGCTGTCTTCGCGAACATCTTTTGAAAATATTTTTTTATGACATCTAGGGAATTTATACTTAAACTAATTATAATAACTTTAAAACAATACCCTAAAATAATTATACAAATTTTTCAATAGTTATTAAATATTATTTACAATTAAATATAAACACTAATAAACATATAAATTGAATATACAACGTAAAATATAACTATATTTGTATCAATTTGTATATTTGTATATATTTATTATACTACTATGATAAAGATGTATTTACCAATATTAATATTTATTTTATTAATATTTATTTTTCTTCCAATAGTACATATTCCGATAAATTCTTCTTCCAGAGGCATCATACGTTCTTATAATGAAAATGTAACAATTATTTCAATAGTCAGCGGAAGAATAGTAATAAATAATCTAACACACAATAATCAAATTATTAAGAAAGGCGACACTCTTTTAGTAATAACAACGCAACAATTAGAAACTCAAAAAAATTTACAACGCTCTCATCTTTCAGATAGTTATGCTCAATTAAATGATCTTAATAAAATTGTTACGGGTAATTTTCAACTATTAGAAACCGGACAATACCAAAAAGAAGTCACCGCCATGCTTGAAAATATTGCACAAATTCAAGCCGAAGTCAACCTTGCAAATAAAGATTTTAAAAGAGCTGAAATTTTATATATGGAAGGTGTAATATCGCAATCGGAATATGATAAAGAGCTATCTAAGTTTGAAAATTTAAAAAAACAAATCTCAACGATTAGAGAAAAACAGATAGCACAATGGGAAGCACAAAAAAGAGAAACTGAAAGGAAAATTAATGAGCTCAAATCCGAATTTAATAGATTAGGCCAGGAAGCTGAAAATTATATTATAATTTCTCCAATTTCAGGTAAGTTAATGAATTTTAAAGGGAAACAAAAAGAATCTTACATCATCGAAGGAGAAGAAATTGGAGTAATATCTCCCGAAGATAAGATAGTTGTTGAAGTCTATGTTTCTTCCAAAGATATCGGATTTATACATCTTGAGCAAGATGTTAAAATTCAAATGGATACATATAATTACAATCAATGGGGGCTATTAACAGGTAAAGTTATAAAAATTGAACAATATCTTACTTCAAATGAGAAAACAGGAGAAAATTACTTTAAAGTATTTTGCTCAATGGATAAAAATTTCTTACAGTTAAAAAATGGACATAAAGGAAATATTGAAAAAGGGATGACTCTTACCGCTCGTTTTCATTTAACTGACCGTACATTATGGCAATTATTATTTGACCGTCTCGATGATTGGTTTAATCCAAGCCTAAAAGAATAAGTAATGAAGAAAAAAATCCTTGTAAAACAACATGATTTTAAAGATTGTGGAGCCGCATGTTTAGTTTCCATATGTGCTCATTATGGAAAATCTATTTCAATTGCTAAAGTACGTCAAATTTGCCATACCGATACCAGAGGAACTAACGTGCTTGGAATGATTCAAGGCCTTAATGATCTCGGTTTTAACGCAAAAGGTGTTAAGGGCGGTTTAGATTCAATTACCAAAATCCCTTTACCTTCTATCGCGCATATCATTTTAAACGAGACCATGCATCATTATGTAGTTATTTATAAAGTTTATAAAAATACTATATCCTATATGGACCCTTTTAAAGGAGAAATTGAGACAAAAACATTAGAAGAATTTTCAAAAATTTGGTCTGGCGTAATAATCTTACTGGAGCCAAATGAATATTTCGAACAACGCAATGAAAAAGTTAATATCTACATAAGATTTTGGAATTTAATTAATCCACATAAAGCTATATTATTACAATGTCTTTTAGGCTCCATAATTTATACAATTCTGGGTCTATCAATGCCTATTTATATTGAAAAAATAACAGACTATGTTTTAATTGATGGAAATTTAAGACTATTAAATATATTATCAGTCGGCATGATTATAATATTATTTTTTCAAATTTATATAAATAGTATTAAAAGCATATTAATGCTAAAAACGGGGCAAAAAATAGATAAACATTTAATTTTAGGATATTACAAACATCTTTTAGATTTACCTCAACGCTTTTTTGACACCATGAAAATTGGAGAAATCATATCAAGAATAAATGATGCTGTTAAAATTCGTTCTTTTATAAATGATGTTGCTATTCAGATATTTGTTAATTTCTTTACTATTATTTTTTCATTTATACTCATGTTCTATTATAATTGGAAATTGGCACTAATCATATCTTTAGTTATCCCTATATATTCTGTAATTTATTGGTTAACAAATAATAATAGCAAAAAAATTGAGCGTCAAGAAATGGAAAATTCTGCAGAGTTAGAGTCTCATTTAGTCGAATCTATTAATTCTATTACTACAATTAAACAATTTGGAATAGAAACTTTTGAAAACAATAAAACAGATAATCTTTTCACTAAACTTATTAATACAATTTATAAATCTGTATTAAATTCAATTCTTCCTATAAGCTCTACTGAATTTCTAACGAAAATTTTTACTATCATTCTTTTATGGATAGGATCAAGATATGCGATAAAACAAATCATTACACCAGGAGAATTATTATCGTTTTACGCTTTAATCGGTTATTTTAATACACCCTTATTAGAGTTAATTGGATTGAATAAAACAATTCAAAGTGCAATTATTGCTGCAGATCGTCTTTTTGAAATTATGGATCTTGAAAGAGAAGAAACTACTAATAATTTTGAATTAACAAGAGAAAACGTTGGCAACATAGAGTTTGATAAGATCACATTTAGTTATGGAAGTAAGGTTACTGTTTTCAAAGATTTTAGCTGCATTATCCCTAAAGGGAAAACTACTGCTATCGTTGGTGAAAGTGGATCCGGCAAAACCACTATAGCTTCTTTGCTTCAAAAATTATATCCTTTAAAAAGCGGAAAAATAAGTATAGGAAATTACGATTTAAATTATATTTCAAATTATTCACTTCGGAAATTAATTTCTACAGTACCTCAACAAATTGATCTATTTTCAGGAAATGTTATAGAAAATATAGCAATAGGTGAAGATTTCCCAGACATTCAGAAGATTATAAATATAACTAAAAATGTTGGAATTATAGAATTTATTGAAAATCTACCTAATGGTTTCAAAACCTATTTGGGTGAAAATGGCTCAATACTTTCAGGGGGACAAAAACAAAGAATTGCTATAGCTCGAGCTCTTTATAAAGATCCTGAAATTTTAATTCTAGATGAAGCAACTTCTTCATTAGATTCTGAGTCTGAGCAGATCATACAAAAAACATTACTTGACTTCAAAAGCATGGATAAAACTATGATTATTATAGCTCATAGATTAAGTACTATTGCTTTTGCTGATAACATAATTGTTATCGACAAAGGAAAAATAATAGAACAAGGATCACATAAGGAATTAATTAATTTAGATGGAAAGTATGCTTCTCTTTGGAAAAAACAAACTTTGGTTATATAATAAAATAGAGATTTATTTAGAACGTTTAGTGACGACCTACCTAATTGATCAATAAAATAACATTCTTTAAAAAAGGCTATAATTTTAATTATATGAAAAGATATTAAAATAATATTAGTTTTACTTAATTTTCAAATATAACTTTGATTATAATACCTAAGCTGCTGCTAAATGGTCCTCCAAAATATATATTTTATAATCAACTAATTGTAAAATTGAATGTAAATATTCTTATTTTTTCTTTACCATAGATCATTCCTTAATTATTTTGTATGAATCTAATTCAAAAAATAGATTTTTCATTATCTAAATTATCATTTGTTCCATTAACTATATTTTTCATAAAGCAAGATAAATTATAGATAGTTTAAATATTTATAATTAGCTTTAGTAAGTATCTAAGTTATTTCAGATCTCTTAAGATTATTAATAAAATTACTTTTTTCTTTTATATATAGGTACGGTGCTGCAAGCCTCTCCAAACATTAGTGAGGAAGCCAGAGGTTTTAACATTTGTATAAGTTGTAGATATGCGTTTTGTGGAACCGGTTTACGAGAACATCCTTTAATAATAATTTTTTTATCTTGATATGTTTCTTTATCCATTTTTTCTATAATTTCAGTGTAAATATCTCTTTCAAGGTCTTCCAGTGTTCCGAATGATATCAACTTAGCTATTCCTGTTAAATAACTAGCAATTAACAAGTAAGACCAGGAAGGTATAATAACATCAGAAGAACAAATTATAGCGACATAGGTATTTTTATATATTTCCCAATCTAATTTTGAAAGTTTTTCTCGAAAATCTTTTTCTTTAAGGACTAAACCTTCATATAGATAATCTTTTAAATCAAACAGTACTCTTTTTTCTTTAGGATAAAAATCTTCTAAATCAATGGTAATAAGCCCGCTTTTTTCTACTTTATTTATAATTTCATCCATCGTAAATTATTCATTTAATAAGTCAGGCCTTCTTTCTTTCGTACGTTTATAAGACATTTCATGTCTCCATTCATCTATTTTAGCAAAATTACCGCTTAATAGAATTTCGGGTACCTTTAAACTCTTATATTCTTCCGGTCTTGTATATACCGGAGGCGCTAGCAAATCATCCTGAAAGGAATCATAAAGGGCTGATGTTTCATCATTTAATACACCTGGAAGTAACCTAACTACCGCATCTACTAAAACACATGCTCCAAGTTCTCCTCCGCTCAAAACGTAATCTCCTATCGAAATTTCCCGTGTTATAAACATATCTCGAACTCTATGATCTACTCCTTTATAATGTCCGCAAAGTATGATAATATTTTCTTTTAATGATAAGGTATTGCAAGTCTTTTGATTCAAGGTTTCACCATCGGGAGTCATATAAATTATTTCATCATAATTTCTTTCTAATAATAATTTGGAAATGCATTTATCAATAGGTTCAATCATAAGGACCATTCCTGCTCCCCCTCCGTATTGGGTATCATCTACTTGACGATAATTTCCTTTCGCATATTCTCTTAAATCGTGAAAATGAATTTGTACGAGTCCTTTGTCTTGCGCTCTTTTCATAATGGATTGCTGTAAAGGACTTTTCAATAAATCCGGTACCACGCTTATTATATCTATTCTCATACTCTATTCTCTAATACAATTTTCAATAATTTATTGAACCTTATTTCTTTATTAATGAATTAGTATTGTTATTTTCTAGAAATAACAATTTTATTAAAATAGCTAATTAAATGTAATATTTTAATATTCTCTATTTTTCGAACTTAAACATTTTTTACCAATTTTTTGTTTCTTTTAGGTGAGTTATATGGGCTAAGTGATGATTACCATGCCAGGCATACGTTCCAATAGATTCTTTTATTGTAAATTCTTTATTAATTCCTGGGTGAATGAAAGTCTTCTTAAGATCTTCTTCTGTAAGTTGTTCTAATAAATATCCCCATCTTTCGTGTACTCCTTCAACTATAGTTAAAGAAGAGGCTATTGGAAAATTTAGACTATCAGGCAATTCTGCCCATCGTTTCTCATAGTAAGGTTTAATTACAGGATTATTTTCAGTTAATGCTAATTTTATCCTGATAAACGAATTCATATGACTATCAGCCAAATGATGAATAACCTGCCTAACTGTCCATCCCTCTGGTCTATAAGGGGTATTCAACTGTTCCTCTTTTAGTGTTTGCACTTCTTTTCTTAATCTTTCAGGTAAAGATTTTATCTGAATAATCCACTGTTCCAATTCTTGTTGAGAAACATTTTCAGGCATTTCAAACTTACCTATCGGATATTTAAGTTTTTCAAGATTTAACATGTTTGTTATATTTTTATTTAAATAATTTCCATCTTGGTATAATTGGAACTAAGGCAAAACCGATAAATAAATATAATCCGTTAATAGCATCTAATTCTTCAAAGCCTAATGATAAATGAAATAAAATATCTAATATTAAAGTCAAGCCAAAGAGATATATTCCCATTTTGAAGAAATTAAAGGTAGCTATTGCACCTATGATCATAAGTATGCCTAAAACAATATTTGAGACAAAAAACCAAGTTGAGGCACCCGGAAAATATATTTTCATAAAACCTAAAATTCCGAGAAAAATAGGTATAAAGCCCATAAAACCCATATATAGACATGAAAATATAAATGTTACAGATTTTTTTTCTTTTACCTGAAAATATTCCTTAGGACGTTTACCGAAAATTTCTTCATCAGAACTCATATTTTATCTATTTATAACCAAAGTAAATGTACAAAAAATTTATAGGGATATAACGAATACAGGAGGAATAATATTCCTCCTGTATTTATACTTCTTATCTCGTATCTAGATAATTTAAAATAAAAAATCGTAACCTTTCAGACTTAGTTTCTCATATTTTTCTGCATCAAACTTATATAACTTAGCAGATTTTCTAGACGTAGAATTATCTATTAAATCTGTTTCAATAATTAATTGAGAATTTACTATTTTTTTTCTGAAATTTCTTTTATCCATTTCTCGGTTTAAAGCGGTTTCATATAATTTTTGTAATTGAGATATGGTAAAATGTTCAGGCAACAAATAAAATCCTATTGGTCTTCTTTTTACTCTTCGTTTTAACCGTTCTTTTGCATAATCTATTATATCATTATGGTCAAAAGCCAAATCCGGAATTTTAGAGTATTCAACCCATTCTTCACCCCTATCCTTAGAATATTTTAGAAGCTCATCGTCTAGCTTCACTGTAGCGTAATAAGCTATATTAACTACTCTTCCTAAAGGATTTCTAAAAACTTTTGCAAAAGCTTTTAATTGTTCAACGAAGATATAATCTTTTTGTGTATGTAAAAACACTAATTTTTCTAAATTAGAATCAATACCTTCATGGGCTTTCACATATACAGAGGGCAGAAGTTGAGCGCCTTTAAATGGACCGTTATTTGTATCATTACTCAGTAAAATACGCAACCTTTCACCATCAAAACCAAACAAAACCAAAGAAACAGATATGGCTACCTTAAAATAAATTTCTTTTTCTTCAGGAAGCATTATTTTTATTTAAACAAAGCATCCATTAATCGGTTTTGATCGTTGATGCTTTCTTCTAGTGAAATCATACTTTCTGTTCTTAAAACATCGTCAATATCATCTATTTTATAAATAACATTTTTTGCATCTTCAGCATCTTTAGCGCTAATTTTACAATAAATATTATATTTCCCTGAAATTACATTCGCAGTTGTCACATTTGGAATAGCTGCTAATTTCTCTAATACGCTTTGAGTTTTACTTGATTTAGTCAACAAAATTCCTACATAAGCTATAAAGCTATATCCCAAAATATTGTAATCAATATTTAAACAAGTTCCTTTGATAACCCCTACATCTTCCATCTTTTTAACTCTTACGTGTATAGTTCCTGCGGATACATCCATTTTTTTTGCAATTTCAGTAAAAGGCATTCTGGTATTAATAGATAAAAATTGTAAAATTCTTTTATCAGTTTCATCTATATAAAATTTCTCTTTCATGGTAAAAACTTTATTGTTTGTTAATTTAATTTATCTTTATTTTACAAATATATAAAATTAATCTTCAACCTATGTATGTTTTTATACAAATTCTTTAAAATTTAAACAAAATCTCTACTAAATGAACAATTCTACTCATTGATTTTAAGTATAATTAATTTTATTTTTATCTTTGTTATCAAATTAATTGATAATAAGATATTTTTTTTAGTATTAATAATTTAGTTTTGAAAAAAATTATAAAAGAAATAAAATTATTTTTTATAGGTAAAACACCTGAATGTAAAAAAGGTACAGCTACATGGAAAGCTGAACTTTATGAAATTATTTTCGAATCTGATACGATTAGAGGTAAAATTTTTGATGTAATTCTTCTTTTTTTTATTACTCTAAGTACGCTCATTATTATGCTGGAAAGTGTTCCGGGAATTAGCTCGAAAATAGGATTTTGGCTTTATATTTTAGATTGGTGGGTCACTATTTCTTTTACTGTAGAATATATTTTAAGAATATCCACCGCAAAAAAAGCAAAAAAATATTCCACCAGTTTCTATGGAATTATCGATTTATTATCCATTATTCCTACCTATTTAAGTATATTTTTTGTAAAATCTCATTTTTTATCAATTATACGAATATTAAGACTTTTACGAGTATTCAGAATTTTTAAAATGGGAACGTATATTGATGAAAGCAATTCCCTTTTAATTTCATTGAAAAGAAGCAAACGCAAAATATTTGTGTTTTTATATTTTATTATAATCACAACGTTAATTTTAGGTTCTTTAATGTATGTAATTGAAGGCGGAAGAAATCGTAATAGCTTTTCCAGCATTCCTCAATCGATGTATTGGGCAGTAGTTACTTTAACAACGGTCGGATATGGTGATGTAGCTCCTACCACTGTTTTGGGTAAAATTATCGCATCCGGTATTATGATCTTGGGATATTCTATTATTTCAGTTCCGGCGGGATTATTATCTGCTGAGTACAGAAGAAATAAGAAAAACGAATTAAATGTCAAAAAATGCAATTTTTGTAATACAATTAATAATGAAGCTGATGCTATTTACTGCAAACATTGCGGACATATTCTGAATGAACCTATAAAAGATAACGCAAAGAATAACTGACTTCTTATAATTATATGTTTACCGACGAATATTATATGAAAATTGCTTTACAGCTTGCAAAAGAAGCTTTTTTCAAAGATGAAATACCGGTAGGTGCCCTAATTGTTGCCAATAATAAAATTTTAGCTAAATCATATAATTTAACAGAATTGTTAGTTGATGTTACCGCTCATGCGGAAATGCAAGCTATTACTGCTGCAAGTAATTTACTAGGGGCAAAATACCTTATAAATTGTACTTTATATGTTACTCTTGAACCCTGTACGATGTGTGCCGGAGCCTTATATTGGTCTCAAATAAGCAGGGTTGTTGTAGGTACCTCAGATAAAAATAGAGGTTTTTTGTCAAAAGGATTATCACTGCATCCGAAAACAGAATATGTATCAGGTATTTTAGAAAATGAATGCTCTTTATTACTTAAAAATTTTTTTGAGTCAAAAAGATAAAAATGTATTTGTTACATAAACAGTTTTACTATTGAATAAACAATCATTGCAAGTACTGCACTAACCGGAATGGTAAGCACCCATGCCCATAACAATTTAATAGTAATTCCCCAACGCACTGCAGACACCCTTTTAACTAAACCTACTCCTATAATGGATCCTGTTATAGTGTGGGTAGTACTTACCGGTATTCCCCAATGCTCACTTAAGAATAAAGTTATTGCCCCTGATATTTCCGCCGTAACTCCTTCTAAAGGAGTTACTTTCGTGATACGGGTTCCCATTGTTTTTATGATTTTCCATCCACCCGACATGGTTCCCAATGCAATTGCTATAAAGCTACTTATAGGTACCCACCAATAATCTGTAGTGAAATGCTGGAATCGTTCAGCTGTTGTTAGGTTCATATATTCCATAGAATGAGCAATATTAACTTCAAAATAGATAAATGCTGCTCCAATAATACCCATTACTTTCTGTGCATCGTTTCCTCCATGTCCAATGCTGAAAGCTGCTGATGAAACTAATTGTAATTTTTTAAACCATTTATCTGCTTTATAAGGATTGGCATTTCTACAAATATTCATAATTATTAATGTAATAATTGATGAAACTATCATTCCTATGACAGGAGCTATGAATATAAATAATATTATAGGTATTACGACCGGATAATTTATAACTGTTTGTCCTGCTTGACTAAATCCTCCTATATGGGCAACGGCCGCTCCTATAAATCCTCCGATTAATGTATGGGAAGAAGAAGATGGAATTCCGGCCCACCATGTAAATAAATTCCAAATAATTGCTGCTACCAGCCCTGAAAAAATAACTTCCAGAGTAATAAAATTTTCATGAACTGATTTTGCTATGGTATTTCCAATTTTAAATTCTCCAACAATATATAAGGAAACAAAATAAGCAACAAAATTAAAAAATGCTGCCCAAAGAACAGCTTGAAAAGGAGTTAATACTTTTGTCGAAACAATGGTGGCAATTGAATTTGCCGAATCATGAAACCCATTAATATAATCAAATATTAATGCTAATATCACGATAGTTACAAGTAAAGCCATAAAGTGTTTATGAGTATTTAACTAAGATAGATTCTATTATATTAGCTGAGTCTTCACATTTATCTGTAACGTCTTCTAAGTATTCCAATACGTTCTTCAGTTTTATAATATCCAATACATCTCTTTTACTTTCAAATAATGCACCAATTTCCTTACTGAAAAAATCGTCAGCTACGTTTTCAATCCTATTTATTTCCACACAAGAAGCTAAAACTTCTTTAGGTTTTTTAAAATTTCTAAGATTATAAACTGCTTTTTGGAGCTCTAATACGCAATCATGGATAAGATTTGCAAAAGTAAAATAGGCTGGAATATAAGGTGACTTATATAGCATAATATATTTACATGATGCATATAATATATCTGCAATATCATCAAGTGCTGAAGTTAATTGATGGATATCCTCTCGATCGAAAGGGGTAATGAAATTTTTTCCTAATTCTATAAATATGCTGTGTGATAACTTATCATTAGCATGTTCATAATCTTCCATTTTCTTATAAAATGCCTCTGTTATAGTTTCTTGTGATTTCATCCCCTCTACCATATCTTTCGACATGGCAGCCAGATTATCAACAACTTGTTCGAATAAAGTATAGAAAACCTTATCTTTCGGTTGAAATAATCTAAAAAATGCACTAATACCCATAGCTTGCTTTTTAGTTTACTTTATGTAAGCAAATATATCGAATTTTAAATTAATCAATATATCTTTTTTTAAATTACACGATTTTCAAGTCTATGTATTTGTTTAAGAAGTTTATCCAACGTCATAATTTGATTAAATATTTCCAATCTTCTTTCTTCTGATATTTCACCGGAACTTAATTCTTTAGCTAATTTTTTATTTATTTCTGAAATTCTTATTGCTTTATATTTAAGAATTACATCTTTTGTATTTTTTGATAAATTTTGTTCTAACGTAGGAACATAAATTTCTTTAAGTTCCCAATTGTTACTAATTGAGTATTTCTTTAGCAATTTCCCTGCAGCAAATTGAGTGATATCATCTTCTTTTGATTTAACAAAATATTCTCCGGTTCTTAATTGATTATTTTCTATACCTTCGATTATTTCTAAATAAATTTTATTATAAAAATCTATGGTCAATTGCAAATCATCTTCTTTAAACCTCTGAACTATTTCTTCAATTACTGTTGTGGTATAAGGTTCTTCTTCCTCTAAATAACTTATTACTATTTGGTGATCTCCGTATGAAAGAAGCAATTCTAGAATATCTTCTTCAATTTTATAAGTAAAATCTATCTCTTCTTGTTGAGATTTATCAACGGGTTGCAATACAACTTGCTGCCTTTTATTACTACTGACTCCTGTTTGAGTATTTTGTTGGGTTAATTGGGCTAACTCACTAAATAATACTTGCTCTGAAATATCTAATATACGCGAGCATTCTTTTACATAAATCTCTCTTTGAATTAGATTTTTAATCAAAGCTATACTTCCAACAATGTCCCTAATTAATCCTGCTTTTTTTATCGGGTCTCCATTGGTTTCTCCTAGTAATATATCGGTTTTAAAGCGAATAAAATCTTTACTGTTTTCTTTAAAAAATAGTTCTATTTCATCAGCAGTATGTTTTCTCGCGAAGCTGTCCGGGTCTTCTCCATCAGGAAATAATAAAACCTTAACATTCATCTCTTGTTCAAGAATCATGTCTATGCTTCTAAAAGAAGCTTTTATTCCAGCTTGATCTCCATCATATAAAATGGTTATATTATTAGTTAACCTTTTTATTAGTCGTATTTGTTCGACAGTTAGTGAAGTACCTGAAGACGCTACTACATTTTTAATACCATTCTGATAGAGGGATATCACATCCATATAGCCTTCTACCAAAAAACAATTATCTTCTTTAATGATAAAAGACTTTGCATGAAATAATCCATATAGAACCTGACTCTTATGATAAATTTCACTTTCAGGCGAATTTAAATATTTAGATGCTTTTACGTTATTTTGTAGTATTCGTCCTCCAAAACCTAATACTCTTCCTGAAAAACTATGAATGGGAAAAATTACTCTTTCTCTAAAACGATCAAAACCTTTATCTGTTACATCTTTAAATATGGTTAAACCGGATTGTTCTAATATCTCTTTTTTATATCCCTTATTAAATGCGAATTGCGTAAAAGCTTCCCATTCCCTAGGGGAATAGCCTAATTGAAATTGTTTAATAATATCATCGCGTATACTTCTTTCTCTAAAATAAGAAATACCTATATTATTGCCTTCTTCGGTTTTCCAAAGTTGATTCTGAAAATATTCATTAGCTACTTCAGATAATTGATATAGGCTTTCTTTATTTAATTGAATTTCTTTTTGAGTTTCAGTCTGCTCTTTACTATCCTCCTCAATTTCAATATTATATTTTTTTGCCAGGTAACGTAAAGCTTCTGGATACGTGTAATGTTCTTGTTCCATGATGAATGTAACCACATTACCTCCTTTTCCGGATGAAAAATCTTTCCAAATCTGTTTTGATGGGGAAACCATAAATGATGGAGTTTTTTCATCTACAAATGGGCTCAAACCTTTATAATTACTCCCCGATTTTTTAAGATTTATAAAATCGGAAATTACTTCTTCCACTCTGGCTGTAGAAAAAATCTTATCTATGGTCTCTTTGGAAATCATAAATACAAAAATACGTTAATTTAAATTTATCGTCTGATAAGTTTCTTTACCTAATGCTACAAATTATGTTGACTTTTGTTTTAAAAATATTATATTATGATTGATATTTAATACATTAATGGTAATAGTAAAAGGGATATTAAATTTAAAGTTTTTAGATATATATTCATTTTAAGAAGTATTATTACTTTATTTTATTAAAGTCAATGGAGTAGTATCTTCTTTTAGTGAAATTTATAGTATTTAGTTATAAATTATTTTTGAATTATTTAATCAAATATTCAGTTTTCTTATAATAAAAAAGCATCTGAAGAAAAAATCAGATGCTTTACAATTGTTTTTTATATATGATAACTATTTTTTTCTTTCTGATTTATCTTGATCGGAAGTATTCCAAATTTTTAATTTATCGTTCTTAGAAATACCTTTAACTTGTACATATATTCCGTCAGATAATCCTAATTTAACATATACTTTTTTAAATTTCCCATCAGACTGTAAAACTTCCAAATAAGGTTTTTCTCCGTCAAATTGCATTAAAGCTTCTCTAATGGCTAAAATATTTTTTCTTTCACTAAGAATTACTTCTGCATTAGCACTATATCCAGCACGTATAGAAACACCTTCAGGAATTATAATATCTGCTTTGATTTTATATTTTACCGCTCCATTTTCTTCTTTACCTTGAGGGGAAATAAAAGTTAATCTTCCATTTATATCTTTATCTTGAAGAGCACCGATAATTATTTTAAGTTTCATTCCTTCGTGCATTTTTCCTGCATCAGATTCATCAACCTTACCTTCAAAAATCATCTTACTAATATCCGCTATACTTGCAATAGTTGTTCCTGCATTAAAAGTATTAGCTTCAATTACTTGGTCCCCTACTTCTACAGGGACTTCCAAAGCCTGTCCATTTGCCGTGGAACGAACTTGGATACTGGCTAAATCTTCTAATCCTGAAGTTATACCCGTTTTAGCAATATCATAATCTTTTTGAGCTTGATTTAGATTTTGCTTAGCTATTTTATATTCTGTTTCTGCGCTTTCGAAATCTTGCTTAGAAATAACTCCTTGACCAAACAAAAGCTTTTGACGATCGAAAACTTTTTTTTGATTAGCTAACTTAATTTCTGCAGAGTTAATATTTTGCATAGCTGTATTAACAGTAGATACCACCGGCACAACTTTAATGGTAGCCAATAATTGTCCTACTTTTACTTCATCACCCTCTTTTATATATATTTCTTTTATGATTCCCGAAATATTAGGTTTGATTTCAATCCTTTCTTTTGGGTTAATTTTACCGGTTGCCACAGCTTTTTGCTGAATAGTCATAATTACCGGAGACTCTGTCTCAAACTTATCATTCGACCGTGTATTGGTTATTATTACATACCAAATACAATACAATAAAAGTGCAATAAAAGCAATAGATAAAACTATTTTAAGAACTTTATTATTCATGATAACTAATTTCAATTATATTTGTATAATAATCTCAAAATTTGTTACGTAAAAAATAACTTTTTTAAGTTTTTTTCTACTTTACTTATTTTAGTTGTAAATATAGGATTCTTTTTTTATTTATCTCACATAATATCAGCAACAAACATTTATAGCAATCTAGATTCGGATAATTTTTTCTTTTATATATTTGTTGTTTGAAAATACATCCCTTATTTTAAATGGACCCTTCATTACCAAATAAAATTCTTGAATCTTATTGGGGATATAAAGAATTCAGGCCTCTTCAAAAAGAAATAATTCTTACAATTTTAGAAGCTACCGACACGGTTGCTCTACTACCTACAGGGGCAGGCAAATCAGTTTGTTACCAAATACCTTCCATTATAGCCCGGGGCACTTGCATTGTAATATCTCCCTTACTTGCTCTCATTAAAGATCAAGTTAGTTTATTAAAAAAGAAAATGATTCCAGCTGAATTTATTTCTTCCGAACAAACTCCTGATCAACAAATTTCAGTATTTAATAAATTAAAAAATAATGAATTAAAATTACTATATGTTTCCCCGGAGAGACTATTAAATAAAACATTTTTAGAAATCAGTAAAGACATTGAAATATCCTTTATCGCCGTAGACGAGGCACATTGTATCTCTGAATGGGGAAATGATTTTCGTCCGTCTTACCAACAAATTAAAAAATTTAGGGAACATATCGGATATCATATTCCATGCATGGCATTAACAGCCACTGCAACGCACAAGGTTCTTTCAGAAATAATAAAAAAGCTAGACTTAACTAATGCTCAAGTTTTTAAAAAATCATTTAAAAGAGAGAATCTTTCTTTACAAGTCATGAACATACATGATAAATTAGGACAGATTGAAAGAATATTACATCGTTATAAAGGATCAGGAATAATTTATTGCAGAACAAGAAATGAAACTAAAAATGTATATGATACTTTAAAAAGAAAAGGGCTTGATGTTGACTTTTTCCATGCAGGTTTACCTGCTTATGAAAAGATAAAAAAACAAAGAGAATGGACGGATAGTGACAGTAAAGTTCTAATTTCAACTAATGCATTTGGAATGGGTATCGATAAGGAAAATGTACGTGTTATTATTCATCTTTCCCCTCCATATTCTTTAGAAAATTATTACCAAGAAGTAGGACGTGCAGGGAGAGACGGACATTTATCACATACTTTTTTGTTATGGAATGAGCAAGAGTTTTCAGATATTTATTCTTCATTAACCCAAACTATTTCTTCTAAATCTGAATACAGCAAAATTTTACGTTATTTATTTTCAATGTTTAGCATTGTACCCAATGAATTACCTGAAAATATTTTTGATTTTGATTTAAATCTATTTCAACAGCGTACCCAAATAAGCAAAAATAAAATCATCCCTATATTAGAATTTCTTCATAATAGCTCTGTACTCCAGTGGAAATTTGAACCATCGGAAAGTCTGTTAAAAATAAATTTTCCCATTGAAAGATTAGATACAAATTTTTATGGTAAAGATTCTATTATATTGGAAAAAATAGCAAGAAAAATAACCGGCGTTTTTTCGTATCAAATTAAATTTGATGAAAAAAAATTAGCTGAAAGTCTTTTAATTCCTACTCATGACTTACATTCTATGCTAGTAAAATATAATCAAACGGGAGATATTTCCTATATAGATGGCAATAAACAAAAAATTCTTTTTCTTGAACCGAGAAATGATCAAATATTCTTAGGTAAATATTGGGATAAGTTTCAAGCAATCCAACAGAATAAATTAGTAAAATACAAGGAGCTGGAATTTTTTATAAAAAATAAAAAATATTGTAGAATGAGACTAATTCTGGGATATTTTAACGAAAAATCAAACCAGTCTTGTGGTAAGTGTGATGTTTGTTGTGAATCTAAAATTGAAGGAGATTCTTACTTACTAGAGATTCTTAATTTTATAAAAAAAGAGCCTAGAAGTAGAGAGGACATTTATGCAGAATTTCAAAATATACCTTTTGAAAAAATTCATGAATATTTACAAGAATTGATTTCAGAGAATAGAATTAAAGCATTAAATTTCAATACTTATTCTATTTAATTCACATCAAAAGTTTAGAAAATTTCTCTTATTTATTTTTTACCTTTACTGGTATGAATATAGATATTGAACCATCCTGGAAAAATTTATTACAATCGGAATTTGAAAAACCCTATTTTTCTTCTTTAATAAATTTTGTAAAGCAGGAATATAAAGAACATACCTGTTATCCTAAAGGGAAAAATATTTTTAAAGCTTTTGAATTAACTCCATTCGACCGGGTTAAAGTAGTATTGTTAGGTCAAGATCCTTATCATGGAGAGGGACAAGCTATGGGATTATGTTTTTCTGTACCAGATGGAATTGTTTATCCTCCTTCTCTTAGAAATATTATTACCGAATTAAAGAATGATACCGGAGTAGAATTAAAATCGGGCGATTTAACTCCATGGGCAAAACAAGGAGTGTTTTTGCTAAACGCAACTCTTACTGTGCGGGCTCACCAAGCCGGTTCTCATCAAAAAAAAGGATGGGAAACCTTTACTGACTCAGTGATTCATAAAATATCTTCAGAAAAAGAGCATGTTGTTTTTATATTATGGGGAAGCTATGCACAACAAAAAATTGATTTAATTGATACTCACAAACATTGTATTATAAAATCAGTTCATCCTTCTCCTTTATCTGCACATAGAGGTTTTTTCGGCTCGAGACCTTTTAATCGTACGAATGAATATTTAGTTTCAAAAAAAATAAAACCTATTCAGTGGTAATGCTGAATAGGTTCTTTATTTTATTGGAATAAATATATTTTATTCAATTATTTTTTAAGTTCTTTTTCTAATTCTCTCATTAATTTCCTTTCATTTTTCTTGTACAATTTTTTCTCCTTCCTAGTCATATCTTCATAATTTTTTTCAAAAAAATCAGAAGTATCCCCTACTTCTTCACCTATAACCTGTATTTGTTCAATTCCATCTTCTCCAATAGTTGAAATTATTTTTTTATCCTCTTCCACTTCTACATTATCTTCTTTTCCTTCATTAGGTATAGAAACTTCAATTTTTTCATCTCTTTCAATTTGCGGAGCAGGTCGGACAATTGATTCTATCTCTATCGTTTTTTCTTCAGTTCGCGGAGCAGGATTAACAATTGGTTCCATTTCTACTGCTTTTTCTTCAATTTGAGGAGCAGGGCTAACAATTGATTTTATCTCTATCGTTTTTTCTTCAGTTCGCGGAGTAGGATTAACAATTGGTTCTATTTCTACTGTCTTTTCTTCAATTTGAGGAGCAGGACTAACAATTGGTTCTACTTTTACCGTTTTTTCCTCAATTTGAGGAGCAGGACTAACAATTGGTTCTATTTCTATCGTTTTTTCTTCAATTTGAGGAGCAGGACTAACAATTGGTTCTACTTCTACCGTTTTTTCTTCAATTTGAGGAGCAGGACTAGAAATTTCCTCTATTATTTCTTCTGATCCGAAAGCTTCATTTGAATTTTTTTGTTCTTGATTTATTTTAACCTCCGGAGCAGATAAAAATTCCTTCGATTTATCTTCAACTACATTAGCTTCCTCTATTTGAATTTCTATTTCTTTTTCCGGCGAAACAACTTCTTGTTTTTCTTCAACAATTTCTTCCGGAACCTCATTTACAACAGTTGAAGCTTCATTTACTTCAGTTAATTTTTCTGGTTTCTTTTCTTCTCTTTTATTTATTACAGGCATTTCCTCTGCTTTCGGCAAAGTAGAAACTTCTCTTTCTAATTCGGTTTTTACGATTGTTCCATCAATCAATTTCCAATATCTGTTTCCAGCTTCATCTTGTACAATTACCACTTCATTTGGTGAAGTAAACGTTGGGACTACCGATTTTTTAGTCTTTATTATATTAATTTTTTCATCTTTTCCATACGCAAATGCATAGCCATTACTTGTACTTCCCTCCAATGAACCCCTATAAACTAAGATATTTTCTCCATCTTGCTTAAAATAAACATCTTGTTCAGATGTTTCTTTTACTTTTCCTCTTTGAGCGTATGCTGAAAGCGTAAGTAGTAGAAGAAAAACAGTATAATTTTTTTTCATTGTTGTTTACTTATTTTAATTAAAAAATATAAATTTTTCAAGTTACTAATATACATCTTTATTTAATAATTACATATTTTTTTATTTATCAAGGTCATTTATATTATTTTTTTTTGAAATAAAAATTATTTACTATTTGTTTTTAAATCATCGTTATAAGGCAATGTACCTTTATTTTTTTTCAACTTAAAATTCTTAAAATCCTCAGATGATTCGATTCCATTAAACGAAATATTGGTAGTAATTCCGTCTGCTCTATAAATTTTTACTGTATCATTAGAAAAAATTTTCCTTTCTTTCTTATTCCAAAATATCTCATTGGTTTTTAAGGTATCCTTATCCGAGTTAATGATCACTACATTCTTACGAGCCTCATACCAACCCGTAGATTCAATTATTTTAGCATAATCAGCCTTTAAATGTCCGGGATCTTTATCTTTTTGATAAAAATCCAGATCCAGCCCTTTAGGAAAAACAGTATAGGGAGTTGGAACAAATTCATATTCCTCCATAAGGGGAGCTCTTAATTTAATAACTGCATAAATTGAATCAGTCAATGTTATCGTAGCATTATATATTTTTCTTGAAGCAAAATTTGTATTTTTCCCCCCTCTATTTTCTCCTTTTTCATCTGAACAAGAGGCATAAATAAATATAAAAATGATTAGAAATATCCAGTTCTTTATATCTTTAATTTTTAGTACCATAAATAGATGAAAGGAATATTAAATTTGAAAAATTCTAATCGTATTGTCTTTTTCTAAACCAAAGATCATCAAAATTAAACCCTACCTTAAAATTAACAAAGTTTTCCTTAATTAACCCATTTGATTTAGTTCCTCTTTGCCCTAATTCAATTCCTAAATTAAGCATGGAAGGATCATATTTACCCCTCTTTCCTAAAGGTAATCCTAGTCCAGCTGTTAATGCATATTGGTTGATAGTTTTATTATTTACGTCAAGCCCTGTATTTTCATAATACACACCATAACGATAAACAATTTTTTCAAAATAAGATCTAAAACCATTTATATTTGGAAGATACCATCCACCTACAGCTACACGATATTTATTTTTATAATTAAAATTATCTTCCGGTATTTTCAATTTAAATTGATCAGTAAATTTAAAATCTGCACCTAAAGACCATTTATGTTCTTTTCCATAAGAAACCCCGAACGAATACGATGATGGTAATTTTGCATCATGGGTTCCTTTAACATAATTTAATGTATCAACAGTGATTTTTTCATTATTATTGTTATAATTATAAGTTGAATAAAGATAATTTACATCTGCATCTATATTATGTCCTATATTATAGGTCGCTCCGATTTTTAATATATGATTATCTTTTAATTTTTTATGATAAGCAACCCCTAACGTATAATCGAAGAAACCGTATTCTTGTTTATTAAAAATACCTGAAATTAAATTTGCATTTTGTAAAGATATTTCTTGATCTTTTTTCAAATCTCCCCATACATAACCAATTTTAGCTCCTAAAGAAAATTCCTCAGATATATTGTAGGAATACATTCCACTAAATGCATTGAGTCCACCCCTTCCTTTAAATAAGGATCTTTGGTTTACTATCCCTAAATTTTCCATATTTATATCATACCCTATATTGGTATAAGGTTGTAAGTTAACCCCAACTCTCGATTTGTTACCAACTGGAAAAGCTAAGGATAGATTGGCCAAATAAGTTGTAGATCGATCACTACTTACATTTGAAGTCTTTGCATTAGTATAATCGGTATTAATTACAATATTGTAACTAGTGTACCTTAAATTTCTATTAGCTGCCGGATTAATAAAGTTAGCTTCATTATTAAAATCTGAAATATAAGATGTACCTAAACCTCCCATCGATGAAATCACGATATCGGAATTAGTTTTACTTTCCCCTAATCCAAATGAAGAATAAGGTGAAGTAGAAGTTTGCTGAGCATAAATTACATTCAGAAAAATAATAAATGATAATATTGAGAAAATTTTAATTTTCATTCAGTGCGTTTTTATACAATATACAAATATGTTAATAATGTATCGATTATAAAAATAATTGTAAGTAAAAATTCTTAGCAAGAATAAAGAAGTAATAAAAAATTGATTTTTTTTTGAAAAATATTTTGTCATTAAAAAATATGTCCTATATTTGCAATCCCAAATGAGAGGTACCTTAGCTCAGTTGGTAGAGCAAAGGACTGAAAATCCTTGTGTCCTTGGTTCGATTCCAAGAGGTACCACTTCATAAATCCATAATCAATTCGTTAAGAAAAAGATTATGGATTTTTTTATTTAACGAATTTTTATCAATTTTATTTTCATGTAAATTTTTTTAAAAATTTAATTGCATTTTAAAGATTAAATCAGCTTTTTGCAAGTTCATTCTTAAACTCTTTTTCTGACATTAACAAAATCTCTATAAACTCTTGACAAGTTTGCCAATTGAAAATTTTAATTCTACAATATAATTCCAATTCTATCAGATTTAAAATAAATCAGTTATTTTCTTTTCGATAAAATGTAGATCACTTTCATAATTCCTTTTATCATTCATTTTTATTTTAAATAATATTTAATTATTTTTTTGCTTATTTTATTGAATTTTGGAATAAAATTAGATTATCATATTTATTATAATCTTAACTCTTAGAGCTAAAAAATACAATAAATATTTTTAAAGCATAGCTCTCATTAAATTATATTAATTATGAATAACATAAGCATTTTCGTTTTTTTAGCAGGAATAATTATATTAAATCTAATAGCTTTTTTGCTGGGAAATTTATATTGTTTTGTTCCAACTTGGTTAAATTATACTATGGTTGGAGTTGAATTATTCTGCCTTTTACTGAGTATATATGCACGCATGAAAGACTTTAAAAATATAGATGCTTCTATAGGTATTATCCTTAATATTTTTCTTACAATTTTATTAGTTTGCCATATGATACTATATAAATCATCCAGTTAAAACAAAATTGAATTATCTATAAAGTAATTTAGAAAACGTATTTTTGCTTTTCTATTTTTAATCTATGAATTATCTTTCAGTAGAAGACATTAGTAAGTCTTATGGTATAAGAACTTTATTTTCGAATGTTTCTTTTCATGTAAATGAAGGAGATCAAATTGCATTAGTTGCCAAAAACGGAAATGGAAAAACTACTTTATTAAAAATCCTAGCTGGGATTGAAGTTCCCGATTCTGGAACAGTATTGCTTAATAAAGACAGTAAAGTAGTTATGTTTGAACAATCGGAAAGTTTCGATGGAGAAGTAACTGCTGAAGAATATATATTTTCTCATTCAAATCCTGTTTTGGATATTGTTCATCAATACGATAAGATGGTGCAGAGCGATCCATCCAACCCCCAATTATTAAGACTTATTGAAAAAATGGATCAATACGATGGATGGAAAGTGGAACCTGTTATTCAGGAAATAATTTCTAAATTAAAAATTGATTTTCTTACACAAAAAATAAAAAATTTATCCGGAGGCCAGCAAAAAAGACTTTCACTTACCAAATTTTTAATTGATATAAGTTTTGAAAAAGGAAATATTTTATTAATACTTGACGAACCTACCAATCATTTAGATATTGAAATGGTTGAATGGTTGGAATTCTTTCTTAACAAGGAAAATAAAACTCTAATTTTGGTTACTCATGATCGTTACTTTCTTGACGCAATTTGTACACGAATCTTTGAATTGGAAGATGGAGTCATATATTCACATTCCGGAGACTATGAAACTTATGTAACAAATAAATCCTTACGAATTGAGAATCAATTAGCCCAAACGGATAAAGCAAAGAATTTATATCGTAAAGAATTAGAATGGATGAGACGGCAACCTCAAGCCCGAACATCCAAATCTAAAAGTAGAATTGAAAGCTTTTATAAAACGGAAGAAATCGCAAAAAAAAGCATATCGGATACAAAAGTTCAATTAGACATGCAAATGATTCGACTTGGGAAAAAAATTATTGAAATGGAGCATGTTTCTAAACATTTTGGAAATAAAGTAATTTTAGATAACTTTTCATATTCCTTTGCTAGAGGAGCGAAAATCGGAATAATAGGAAAAAATGGGGTAGGTAAAACAACTTTTTTAAAAATACTTGAAAAACATGAGCAATTTGATTCAGGAACCATAGAATGGGGCGAAACCTTAAATATCGGGCATTTCAAACAAGAAGGTCTTTCATTTAAAGAAGACCAAAGAGTAATTGATTTTGTGAAAGATATTGCAGATTATTTTCCTTTATCTAATGGAAAACAAATTACTGCCAGCCAATTTTTAGAAATGTTTCTTTTTACACCTGAAACTCAATATACCTATATTTCCAAATTGAGTGGAGGAGAGAAAAAGAGATTACAATTATTATCAATCTTATTTAGAAATCCAAATTTTCTAATTCTAGACGAACCTACTAATGATCTGGATTTACCAACCCTAACCGTTCTCGAGAGTTTTTTAAATGAATACCAAGGATGCGTATTGATTGTTAGTCACGACAGGTATTTTATGGACAAAGTAGTTGATGAACTAATGATCTTTGAAGGAAATGGAAAAATATCTCAATTTATAGGAAATTACACTCATTATTATTTAAAATCTAAAGAAAAAAATTCTGAAACTGTTAAAGATACATCTAAAAATGAAATAAAAGATATAAATACAAAAATTAACAAAACTCCTAAATTATCTTTTAAAGAAAAAAAGGAATTAGAAATGTTGGAAAAAGAAATTCCTAACTTGGAAAAAGAAAAAAATAAATTAACTGAAAAATTATCTTCTTTAAATTTAAGTTTCGAAGAAATTCAAGAAATCAGTAAACAATTAGAAAATTTAATACAGAAATTGGATTCTAAAGAAACACGATGGCTGGAACTTAGTGAACTTAAATCATAGAGTTATAGTAATTTTACGATTAGTTTTTACGATACCACATGCCCTAAACGCGAAAGTTTTTGATGGTTAATAATTTTTATTCTTCTGCCTTCCACTTCAATAAGTTCATCGTTTTTGAATTCTGAAATTAAACGGATGGCACTTTCTGTAGCTGTACCAATCAAATTTGCCATTTCTTCACGCGTTAAGTTTATTTTAATAAATCCTTCATGATCAACATCAAGTTTCTTTTCTAAAAAAAGTAAAATTACCGCCAGCCTTTCACGTACAGTGTTTTGCGCCAATAGAGTAATCGTTTTTCCCGCTTCACCTAAATGCTGAGAAATCTTTTTTAATACATCAAAGGCAACTTTTGAACTCACTTCTAATAAACGGTGAAAAATAATTTCAGGGATGTAAACAGCGGTAATATCATCGATAACTGTACAAGAGGCACTGAAGGTTTCTCCTCCTAATAAAGATCGGTATCCGACTATTTCTCCTTTTTTGACGAAACGAAGTATTTGCTCTTTACCATTAAATCCTCTTTTATAAATTTTCCCGGTTCCACTTAAAATTCCATATATACCGGTAGGCTTATATCCTTCATGTATAATTTCCTGACCTTTTTCATATCGAATCTCCTTCATTTCCTTATCTAGAATATTGCACTCATCTTTAGTAAATTTACTAAGAATTTCTTTATTTTTTAATTCTGATATAATTAAGTCTACTGAATTTTTAGGCATGATATTACTCATATTTTTAACAAATTATGCACAAAAATAATACTTTAATTTTAAATAAAAGGATATAACTTTGTACATCCAGGACTAGAATTTTTTATATGAGTGAGCATTGTTTTCATTGTGGACAAACTATCGAGAATAATATAAAAATTGATTTTGATAATAAAATATTTTGTTGTAATGGATGTAAGTCCGTGTACGAAATTTTAAATCAAAATAAGCTGGAAAACTACTACAGTCTCAATTCAAATGCAGGAATAAAACCTGAAAAAGGTCAAAATTATTTTGAATTTTTAGACACTCCTCAAATTTTTAATAAGATTATCGATTATTCGGAAGACGGAATAACACTGATTACTTTTAAAATACCGGCAATTCATTGCAGTGCTTGTATATGGCTATTGGAAAGCATAAAGGGAATCAACAAAAAAATTATTTATTCTACGGTTAATTTTTCCGCAAAAACAGTTCAAATAGCTTATAGAAATGAATCGTATAAATTAAGTGAATTGGCTCATTTTCTTACAGATTTAGGTTATAAGCCCGTAATTAATTTTGAAACTACAGAAAAAAAACATGAAAAAGTTGATCACACTCTACTCATAAAAATCGGTATCGCAGGATTTGCTTTTGGAAATATTATGTTATTAGCATTTCCTGAATTTCTTGAAAATGAAAAAGATCTATGGTTACAACAATACAGCTACTTTTTCAGAATTCTTATGTTTCTTTTTTCTCTACCTGTAGTTTTTTATTGTGCTTCAGATTATTATAAATCTGCATGGGGTGCTTTAAAGCATGGCGTTTTAAACATTGATTTCCCGATTGTTATTGGAATTATCGCCTTATTTTCGCGAAGCTGTTTTGAAGCATATACAGGGATCAGCAACGGCTATTTTGATTCACTCTGCGGACTTCTGTTTTTTATGCTTCTAGGAAAATATTTTCAGCAAAGAACCTATAAATCATTAGCATTCGATCGGGATTATAAATCTTTTTATCCTATTGCAGTTACCAAAATTGGTCCTAATACTAGCCAGGAAAATGTTCTTATTTCAAACTTAAAAATTGGAGACCGTATTCTAATCCGAAATCAAGAAATAATTCCTGCAGACTCCGTTTTAATTCATGGAGAAGGCTTTATAGATAATAGTTTCATCACTGGAGAATCTAAACTCATTGAAAAGAAGGTCGGAGAAAAAATATATGCCGGAGGCAAACAGTCCGGCACTACTATTGAGCTAGAAGTCATTAAAGAAGTTAACCAAAGCTACCTCACTCGTTTATGGAACAATGAAGCGTTCAAAAAAGATTCTTCCACCATTGAATCTATTACTAATAATATAAGTAAATACTTCGTTATTGTACTACTAATTATCACAATTTTAAGCGGTTTATATTGGTACTTAATTGAAAAAAGTCCTTCACAAATGTACCAAGTTATCACAGCTATATTGATCGTTGCCTGTCCTTGCGCTTTAGCTCTTTCAGCTCCATTTACCATAGGGAATATAATGAGGGTTTTCGGTAAAGAAAAATTTTATGTAAAAGATGCCATTACTGTAGAAAAGTTAGCAAAAATAAATCATATAGTTTTCGATAAAACAGGAACACTCACTATAAATAAAGCCAGTAAAATCAGCTATACAGGTAATGAATTAACTACTAAAGAATTAGAAAATTTAAAAGCTTTATTACAAAATTCCAATCACCCACTAAGCAGATCGCTTTATGAATACATATCGATGTCTTTTGAATTTATACCTGTTAAATTGTATGAAGAAATTCCCGGAAAAGGTATAAAAGGAAATGTTAATGGAATGTTCTTTAAAATAGGTTCTTCCGATTTTGTAGGAGCTAAAAAAAAGATAAGTTCAGATACTTCTGTTCATATCTCCATTAACGATATATATAAGGGGCATTATATCTTTAAAAATCAATATAGAAAAGATTTAAAAGAAACAATAAACGCTCTTAACAATTATAAAATTTCTCTATTAAGCGGAGATAACGATTCCGAAAAATATAGATTAGAAAAAATATTTTCACCAGAAACAATTTTAAAATTTAATCAATCTCCTCAAGACAAATTGGACTACATTAGGGAATTACAAGAAAAAGGCTATCATGTGATGATGCTCGGTGATGGACTAAACGACGCTGGAGCTTTGAGACAGTCTAACGTAGGTATCGCTATATCAGACGACATTAATAGCTTTACCCCTTCTTCAGATGCTATTTTAGATGGAAATAATTTTTCTTATCTACCTTCCTATCTTAAATTATCAAAAAAAGCATTAGGTATAGTATCCCTATGTTTCGTTATTAGTTTCTGTTATAATATTATCGGATTAAGTTTTGCTGTTTCAAATAAGCTTTCTCCATTAGTTGCTGCTATACTCATGCCACTAAGTTCCATATCCGTTGTAACATTTACTACCTTAGTAAGCAGAATTATTGGTTACAAAATGTTTATCCATAAATGAAATAAATTTACCACATCCCAAGTAAGTTATTGTACCTATACCTAGCCTTAATTTAGAAATATTCTAAATTAAACATCCGATGTAAAAATATGTAACAAATCATTATCATTCATATTAAATAAAATGTATTTTTGTTCAGTCAGTATGGAAATATTATATTTAATGATATTATGCAGCCTTTCGTTAGCCATTATATTTTTGGTTCTTTTTATCTATGGAATAAAGAAAGGACAATTTGACGATGACGAATCACCTGCCGTGCGAATATTATTCGATTCCAATGACGATAATATAAACGAAGAACAAAAAAATAATAAATAAGAAAATAATAAAGTAACTACATACTATACAAATGGAAACACAAAAATTTTCATATGATAATAAAATTACTAAAGCATTTGCCTATGCAACCATATTCTGGGGTATAGTCGGTTTCATTGTAGGACTTACTGTAGCCTCATTATTATTCATACCTACTCTACCCGAATTCTTTTTTGGTAGTGAAGGGGCCGAATTAGCAAGGTCTCATGGTTTTATGGGGTATGGAAGATTGAGAATGCTACATACAAGTGCCGTAATTTATGCATTCGTTGGTAACGGATTTTTTACAGGATTTTATTATGCAACCCAGCGACTATTGAAATGCCGAACTAATGATTTATTAAGCTGGATTCATTTTTGGGGGTGGCAATTAATTATCGTATCTGTAGCAATAACTTTTTTAATGGGAATAAATACTTCCAAGGAGTATGCAGAACATGAATGGCCTATAGATATTATGGTAGCCATCATTTGGATATTATTCGGGCTAAATATGTTTATAACCATTGCCAAAAGAAGAATAAGCCATATGTATGTGGCCATTTGGTTTTTTATAGCTACCTGGGGAGGTATTACCTTATTATGGGTATTTAATAACCTTGCTATTCCTTTAGATTCAAATATTTTATACGCAAAAAGCTATTCCATATATTCAGGAGTTCAAGATGCAATGGTACAATGGTGGTTCGGTCACAATGCTGTAGCATTTTTCTTAACTACACCTATTTTAGGGTTGATGTATTACTATTTACCAAAAGCAGCTAACAGACCAGTATTTTCATACAAATTGTCAATAATACACTTTTGGTCATTGATATTTGTTTATATGTGGGCTGGTCCACACCACCTATTATATACATCTTTACCTGCTTGGGCTCAAATGTTAGGAACTGCATTTTCCATTATGTTAATTGCTCCATCTTGGGGTGGTATGCTTAATGGATTATTAACCTTACGAGGAGCATGGGACAAAGTACGAGAAGATCCAATACTCAAGATGTTTGTAGTAGCTGTAACCTGTTATGGTATGGCAACTTTCGAAGGACCGTTATTAGCTACCAAAACATTAAATAAAATAGGCCACTTTACAGATTGGGTTATAGGTCACGTTCACTTAGGAGCTCTAGGATGGAACGGGTTTATAATTTTTGGAGCAATTTATTATATCATTCCAAGAATTTATAATACTAAGTTATATTCAGTAAGATTAGCAAATTGGCATTTTTGGTTAGGTACTATGGGAATAATCTTATATGTTATCCCTATGTACATGAGTGGATTTACTCAAGGACTTATGTGGAAACAGTTTAATCCAGATGGAACTCTAGTAACTAAAAACTTCTTAGAAACCGTTACTTCTTTAAGATATTTCTTTATTTTCAGATTTATCGGTGGAGTATTTTACTTATCAGGAGCTATATTATTAGTAATAAACATTATTGCAACAGTTAGAAAAGGAAAATTTGTAGCTAATGAAGAAGCAGAAGCTCCAGCATTAAATATTTCTCCAGCTAAAGGAGTCAATGAAAAAACTTTTTCTTGGTTGGAAAGAACCCCTCTTTTCTTCTCTATATTAGCTATCATTGCATTAGCTGTTGGAGGAGCAGTAGAAATATTGCCTACTATTTTTGTTAAATCTAATATACCTCAAATTACTAGCGTAAAACCTTATACTCCCTTAGAATTGGAAGGTAGAGATTTATATATTCGGGAAGGTTGTAATGCTTGCCATTCTCAAATGATTAGACCATTTAGAGATGAAGTGGTTAGATATGGAGAATATTCAAAGGCAGGAGAATATGTATATGACAGGCCATTCCTTTGGGGATCTAAAAGAACAGGGCCAGATTTACATAGAGAAGGAGGAAAAAACCCGGATTCATGGCATTTTACCCATCTATTCGATCCTAGAGAAACTTCTCCCGGTTCAATTATGCCTCGTTATCCTTGGTTAATATATAATAAACTGGATGTATCTAAAACCAAAGAAAAGCTTGAATTGATGAAAAATTGGTTTAATGTCCCATATGAGCAAAAAGATATAGACAATTATCAGGCAAATATGGAAGCACAAGCTAAAGAAATTGCTACCAGTATATTTACTGACAGACCAGACTATAAAGCCGGATTTGATACATCTGCTAAGGCTGAAGGCGCCAATTTTGTACCTTTAGAAAAAAGAGAAATTGTTGCAATAATAGCTTATTTACAAAGATTAGGTGTTGATATCAAAAAAACACAAACAGCTAATAATTAAAAAAATGCTAAAATTTTATAATAAGATAATCGCAGGAGTAGACAATGCAATAATTTATCAAAGCCTAGCCCTTCTGCTTTTTGTCCTATTCTTTCTTGGCGTAACCTTTATGGTAATGAATAAGCCAAAAGATTATTATACAAATATGAGCAATCTACCATTAGAAGAAAAAGATAAAAAGGAATAAATAATAAAATACAAAATGATCATATGAAACCTAGAACACCCTTTGTCATAAATGCTATACTAGCGGTATTTTTAATTACCGGAGCATTTTACATGTTCTTGCAAAATTTTGATTTCATCACAAATCCTATATTTTTGGCTACCATTGCCATTTCATTTGTGTTATTACTTATTAACAATTCTTTGAATGCACTTATAGATGCCGAAAAATTCAAACTGCTTACAGAAAATGAAAAAAAGGACTATTTAGAACTTGTAAAAACGCCTTATCTAACAAGAGTTTGGAGAGATGCATTTAAACAAAGTAAAGCAGAAGAGAGCGGCGAAATCAAGTTAATAGACCATGGATACGACAATATAAAAGAGTTAGATAATCGACTCCCCAGATGGTACATCGGCTTATTTGCTGTAACCATCACATACGGAGTGGTATATTTCTTCTCTTATTCATTTACAACCTTCGCACATCCGGATGTTGAATATGAAGAAGAATACAAAACTCAGTTAGCAGAAATTACTGAATATGAAAAAATTGCCCCTCAAGCTACCATAGAAACGGCACAATTTAATCCTGATGCTGTAGCCGATGGAAAGGTAATATATGATCAACTTTGTAAAACTTGTCATGGGGACGGCGCAAAAGGACTTTCAGGCCCCAACCAAACTGACGATTATTGGATTAACATTCAGGAAGAATATAATAATGCTAATGAAGATTCCGAGTTTAAAAATATATTCTATACCGTATGGAATGGAAGTAAAAACAATCCAACTATGAGAGCCTTTGGAGCAACTGGAGAAATAAAAGGTAATGATATTGTTAAAGTAGCAAGCTATCTATATCAATTAAATAAAAATTCACCAAAAGATGCTAAAGGTAAGTCTGTAGATAATACAGCTAAAGAGCCTCAAGGTACTTTAGCCCCTTGGTCTAAAGCATATAAAGGAGGCACAGCTCCAGCTACTGCACCGAATCCGAATGAAGCAGCTCCAACAGCTACTACACAAGCCTCATCAGATTCAGGAAAATAAAATAATAATCATATTAAGTCTGCTTAGTTTCTTAAGAAACTATCAGGCTTTTTATTTTTAAGATATAATTTTATCTATTTATTTTAGATTGTAATTTAATGAATAATAATTATATTTATACTAACCTAACTATTAAACACAATAAATAAAATAAAACACCATGTCTCAGGAAACGGATGATAGAAAAACTCCTGACCTTGAACAGCAAAAGGAAGATTTCAGAGAAAGCCTTGCTACTGCAGAAGTTTCAGGAGAAAGAAAATGGGTATACGCGAGAAAACCTCATGGAAAATTTACAAGATATAGAGATATAGTAAGTGCTCTTCTTCTTATTAGTTTATTTGTATTTCCGTTCATTAAAATTAATGGAAATCCTATCTTTCTTTTTGATATATTAAATAGACAATTTTATATTTTCGGTGCATATTTTTCACCATCAGATTTTTATCTTTTTGGGATAGGTCTAGTTACTACAACTGTCTTTATCATTGTTTTTACAGTCATTTACGGAAGAATATTTTGTGGCTGGATCTGTCCGCAGACCATTTTTATGGAACATGTTTTCAGAAAAATAGAATTTTTGATAGATGGAGATAGAAATATGCAAATACGTTTAGATAATCAAGTATGGAACGGTCAAAAAATAAAAAAAAGAATTTTAAAATGGTCCTTATTTCTAATCGCTTCCCTAACTATTTGTGCTATACTTTTTTCTTATGTATTAGGAACAGATGAGATAATAAAAATAGGTAAAGAAGGTATTTCTAAACACATAACTTTATTCATTGTATATATTATATTCACAACTCTATTTTATTTTGTATTTGCCTGGTTTAGGGAGCAAGCCTGCACTTTTGTATGCCCCTATGGTAGACTTCAAGGGGTATTAATAGATAAAGACACTATAAACATTGCTTACGATTTTGTAAGAGGTGAAGGTACTGCCGGAAGATCAAAGTTTAAAAAAAATGAAGATAGAAAAGCCTTAGGTAAAGGAGATTGTATAGATTGTAAACAATGTGTTGAAGTTTGTCCTACAGGTATCGACATAAGAAACGGTATGCAAATGGAATGTGTTAATTGCACTGCTTGTATCGATGCTTGTGATATGGTCATGACTAGAATGAAGATGCCTACAGGATTGATAAAATATGCTTCGGAAAATATGATTGAAAAAAGAACCGATTTCAAATTTACTCCGAGATTAATTGCTTATACTATCGCTCTTTTTGTATTTGTTTCTGTCTGTATTTCATTGCTCTTTTTCAGATCAAACGTTGAAACCAAATTTTTAAAAATTGTTGGTACTCAATTTACTATTGAAAAGCAGTTAATAGTCGATGAATATCAATTTATTTTTATTAATAAAACGACTGAAAAGAAAAAATTGCATGTCAAAATTGTAAAGCCAAATCACGCTATAATCACTTTAGTAGGTTACGGTACAGAATTTACGATACAACCCAAACAAACTCTTAAAGGTACCGCAACAATAAAAATCCCACAATCTGATCTAATTAAAACAAAAGAAGAGATTATTATTGGTATATTTGATGAAAATGGCAAAAAAATAGATGAATATAAGACCAACTTTATAGGCCCTTCTAAAATACGTTTTTAATTATGAAATTTAAATTTACCTGGGGGCATGGAGTAATAATTGCTCTTGCTTGCTTTATTATATTTATATGTACTCTAATATTCACAGTAGAATTTTCAAAAAATACTTTTGATTTGGTTACGGATAATTATTATGAAGAAGAAATAAATTATCAACAAGAAATTGATGCTACTAATAATGCCTCTTTATTAAAAGAAAAACCTAAAATTGAAATAATCCCTGATTCCGGCATCAAAATAACTTTCCCAAAAGAATTTAACTCAATCAATACGATTGGAAAATTTAAGCTTATTAGAGCCAATTCACAAGCTTTGGATATTAATAAAAAAGAGTTTGATTGGGTCCCGTCAAACACCTTATTTATACCAGCCAAAGTTTTGGTTAAGGGAAATTACACTTTAAAATTGTATTGGACAAAAGAAAAAACAAATTATCAAATGGAAATACCAATAAAATGGAATTAGATATAGTATATTTATATACGGCATTAAGTCTAGGATTATTAGGTGGATTTCACTGTATTGGAATGTGTGGTCCCATAGCATTTTCAATTGGTTTAGACGCTACTAATAAATTTAAATTCTATTCTCAAAACATCTTGTATCAACTTGGTAGAATAACTACATATTCATTATTAGGTGGAATTGTGGGAATTGTAGGAAAAAGTTTTAATATAGCCGGATATCAAAAATATATATCTATTTTTGCCGGAATTCTTTTAATTCTAATGGTTTTGTTGCCAGGAAAAACAACAGAAATTGGAGATAATTTTAAACCTATGAATAAATTTATGATAAAAATTAAAATATTCTTAGGTAGATTTCTCAAAAGAAAAGATAATACTTCTAGATATCTTACCGGAGTACTTAACGGATTTCTTCCTTGTGGAGCAGTATATGTTGCCCTAACTTCTTCTATTGCTTCTGGGGGAATTATTCAAGGTATGATGTTTATGTCTATGTTTGGGTTAGGAACATTTCCTTTTATGTTTATAACCACTTTAACAGGCAAATTTATAGGAGCTAAAATAAGATTTAAAATTTTGAAAATCTTTCCTTACTTTATCATACTCATAGGTATTTTATTTATTTTAAGAGGTTTAGGATTAGGCATACATCTAGTGTCTCCTTCTAATCAAGCATTAAAGTTAGAACAAACTGATCAAAAGAGAAGTTGTTGTCATTAATACAGATTCTTTTAAAAATAATCTTTCTTTTTTTAAAAACAAAAAAATAGTAACTTCGCACAATTATGGGAATGATTTCGAATATTGGTGCTTATTCTTTCTTAATGGCCAGGGTTTTCAAAAAGCCTCAAAAAAGAAATATTTTCAGAAAAAGCTTACTTAGAGAAATAAATGATTTAGGTGTTAATTCAGTAGGTTTGGTTGCTTTTACATCATTTTTTGTGGGTGCTGTTGTAGCAATTCAGATGTATAACAATTTTAAAACGTCCTCCTTTCCTATTCCTGATTATTATGTAGGTTATGCAACTAAAGTTGTATTGATATTAGAATTTTGTCCTACTATAATTAGTGTAGTTTTAGCAGGTAAAGTGGGATCTTTTATTGCTTCCAGTATAGGAACTATGCGAGTAACCGAGCAGATTGATGCATTAGAAATTATGGGTGTAAACAGCCCATCGTATTTAATTCTCCCTAAAGTAGTAGCCTCTTTGTTTTTTAATGTTATCTTAATCATGATTAGCCTTATCATGGGAATACTTGGTGGCTATTTTGCAGGAAGTTTTTCCGGAAGTTGGGCGCCTGTAGATTATGTTCAAGGACTGCAAATGGCTTCTCCTGATTTCTTTATTTACTACTGTTTTATTAAAACTATCGTATTTGCATTTATCATAGCAACTGTGCCTTCTTATTATGGATATATAGTAAAGGGAGGTTCTTTGGAAGTTGGACGTAACAGTACTTCAGCGGTTGTATGGACAACAGTTCTTATCATCATCACAAATTTAATGTTAACACAAGTTTTACTAGATTAAACAATGATTTCAGCAATAAATGTTACTAAATCATTTGATGGAGTAGAAGTACTTAAAGGCATTTCTGCTACTTTTAAAAAAGGGAAGACCAATTTGATCATAGGGCAAAGTGGTTCTGGGAAAACCGTCTTCCTTAAATGTCTGTTAGGCTTATTTGAACCTTCTTCTGGACAAATACTATATGAAAATACAGATGCATCGAAATTATCCGTATCATCAAGACAAAAATTAAGAAGTGAAATAGGAACTGTTTTTCAAGGAAGTGCGCTTTTTGACTCAATGACAGTGGAGCAGAATGTAAAGTTTCCTCTTGAAATGTTTGCGAATTTGTCCGAGAAGGATATGAGAGAACGCGTTGATCAAGTATTAGAACGCGTAAATCTGATTAATGCGCGCAAAAAATTTCCTTCAGAAATTTCAGGGGGAATGCAAAAAAGGGTAGCCATTGCTCGAGCTATTGTTAATAATCCAAAATATTTATTTTGTGATGAGCCTAATTCAGGGTTAGATCCTCAAACTTCTCAAATAATAGATACGCTTATTCATGAAATTACTCGTGAGTACGATACTACAACTATTATTAATACACATGACATGAATTCAGTTCTTGAAATAGGAGAAAATATAATATACTTAAAAAACGGAAAAAAAGAATGGGAAGGAGATAAAAATTCCATAGTTACTTCTGATAATCAGGCATTATTAGACTTTGTATTTTCTTCGAAAATATTTAAGATGGCGCGTGAAGCGATGTTATATCATTTAAAAAATAAAAAATAAGGTTAATAATATTAACCTTATTTTGATTTTTTATCTTCTTCTAATTTTTTAATATTTTCCAGATAATCTTTTATTTTTTGGTCGTTATCTCGAGGGCAAACTAATAGAGCTTCTGAAGTATCCACTATAATAAAATCTGTTAAACCGTCAATAATATATATTTTGTTTGAAAGGTCTGTTTTTATTATAGTATTACTGGTATCGTAGGTATATATGTTATTTCCATGAACCGCATTGCCTTCTTCATTTTTATTAAAATTCTCATATAATGCACTCCACGTGCCTAAATCACTCCAACCGAAATTAGAAGGAATAACCCAAACGTTGGTTGATTTTTCTAAAATTCCATAATCTATAGAATTTTTTTCAATTTTGGAATAAATATTTTCAACTGCTTCCGCCTCATTATTTGTATTATAATAGGGAACAATGGAATTAAATATTTCGTACATCTCCGGAAGGTATTTTAGATAAGAATTTAATATACTTTGAGAAGACCAAATGAAAATCCCAGAATTCCACAAAAAATTTTTACTTTTTAAAAATTCTTTTGCTGTTTCGAGATTTGGTTTCTCTTTGAAAGATTTTACTTGGTATAATCCCTCTTTTCCTTCTTTCGCATATTCAATATATCCATATCCTGTATCAGGTCTTGTAGGAGATATTCCTAGTGTAACTAATATATCTTCATTACTCGCATGTTGCAATGCGGTTAAAACATTTTTAATAAATAAGTCCTCATCGATAATTAAGTGATCGGATGGAGCTACAATGATACTTGCATTTGGATTTAACTTATGTATCTTTTCTGCCATGTAGATATTGCAAGCCGCTGTATTCATCATTTTGGGTTCACCAATAATCTGATTTTTGGAAATATCCGGCAATTGACTTAAAGTTAGTCCTACATATTCTTTATTGGTAATGACAAAAATATTTTCTTTTAGGATAACTTTATTTAATCTCTCAAATGTTTGTTGTATTAATGTTTTACCTGTTCCTAAAATATCATGAAATTGCTTTGGAAATTTTGTAGTGCTTATAGGCCAAAATCGGCTCCCTATTCCTCCGGCCATAATTACACAATAATAGTTCTTATTCTTTGTCATAAAACATTTATTTCAGTAACTGGAGCATTCTCAGCTATCAAATATCTTTTACCTGTCTTTTTTTCAATGCAAATATAACGAGTTTTTGATTTTTTTGATTTATAAAAAAATTTATTATTAATCTCAAATAGTGCATTTAAACATAAATCTTTTAATAGTAACGCATTAGGGCTCTGCATTCTTATAAAATATTCCGATAATTTTTTATCAGCATAAAAACTTGCTTTAGGATTACGCTTGTATTCAAATAGTAGTTCCTTCAATTCTTCTTCGTAAACTTGAATACTTTCCGAAATCATTTCAGAAAAAATTTTTTTCCACTCTTTTCCATGAGGCATAATATTTTTAGAATAAATATCAAATGCTCTTAAGTGGGCAATTTCATGAGTTAAAGTTAAAAAACATAAAGACTTCGGCATTCCTGAATTAACAGTAATTATATGAGGCATTCCCTTGATTGGAATTCTGTAATCACCTAGTTTAGTAACTCTTGGTTTTTTTATTACCAAATGAAACCAATAAGGACTCAACCATTTTTGAATAAAGCTTATTGCTTGTATGGGTATATGAGGAATTAATTTTGAATAATCTATTTTTTTATCAGTTTTCACAATATTTATAAATATTTCTGCAATTTTTATTCAAAAGTAAGTCTTTTATATTAAATAAAAGAAATATATCGGCTATTACCTTATGCTAAAATAATTCAATACAAAATATTTTAAGACTTATAACTTTAAAAATATCTATCTTTGTAAATTAGATTAATTTCGAGTAAATGGAAACATGCAGTTCTTGTAGTTCTGGTGAACTACCTAAAGGATGTAAAAATAATGGAGCTTGCGGAACTGGAAATTGTAACAGTAAACTTTCTGTATTCAATTGGTTATCCGATATACATCCTCCTACCCAAAAAAATCAACCCCAATATATTGAAGTCCGATTTAAAGATGATAGAAAAGATTTTTATATAAATGATTCAAACCTTGTCCTTTCCATTGGAGATATTGTTGCTGTAGAAGCAAATTCGGGACATGATGTAGGAGTTATTTCCTTAACAGGTGAATTAGTAAAGATTCAAATGAGGAAAAAAAAGGCAAAAATGGATGAGTTAGGTAAAGTTTATAGAAAAGCTACTCAAAAAGATATTGAAATTTGGCAAAACTTCAAAAATAAAGAACACAATGTCATGTTAGATGCGAGAAAGATTGCCAGAAGTTCGGGGTTGCAAATGAAAATCTGTGATGTAGAGTATCAAGGAGACGGGTCTAAAGTTACTTTATATTATACCGCTGAAGGAAGAGTCGACTTTCGACAGCTAATTAAAGATTATGCAATGGCCTTTCGATCAAAAATAGATATGCGACAAATCGGATATAGACAGGAAAGTGCTAAAGTAGGCGGAATTGGATCTTGTGGTAGAGAATTGTGTTGTTCTACCTGGTTAACAGATTTTAGGTCTGTTAATACAGCTGCAGCAAGATATCAGCAACTCTCCATTAATCCGCAAAAATTAGCAGGTCAATGCGGAAAATTAAAATGCTGTCTTAATTTTGAATTAGATACATATGTAGATGCGTTGGCGGATTTTCCTTCCAGTCAAACTGTATTAGAAACAGAAAAAGGAAAAGCCTATTGCATAAAAGTCGATGTATTTAGAAATCAAATGTGGTTTACTTATACAGAAAACCCCATCTCTTGGCATCCGATAAATATTTACGATGTAAAAAAATTAGTTGAACTCAATAAAAAAGGTATAACTGTAAAACCATTAGATGAATTATTGGAAAAAGAGGACCTTAAAATAGATTTAATTGAAGAAAACAATTTACATAGATTTGAAAAAAAATCTAAATCAACGAATAAAAGAAAATCAAGAAATAAAAATCAGCAAAAAACAGATACCAAAAACACAACGGACAAACAAAAAACAAAATCAAAAACTAACAATACCAATTCTAATCAACAAAAGAAAAGAACCCCAAAAAAACCTAAATAATTTTTTAGTATTATTTTAAAATGAAAAAATTTCTTTTTATATCCTTTTTATCCCTCATTTTTTTTTCTAATTGTAGTTATAAAAATGAATACTCCCGAATGGAAAATATAAATGATTCTTGGAGTAAAAAAGATACGATAAATTTTAACTTTAAAATTAAAAATGCTCCCACTAAAAAAAATATAAATTTTGTAGTAAGGAACAATAAAGACTATTTATTTAGTAATCTTTATTTATTTATAAAATTAAAACAAGGAAAAAAAGTTATTTGCACTGATACACTCAATTATAAATTAGCAGACAAAACGGGAAAATGGCTGGGCTCAGGCATGGGATCCATTAAAGAAATTTATTTCCAATATAAAAAAGATTTCTTATTTTCAAAAAGCGAGGATTACACAATATCCGTGGTCCAAGGTATGAGAAAAGATACTTTAAAAGGAATTGTTGATTTTGGGGTAAATATTGAATAAAATTATGGCATCAACGAATAAAAATAAAACTAGAACTGTTGCTAAAAAAAAACAGCCTAACACCAATAAAAAATTTATTACAAAATTTTTATTCTGGTTTTGGGGATTATTTCTAGCTGGAATTTTAGCATTTACTTTACTTTTTATCTTGACTATTTATGGCTTTTTTGGAGAAATGCCCAATGTTAGAGATTTAGAAAATCCGGATATTTTTATAGCTTCTGAAATTATATCTGAAGATGGTGTTGTTATACAAAAATTTGAAAAGGAAAAAAGAATACCGGTTGAATATCAAGACTTACCTCCTTCTTTAATTTATGCTTTAATGACTAAAGAAGATGAACGTTTTCCTAATCATTCCGGGGTCGATAAAAAAGCTTTATTCAGAGCTGTTTTCTATAGAGGAAAAAGAGGTGGCGGGAGTACTATTACCCAACAGCTCGCCAAACTTCTCTTTACTTTAAAAGAAGATGAAGATGGTAATTTTACCTATAAAGGTGTTTCCCAAAATAAATTTCAACGGGCTTTTCAAAAAATAAAAGAAATTATCATTGCTGTTCAACTTGAAAAATTATATACCAAAGATGAAATTATAACTCTTTACCTAAATAAATTTGACTTTCTCTTTAGTGCGAATGGTATTGCCACAGCTTCAAAAGTTTATTTTAACAAAAATGTAAAGGACTTAGATTTATCTCAAAGTGCAACTTTAGTCGCTATGTTAGAAAATCCCGTAATTAATAACCCTAAGATAAATCCTGAAAATGCTAAAAGAAGGAGAAATGTAGTTCTCGGATTAATGAAAGAACAAGGATATATTACCGAAGCTGAGTTTAACTCAATAAAAGATACTCCTATCGAACTTAATTACAAACCTGTAAAAGAAATAGGTGAAGGATATTCCGCTTATTTTAAGCATGCTCTAAAAAAAGAAGTAACCGCAGTGTTAAATGACTATGAAAATCAGACCGGAAAAAAATATAATCTTTATAAAGACGGCCTAAAAATATATGTAACCCTTGATTCAAGAATGCAAAAATATGCTGAAGAAGCGATTGAAAAACATTTAAAAAATCTTCAAAAAACATTTTTCAATGAACAAAAAGGAAGAACATATGCTCCTTTTTATACCTATCAGGGTGATCCTAAAATAGATTTCTTATATAACAAGCTCATGACAGACGCCATGAAAAGAACAGGAAGATATAAAAACCTGAAAAACAAAGGCTTATCCGATGAGCAAATTTTAACCGAATTTAAAAAACCAACTACATTACAAATATTCACATGGAAAGGTGATAAAGACACCTTAATGTCTCCATGGGATTCTATAAGATATCATAAGCATATTATTCAGGCAGGGCTCATGGCTATAGAGCCTCATTCAGGAAATATAAAAGTTTGGGTAGGCGGTATTAACTGGAAGCATTTCCAGTACGATCATGTTAAACAAGCAAGAAGGCAAGTTGGATCCACATTCAAACCTTTCGTATATGCCACAGCCATAAAAAACCTTAATTATACTCCGTGTACAGAAGTTTCAAATGCTACCTACACTAAAGGTAAATGGACTGTTTTAGGTAACGGAGCTTCCATGTCACTAAAATCAGCGCTTGCCTATTCCAAAAATGCAGTAACTGCTCGATTAATCGATGCTACAGGCTATGATGCCGTAATAAAAATGGCAAGAGATTTAGGGGTTGAAAGCCCTATTCCTAGAAATAATACCATAGCACTTGGTTCTGCAGATTTAACTGTATACGAAATGGTAGGAGCCTATAGTACTTTTGCCAATTTTGGTAATTATACGAAACCGGAAATGATCTGGCGTATTGAAGATAACAATAGTAAAGTAATTAAAGAATATAAGCCTCAGGTAAGAGAAGTTATGAATGAAATATATTCATACACTATGATAGAATTAATGAAAGGAGTAATTGATCAAGGTACCGGTAGAAGAATTCGATCCATGGGTATTGATGCCGAAATAGCAGGCAAAACTGGAACCACTAATAAAAATGCTGATGGGTGGTTCATTGGGATAGCTCCAAAATTAGCTACAGGAATATGGGTTGGATGGGAAGATAGATATGCGCATTTCGCATCTACTTCTATAGGACAGGGTTCAAGTATGGCATTACCTATTTGGGGATACTTTATGCAAAAAATTTATGCGAATCCTAAATTAAGCATCACTCAAAAAGACAAGTTTGTAAGACCGGAAACTATGAAAGATAATTTCAGCTGTGATGATTTAGCATATTATGGGGCTTATGATGGAGATTTTCCAGAAAATGGAGGTTATCATAATAATCACGTGGAAATTAATGAATCAAATAAACAAGGGAGCATAAATCAAAACCTTAGAAAAAAAGATTCTATAAATTTTGATAGATAAATAAAAAATAAAGTATTATTTTTATGCTACTTTCAAATTAATAAATTTAATAAATATAAAAAGGTAATTTTTCTTTAATTAAAAGTATTTTATCTAATTAATAATGCCTATGAATACTTATTAGTAACAAGTTATTCAAATAGAGTGAATAATTACTACTAGCTAATTTCTGTCACATTATAATAACATAAAATTACGTAACTTGCAAATTATTTTAATAATTTAATGATTTCTCTTATAACATCCGCAGTATTACTTGGATTAATTTTAAGCCTTGTATTAATAGGTCCCGTATTTTTTTTATTAATTGAAACGAGTCTTACTAAAGGTATTAAACCTTCTATAGCCCTCGAAGCCGGAGTTATATCTGCAGATATATTATGTATATATGTATCGCATACAGGAAGTAGAGGATTATTAAAATTTATAGATACTCATCCATCTGTATACATGATTGCCGGATTTGTCATATTTATTTATGGACTTTATAATATCCTATCCAAAGGCAATTTACACATAAAGACCAATGCCAATATTGCAACTACCAATTATTTTAAAACCTATCTGAACGGATTTTTACTTAATCTTGTGAACATCGGAGTTATTGTTTTCTGGTTAACAACCGTTGTATTAATATCTGCACAATATCCTAAGATGTCTGATTTTTATCTATATATAATCATTTTATTACTCACAATGGTATCTATAGATTTACTCAAAATATTTCTAGCTTCTAAATTTAAACATCAACTTACTGATAGGTTAGCCTATAAAATTAAAAAAATTGTTGGTATATCTCTTATAATATTCGGTATTATTATCTTTGGTAAAAGTTTTATAAAAACTAAAACAGAAAATCCATTTGAATTAATTGAAAATAATAATTTTCGTAAGAAAAATTAACACTAAAGACTATTTTTTTTATTATTTATTTTTTCATGTAACCTTTTAGTTTTAGCCTTGTCTATACAGAAAATAAATTTATTAAATGATTACAAAGAAAAATACATTATCCCTATTGTGTTTACTATTATATACCTTTATATTTTCACAAAACATCGTCATCACAGGAACGGTCACTACTAATACAAATCAACCGGTTCCTTTTAGTAGCATTACGCTTACAAACTTAGAAGATACCTCTAAAGTATTTGGAGGCTTGGCTGATGAAAAAGGAAAATTTACTATTAAAATAACACCGGGGGAATATGAATTGGTAGTTGATCAAGCGGGATTTGATTCTTTCGTAGATCTAAAATCACTACTTCAATCAACTTCATTAGGAAATATAAAAATAGAACAAAGTTCTAAAGAGTTGGAAGAAATTGTTGTGGAAGGAAAAAAGCCTTTATATAGAGTCGATCTGGATAAAAAAGTTTATGATGTTTCTCAAGACATAACAGCAAAAACAGGAACACTTTCCGACGTAATGCAAAACGTTCCTTCGGTAAATGTTGATGTAGACGGAACAGTCAGTCTTAGAGGAAATGAAAATGTAAAAATCTTGGTAGATGGAAAACCATCAGCTATGCTTGGTATTAATGATACCGCTGAAGCATTAAAATCCATACCTGCAGATATGGTCGAAAAAATCGAGGTAGTAACTAATGCTTCCGCCAGATATGAGTCATCCGGAACGGCAGGAATTATTAATATAGTAACTAAAAAAAACAGGAAAAAAGGATTAACCGGCAGCGTTCAGATATCTGGAGGGACTCCCCAATCATACGGTACTTCTATTAATCTGGGATATGGTAAAAAGAATTGGAATTGGTTTACCAATATAGGTTTAAGATATGGTAAAAATAAAGGAAAAGAGAAAAAAAATTATATCGGATATGATTTAAACGAGGAAATGATTGAAAATTCATTTCAAGATTCTAGAAGATATCGCGAAAGAACCTCTATTAATGCCAGTACAGGATTTAACTTTACCTTTGATAAAAATAATTCATTATCCGCTTCTTTAGGTTATAATTACAACATAAGCAATTATAAAAGTATCACTCATTACAATACATTATTATATCCTTCATTAATACAAAATCTTACGGAAAGAAAAGAACGAGAAAATAGAAATAATTACGGGATAGATGGCAACCTAAATTTTACTCATAATTTTTCAAAAAAGGGTAATGTATTGACAGTCGACGGATATTATTCTTATAATCTTAAAGACTCCGATTCCGATATTTACGATCGTACTCCGGGAAAAAATAAGAATGATAACACGCAAACCAAATTAATGTTAAAATCGGATTATATACTTCCTTTTAAAGAAGGTTCGCAATTAGAAGCTGGTATGAGGGCAGATTATACTAAAATTAATTCGGATTTTTCTTTAAATGAATTTAAAAACAACTCTTGGGTATTAAATCCGGATCAAACGGATAATACAATCTATGAAGAAAATATTTTATCTTCTTATTTACAATACGGAAATAAATGGGGCGCTTTTTCATTTTTAGCAGGATTAAGAGAAGAAACTTCTATTATTAAAGTACAGTCTCATCAAGCAAACTCAACAATACATAAAAATTATACAGACTTATTCCCTACTCTTCATCTTAATTATGATTTAACAGAAAAAAGTCAGTTGCAAATCAGCTATAGCAGAAGAATACATCGTCCGGATAGCAGAATGCTAATACCTTATAAGAACATTTCAGATGACAGAAATACTCGTCAAGGGAATCCAGATTTAGATCCTTCTTATACCAATTCATTTGAATTAGGATATAACCTTCAACACAGCATTTGGGGTATAACTCCTTCTTTATATTATCAAAGAACTCAAGACCCTTTACAGTTTATAACTACTTCTGATCAATATGGAAATTTAAATACAATGCCTACCAACTTAGGACATGAAAATCGGTACGGAGGAGAAGTATCTTACTCCATAAATCCATACAAATGGTGGAAAATTTTTGGAGATGTAAATCTTTTTCAATACAAAAGTTATGGAAGTTATACGTATGAAAAAATAAATACCGTATCCGGAACTACAACATTAATCACAGAAAATTTAGATAAAAAAGGGTTTACTTGGAGAACTCGTATGAACATGACCTTTAAACTTCCAGAAAATTTTAATTTTCAGGTACAAGGAAATTATATGGCTCCTTCTAAAAATGGACAAAATAAAAATAAAGAAATGTACGGAATGGATTTAGGTCTCAGCAAAGATATTCTAAAGGGTAAAGGAACCTTACTTTTTAATATACAAGATGTTTTCGATTCTAAAAAAAGAAAAACTAAAACTTACGGGGATGATTTTTACAGGTATTCCGAAATGCAGTGGAGACCAAGACAGTTTACTTTATCCTTTACTTATAGATTTAATAAAGATAAAAGAGCCGATAAAAAGAATCATTCTCAAAACAATAATTCTGATTCTGAATTTATGGATTTATAATTTTTTAATTATAACCTTACATTAGCATTGTCATAAAATCAAATTAAAAAAGTATTATTTCATTTTTTCCAATTTATGAAATACTTGAATATTATTAGCTCTTGTATGTAATGATCAAAAAATCATAAGGGAAAAAGATGAGAAACTGCTATTATATTTTATAGCCTGTTATTTATGGGAAGATAAAGAATATTTATCTTCCATTTTTAAATTAAAATGAATATAGAAAAAATATTTCAAGTTATTTATTTGACTATATTTCAGCAATCTGATAAATATATTTAATGACGGATGTATTAAAATTAATCTTTAACTTGCGTTAAATTAATTTTATTTAATGAAAAGAATATTTTTTATTTGCTTATTAGTATCAGGATTGATATCGAAATCACAAATAAATCCGTATTATCAACAAAAAGCTGACTATAAAATGAACATCGATGTTGATACCAAAGACTTTAAGTATAAAGGTAATCAACAAATAATCTATTATAATAATTCGCCTGATACACTTTCCGTTTTTTATTTTCATGTATACTGGAATGCTTTCCAGCCCAATTCTATGATGGATCAAAAATTGAAAGAGTTAAATAAATCTGCAGATAGGCGAATGGTCACTTCAGAAGGAATTTCAATTATTTCAATGCTAAAACCTAATGAGATAGGTTATCAAGAAATTAAATCTTTAAAACAAAATGGTATTCCTGTCAGTTTTGTTGTAGAAGAAACTATAGTAAAAGTAAAATTAGCTCAGCCTATTTTACCTCATTCAACGACTCAATTTGAAATGGAATGGTCTTCTCAAATCCCAAAAACCATTAGAAGAGCAGGAAGAAATAATAAAGAAGGGATAGATTTAACTATGACGCAATGGTATCCTAAAGTAGTTGAATACGACTATGAAGGATGGCATACATTTGATTATATAGCGAGAGAATTTCATGGAGTATTTGGTACTTACGATGTAAAAATAAATATAGATAAAAATTATATTGTCGGAGCAGGCGGAGTTCTTCAGAATCCTAAAGAAGTTAAAGGATATGACTTGAGTGCAAAGTCGAAAATAAAAAACAATAAAATTCAATGGCATTTCAAAGCCGAAAATATTCACGATTTTGCTTGGGCTGCAGACCCTGATTACTCAGTAGATACCGTATCTATACCTGAGGGACCTTTAGTTTATTTAGTATATCAAAAATCTGAGAAAACTAAATTTTGGAATGACACTAAACCTGTCATCAAAAAATATTTCCAATTGATGAAAGAGAATTTCGGACCCTACCCCTATCCTACGTACTCTTTTATACAAGGTGGAGACGGAGGTATGGAATATGGAATGTGTAGCATGATTATGGGAAATGCCAAATCTTTAGAAGGACTTGCAAGACTCATGTTTCATGAAGCCTCACATTCCTGGTTTCAACATATACTTGCTACTAATGAAAGCATGAGGGCTTGGATGGATGAAGGTTTCACTTCTTATGCTGAAGATTTGATGATGGCTAAAATATTTCCTGAAAGTGTTAAAGATTTTCCTAATCCGTATTTTAAAAGTTTAGAATTATACACTGATTTTACCAAGTCCAAACAAGAAGAAGTGATGGGCATATTTTCCGATCATTTCACATCCAATAATGGTTATAGTATTTCAGCTTATATCAAAGGAGAATTATTTTTAGTTCAGTTGGAATATATCGTTGGACAGCAAACCCTTTCCAAAATCATGAAAAATTATTTTGAAACGTGGAAATTCAAACATCCTACTGACAGAGATTTTATACATATTGCTCAGAAAATATCCGGTATGGATTTAAAATGGTATTGGAATTATATGACTTATACTACCCGAACCATCGATTATGCTATTAAAAATGTCTCAAAAGATGAAAAAAAAACTAAAATAGAGCTTGAAAACCTTGGAAATTTTCCTATGCCTATCGATGTTTATGTAACATATTCAAATGGAACCAAACAAATATATAACATTCCTTTACATATGATGCATAACTATAAAAATCAAGAGAATACCATAGATCAAATAAATCTTCCTTATTGGAAATGGACCCAAAAAGAATATGAATTTAGCCTTCCTGTATCTCCTGAAATAATTAAATCTATTGAAATAGATGCAACATATCGTATGGGAGACGTAAACAGAGACAACAACATTTATACAAAATAAAATAAGTATGCTTTTAGTAGTGAACATCGGTAATAGTAATATACGCTTTGGTATATTTAAAGAAGAGGAATGTATTAATTCCTGGGTAATGAACACAAAGCCTTATAAAAGTGAAGATGAGCTATTTTCTCAATTTAAAATGACTTATCAAAATTATGGAATTAATCCTAATGATATAACTAAAATTGCAGTAGGTTCTGTCGTTCCTCATTTAACCTATCCAGTAAGAAAATCATTAACTCGATTGCATAATATTAAAACGGTACAAGTAACCAGAAATACTCCTACTGAATTAACTTCGAGTACTTCGCAAATGGGGACTGATTTATATGCCAATGCCTACTATGCCCATAAAAAATATAAAGGAACTAAAATTATAGTTGATTTTGGTACGGCATTAACTTTAACCTGTGTTGACAAAAATGCAGATATTAAAGGTGTTATTATAGCCGCAGGTGTCATTACTTCTTTAAATTCATTAATTGGAGCAACTGCACAGCTTTCAGATATTGAAATGCGTACTCCTAAGCATGTTCTTGGAAAAACTACGGAAGAGTGTATGCAAAGTGGAATGGTTTTCGGTTTTCTTAGTATGGTAGAAGGACTTATTGATCGAATCAATAAAGAATTAGGAGAAGATACTTTTGTTATAGCAACCGGTGGGCTTGGCCATCTTTTTGCTCCATTAACAACAAAAATTCATATTTACGATCGTTTTCATACGATAAAGGGTTTAAGAGAATTATATTTAAAACAGACATTAGAAAACGAAAATAAGGGATAATTTTTTATTATTCTCCTATTTTTAAATATTTAAAAAACATTAATGTATAATTTACCCCATAAGTAAGCCTATATTATTTTTTAATTTTAACATATTTTATACATAGAATTTACCTACCGTATTTTGGTAATATTAAAATCGAAATTAGGTGAAGATTATTATTAATTTATCCTTACAATATCATTAATTTTTACTCCTATGTTATTAGGTAAAACTGACGAACCTGTATCTACGCCAAAATAAATTTTATACCCTGCATTTATTGAATTAATATCGGACAAAGTAGGAAAAGCAACTTGAAATTTAACATTACTTCCAACATTTGTTCCTGCCGGAACAATGATGGCATCCGAATAAATGGTTTCATTGGTAGAATTAGAAATAATGGAAACGTTAAAAAAACCGGTAGTGGTTGGTTTCGTATTTAAAATTGCATATTCAAAATTAATTCGGAAAAAATTAGCTTGATCTGACATTTTATTTTCTAAAAGTAAAGTTCCTGAATCTCCATTTTTAGGAGAAAGTATATCTGATGGAGAGCTTGATTGAGAGGTCCAGATACCACTTACATACTTGGGATCAATACTTACAGAAGAATTTTGTAATAATAAGCCATACGATTGATATCCCGAGAGAGGAACATAAGCCGATTGATTAACAGCTATTTTTACTCCTGCAAGATTTCTTCCTTCGGTTGGTGAAATGCTATTCGTATTATTGGTTGCATATAAGCGTTGCCACTCTTGGCCGTTATACATATAAACACCTGCTTCTCTATTGTAAATCTTATTGTTAATTGTTTCTGAAAATCCATCAGGTTCATAGATGATTAAACCAGTTGCCGGGTTTTCAATAGTGGTTGTATCGGTAATCGAGGTAATATGAACCCGAGGAGGCAAAAAGCCTTTATTATTTGCTTTTATTTCTAAAAGTGAGGAACTATCCGGGTTTTCTGTCCCGATACCTACTTGTCCGAAGAAGAATATTGCATAAAATACGCAGAGGAAAATAGATAAATTTTTCTTCATACCCTTAAATTTAAACTGTTAAATGGATAATATTTTAGAACCTGAATATTTCTAAGACAGATAAATTAATGATAGAAGCTAGATATTTAATCACAAATAGCATGCCTTATATAGCTATAAATTAATTATTTACAACGTTTTAGCAAATAATCTTATTTTTATACATTTATGTATGCATATACCTAAAAATATATGTTCCTTTCAGGAAAAAATAACTGAAAAATGACTGAATTTTTGATAATTAATATTTTAAGCTTATTATTCTCTAAACTCAACTATAGCTCTAATAAAAGCTTCAGCGTTTTCTAGAGGCACATTGGGTAATATACCATGGCCTAAATTTGCAATATAACGTTGAACTCCAAAATCACGAATCATTTGTTGAGCTTCAGAATATATATTTTTTGGAGTTGACAATAATTTAGCCGGATCAAAATTCCCTTGCAAAGTAATAGCTTCGCCTGAAAATTCCCTTGCTTTTTGTGGAGTTATCGTCCAATCTACTCCCAGTGCCGAAGCTTTTGATTGAGACATGGTTGGTAAGGCATACCAACATCCTTTACCAAAAACTATCACCGGAACTTTAGTTGCTAAAACCTCTACTATTTGGTCTATATATCTCCATGAAAACTCTTCATAATCTTTCGGAGAAAGTAACCCTCCCCAACTATCAAAAATTTGTATAGCGTCTACCCCACTTTCTACTTTTCTAAGTAAATATTGAATGGTATAATCAGTAATTTTTTGTAATAATAAATGGGCCCATTCTGGATTTTTAAAGCAAAATGATTTAGCTTTATCAAAAGTTTTGGACCCTTTTCCTTCTACAGCATAGCATAAAATCGTCCAAGGACTACCGGAAAATCCTATCAAAGGAATTTCATTATGTAAAAGCTCTTTTGTAATTGAAATAGCTTCCAAAACATATCCTAAACTTTCCTCTATCGGAGGATTTTGTAGTCTTTCAACATCTTGCTTAGAGGCTATCGGATTTTGCAAATAAGGCCCTACGGATTCCTTCATCTCAAAATTCAGTCCCATTGCTTGTGGAACAACTAAAATATCTGAAAATAAAATAGCAGAATCTATAGGAAATCTTTTTACAGGCATCATAGTAATTTCCGCAGCCAATTCCGGCGTTTTACAACGGGTAAAAAAATCATACTTATCACGCAGTGCTCTAAATTCAGGCAAAAATCTTCCTGCTTGACGCATCATCCATACCGGAGGGCGTTTAACATTCTTACCTTTTAAAGCATCTAGAAATAAAGTATTTTTAATCATTTAGGGTCTTTTTTATTAGTTCAAGTAAAGATTCTTTAGTGGTTTCTTCAGGGTAATATATATCATAATTTCCCAACGTACTGACTGTCGCAGCTGTTGTTTTACCGCTTGTAAAGATAATGGTTTCCTGTGGAATCTTATTCATAGAACTAAAAGATCTAACGGCTGAAGGACTTGTAAAAACTATTGCATCATACGTTTTATCAATCTTATGTGGAGTAAGAATTGTTTTATAACTCTCAATTCCAACCACTTCCACTCCATGTTCTCTTAACGTATCCGGTAAAATAGTGAGTGATAGATTTCCTTTAAAAAAAACATATTTTTTTATATCAGTCTCAAGCATTCTTTCTAACAAATCTTCTGCATAATTAGTTATAAATGCGATATCCCTGTTTTGTCCGTACAACTCTTTGGCTGTGCTTTTTCCCACTACAAAGAACTCTCCTTCTAATTCAATATCTTTAATGGCTTTTGCAGAATTTTTACTAGTTACAATATATGATTGCACATCCGGAGGTATATATTTAATGATATCGTAATAAGGATATATTTCTGTATATATAAAAGGAATATAATCAATTTCATATTCCTGCTCATAATCGTCAGGAATTGAGAAAGAAGAAGTAAATAATATTCTTTTCATATCATTTTGATTTATACAAATATACTGTTTATTGCATGCACATAAAAAATCAATATTTAAAAAATTTATTGATTTTAAATTTTATTGTTTAATTTTTATATTTTTTATTCTTTTCATTAATTTTTTTAAGATAATATTCTCATAATTGTTAATTTATTAACAGCATTAAATTTATTTTTCCAACTGTTGGTAAAATTTAAAATTCCTACGTAAGAAAATTCTTAAAAAATATTACTACTATGAATAATAACTTTTTTATACAGTCATAAAAATTCCTACTTTTTTCAAGTTTATTCTTGAAAAAAAATACTTACTGGGATAATTAATTTTGTAGTTAAAATTTACATTTATTAACTAATTTAGGCGATTTTATAGCTGAAAACTTCTTGTTTTTGCATATGATTTTTTGAAAAGATTTAAGATCTATAATAGTTTTTGATATTCATAAAATTGTAGCTTACATTCTTTTCCAATGGACAGCTCTTCTTCACTTATAAACCAAAATCTATTAAATTTTGAAACGCATTCTACTAGATAATGAGATCCTTGAAAATAACTTCTTATTACTTTTACAGGTATACCTGTTTGAGAAATTACGAATTGATGCGGATAAACAATAATTTTATTTTCGTCTATTTCTTCAAAAAAATCCGGAAAATCTTCCCGCTTTATAATGGTACTTTCGCCAAATAAATTTGCTACATACATAATTTCAGGATTTTTGTATAAATCATTGGGATTACCGTATCGTACAACTTTTCCTTCTTTTAAGATCATCATTTCATCTGCATAAGCAAGAGCATCTTCTATCTCATGTGTAGCTAATATGATAGATATATTATTTTCTTTAGCAAAATCAAAAACGGCTCTCTTTAATACATTTTTCTTAAAAGTATCGACTTGAGAAAATGGTTCATCCAACAGAAGTACTGAAGGAGTTTGTGCTAGAGCTTTTGCTAAAGCTACTCTTTGTTTTTGACCTCCACTTAGTGAAATGGGTTTCTCATCAATATAGCTTGCCATGCCTACAATATCTAAAAGAAACATAATTCTATTTTGTTTCTCTTTTATATCTATATTAGAAAGGAATTTACCAACATTTTCTCCTACAGTAGCATAGGGCATCAGCCCAAACTCCTGTTCCAAATATTTAAATTCAGGTTCTCCAGGAACTAAATTCCCTTTAAATCCAGCTAATTTTCGTCCATTATAAAAAATTTCGCCGCTCTCCCACTCCAATAATCCGTAAATTAATTTTAAAACTGTACTTTTTCCACTTCCACTTTCCCCAACCAAGGCCAACATGTTTCCTTGCTGTAAGATAAAAGATAGAGATTCTATGATTTTTTTATCTTCGGTATATGAAAAAAAGAGATTTTTAACTTCTAGCATATAAATCAATTTGTTAAATTCTTATGTATCCTTAATTGATCGCAAAGCGTATAATTTTGTAAATAATCAAGCATATTTTCACAAATTTAAAATTTTAATACTAAAAAATTTCTTTCGAACTTTTATTTATTTTTTCATCAATAACTTAAAAATAAAAAATATTTGAAATGATTAAAAATAAAATTTTATTTTTATCTCTATTTTTTAAAATATTATTTCTTAATAATCACTTATCCAGTAATTAAATTAATGTATCTTTCAGCATGCTTACTATTTATTATGTACATAAAAAATTGCAATTTTGCAGGTACAAAAATGTACCTCACGCATGAAAGTATGTATTGCTGAAAAACCAAGCGTTGCTAAAGATATTGCCCAAATTTTGGGGGCTAAAGAAAGAAAAGATGGATATTATCAAGGAAATGGATATCAGGTAACCTGGACTTTTGGGCATTTATGTACTTTAAAAGAGCCTCATGATTATAATCCGAATTGGAAATTCTGGTATTTGGAAGATCTTCCAATTATCCCCACAAATTTTGGTATCAAACTCATATCAAATAAAGGAGTAGAAAAACAATTCAAAATTATAAAAAATCTGGTTTCCGAGTGTGACGAAGTAATAAATTGCGGAGATGCGGGACAAGAAGGAGAATTAATTCAACGGTGGGTATTATTAAAAGCCAAATGTAAAGTCCCTGTAAAACGTTTATGGATATCGTCTTTAACAGAACAGTCTATCAAAGAAGGATTTGAAAATCTCAAAGACTCTTCACTATATGAAAATCTATATTCAGCAGGTAGTGCTCGTGCCATTGGAGATTGGCTTTTGGGAATAAATGCCACTCGATTGTTTACTAAAAAATTTGCTTCCAATAAAACTCTACTATCAATTGGAAGAGTTCAAACACCTACCTTGGCCATGATTGTACAACGGCAGAAAGAAATTGAATCTTTTATTATTGAAGAATATTGGGAATTAAAAACTATCTATAAAGATGTTGAATTTAACGCCGATATTGACCGTTTAAAAACTGAAGAAAGAGCAAAAAAGGGATTAGAGTATTTACAAAAATATCCGTTTGAAATAATTTCTTTCGAAAAGAAAGAGGGAAAGGAAAAAAATCCAAGATTGTTTGATCTTACTTCTTTACAAGTCGAAGCAAATAAGAAATACGGTTATTCTGCAGATAATACCTTAAAATATATACAAAGTCTGTATGAAAAAAAGTTAGTTACATATCCTCGGGTAGATACAACTTATCTTTCTGAAGACTTATATCCAAAAATTCATGGAATTCTTTCCAGCATGAAATATTATGAAACCCTTATTTCTTTTCTTTTAAAGAATCCTATTCCTAAATCCAAAGCTGTATTCGATGACACCAAAGTAACCGATCATCATGCGATCATACCCACCGATGTATCGCCGGAAGGAATTTCATCTGATGAAAAAAAGATATATGATTTGGTAGCTCGAAGATTTATTGCTGCATTTTATCCAGAATGTAAGATTTCTAATACTTTGGTTACTTCAAAAGTTGGCGAAATCCCATTTAAAGCTAGTGGAAAACAAATTTTAGAACCTGGTTGGAGAATAATATATGAGCAAGATAAAAAGAATGAAAAAGAAGAAAATTTAATTCCTGTTTTTCAAGTCGGAGAAAGCGGGCCTCATAAACCGTTTATCCACCAAGGCAAGACTTCTCCACCTAAATATTATACGGAAGCCTCTTTATTGAGAAGTATGGAAACAGCCGGAAAGCAGGTTGAAGATGAAGAAATGAGAGAAGTATTAAAGGATAATGGAATTGGTAGACCATCAACTAGAGCAAATATCATTGAAACCTTACTTCATCGAAAGTACATTGAAAAAAAAAGGAAAAATATATATGCTACTCCAACAGGAATGGATTTGATAGATACTATACAAAGTGAATTATTGAAGAGTGTAGAGCTTACCGGACTTTGGGAAAAAAAACTTAGGTTAATTGAAAAAGGCACCTATTCTTCCGATCTTTTTAAAAAGGAACTCATAGAAATGGTAACTAATCTCACACAAGAAGTTAAAAATAGCCAATACCGTAGAATCTCAGTACAAGATAAAAAGAATGTAGAAAATAAGAATATTCATAAAAAATCAAACACTAATTCACAATCTGTGGAGGAATTGTTATGCCCTAAATGTAACGCTCGTAAGTTAATAAAAGGAAAATCTGCATACGGATGTTCCAATTATAAAAATTGTGATTTTACCGTTCCCTTTGAAATATACGGTAAAAAATTGTCTTTAAAGCAAATTTCTGATTTAATATGTAAAGGTAAAACTTCAAAAATAAAAGGCCTTACAAATCCCGAAACCCATGAGAAAACAGAAGGTATTTTATCTTTTGATAAAAATTTCGGAATAGTATTTGAATAATAGTTGAAGTATTAGTTGATTATATTATTTTAAAATTTAATTTATTTTTACAATCTTAATTAATTTTATTTTTTATGGGTTTTATAAAAGAATTTAAAGATTTCGCCTTACGTGGAAATGTTGTCGATATGGCTGTTGGTGTAATTATCGGTGGTGCCTTTAATAAAATTATTACTTCTTTAGTGGAAGATATTATTACTCCTTTAGTTCTGAATCCTGCCCTTAAAATGGCAGATTTAACAGATTTAGCTAAATTAACCATTCCGGGTACAGCTATTAAGTACGGTAATTTTCTTTCTACATGTTTATCTTTTATAATTATAGCTTTTTGTCTATTTACCATGATTAAAGTAATTAATAAGCTTAATAAGAAAGATGAGAACAAAAAAGAACAAGATAATACACCAAAACCACCTTCCCAAGAAGAATTACTAACTGAAATAAGAGATTTGCTTAGAAATAAATAAAAAAAATCCTAACAAATGTTAGGATTTTTTTTATTAAAATTATTTTTTAAAATCTCATGCCTAATGTTAACACAAAATTATTTTGTGTATTATTAACTTTTCCAAAATAGGGCTTATTCAAATCAAGATTTACATTTGATCCATCAACTGTATAAAAATCACCAGATAGAGTCGTATGATAATCTGTTTTTATATTTTGATATCCTAAATCAACAAAAAACACCCCTATATCGTATCCTACACCAAAAGACAATTTATTTTTTTCTCCAGCTAAATAGTTTTTTACATATACCGGACTTGAATCATTATCCCATACACCGGCTATAGATTGATCTTTTATTGGAGAAGAGGCATAAGCATATCCAGCTCTTAATTTAAGTTCTTTGAATCTATATTCTAACCCTGCACGATATTCTTGAGAATTTCTAACATAATTATTTACAAAGTTATTGTTAAGTCTATAATCTACATCTCCTTTAAACTCCATATCCTTATTGAAATAATTAATAAAATCAAAATTAAATGCCAAAGAATTATCATCATCAAAAATATTTGATGCAAAGGCACCACTCAAAACAATTTTTCCCGGGGACACATTTTTATAACGATCATAATATATATAATCTTGGAAAAATTGTCCTTTATCATTAACACTATACACCCATCTATAATCATCCATATCAGACCACCAAATCGGAGTATGATAAGCAGCACCTAAACGTATTTCAGGTGTGATCTTCCCTATTACCCCTACATTTAATCCGAAACCGTTTGCTTCTTGACTATAAGGAGTTAATTGTTCATCAAATCTCATATATTCTCCGTCAACAGTGTTTCTATGACCGTATTCTGAGCTCCTATCAACATTTAAATAATGCCAATCAAAACCAATACCGAAATAAATTTTATCCATATAATTGGTAGCAAAACTCAATTTCAATTTTGATTTATATCCATCAGTATATTGATCGTAATTAGCCATCTCATAGGTCTGATTTACGTTATCTTTGTTAGGAAATAAATAATTTATTTTTGAATTGCGTGAAAAATACACATCATTATCTACCCTTTGGTAAGAAAAATTTACTCCAAAATTTACTTTAAGCAGATCTGATTCATCCCCCAATGCTAAAGCAATCCCCGCTGCGGGAACATTAAAGTTGGTATCTGTATTGGAATTTACACCATTACCCATAGTAGCTTTATTCTTATTTGACAATACACCCATCGAAATATTAGCTACAGAATTTCTAAAAATACCTAACCCGGCAGGATTGGTCTCTACAGCGCTTAAATCTCCTCCTAAAGCACCCATAGATTCTCCCATACCAATATATCGTGCTGTTCCTGAAGTATTATTGGAATTATCTCCAAAAATATTAAAAGCATCTGAAACGTCATTTGGATAAAATTGGGTTGTCTGAGATTTCACTGTCATGACTAATGATGAAAGAATAAATCCATATAACAATTTCTTATTCATAATTTGAGTTTTTTATTATTTATTATCTTCGACCTCCAATAGATCCTCCACGACTTCCTCCTCCAATAGATCCTCCACGACTTCCACTACTTATGGAACCTCCTCCTATTCCACCTCGACTTCCTGAGCTTGGAACTTGATAGGTTGGGGAAGACATACGCGTGGAACCGGAATCATAATTTCTAGATCCTCTTGTTACTCCATTAGATCTTGATCCATTTGAATTACCTATAGTATTTCCTGAATTCCCTTGTGTTGTCCCTACATTATTTCTAGATCCTCTTATTCCTCCGTTAGATCTCGATCCGTTTGAATTACCTATAGTATTTCCTGAATTCCCTTGTGTTGTCCCTACATTATTTCTAGATCCTCTTATTCCTCCGTTAGATCTTGATCCGTTTGAATTACCTATTGTATTTTCTGAATTCCCTTGTGTTGTCCCTACATTATTTCTAGATCCTCTTATTCCTCCGTTAGATCTTGATCCGTTTGAATTACCTATAGTATTTTCTGAATTCCCTTGTATTGTCCCTATATTATTTCTAGATACTCTTATTTCTCCGTTAGATCTTGATCCGTTTGAATTACTTATCGTATTATTCCTTGAACCAGAAACTATACCTGAATTATTTCTTGAAATAGCCAAATCGTTGCCTCTACTTCCAGAAATAATCGTATTTCTATTATTTTGTCTTTGTATACCTTGAATTTGCCTTGAACGGGATGTTCCATAAGACCTAGATATGTATGAACTTCCTCTATAACTATTTAAATAAGCCGATCTTGAACCATAACTAGGATAGTATCTTGAACAACACCATCCATTATTCCAATAATGATGATGAGGTCTCCAATACCCCGGATAGTATCCCCAAGATGGCCCCCAGTAAGAAGGGTAATCCCAGCCAGACCAACCCCAGCCAATTGATACACCCCAGTTCCATCCATAATAAGGTCTCCAATAACTTCTCCACCCCCAATACGGATCGACCCAATAATTAGAATAATAAGGACCGTAACCTCCATAATAATAATTATTTACTATAGTAACATCATCGTCTCCCCAATTGTCTTTACTGTAATTGTAAGTATAAGACCGATCTATTTGCTCACTATAATGATTGGTGCTATTTGTACTAATATCTTCAGAAGAATCATTATCATCATACAATAAGTCACTTGCATTAGAAGTAGGATCTATATATTTCTTTCCTATGCGTACTTCAGTAGAATTTTGGCTCTCAACGGATGATTTTGAATCGTCATCGTATACATAATCGTAAGACGCTTGTTGCTTTTTTTTCTTTTTATTTTTGTGAGTTTTATGAGAATAATATACGCTATCCTCACCGGCATATGAAGTTTGACCTACGTAACATGACGTTAAAAAAACTGACACTATTAATAGAGCACATACTTTCATGAAAACTCGTCCTAAATTACAACTGATATTCTTCATGATATTTTTTTAGTAGTTTATATATTTATTATACTTTTGTTCTTAAATCATTTTGATTCACAAAAGTCATACCAATTTAAGAAAAAACAAAGGTCACAATTGTAAGGTGACTAAATAATTTAAGTATGATAACAGCAAATTAAATATAAGTTTAAAACATTAGAAAAGCAATATGGCAACACTTACATCAAGAGAAGATGATTACAGTAAATGGTATAACGAACTGGTAATTAAGGCAGACATGGCTGAAAATTCGGGGGTTAGAGGATGTATGGTTATTAAACCGTATGGTTATGCTATATGGGAAAAAATGCAACATCATTTAGATCAAATGTTTAAAGATACAGGACATGAAAATGCGTATTTTCCTTTATTTATCCCTAAATCTTACTTATCTAAAGAATCAGATCATGTAGAAGGATTTGCCAAAGAATGTGCTGTGGTTACTCATTACAGATTAAAAAATGCTCCTGACGGTCATGGGGTGGTAGTAGACCCGGAAGCTAAATTAGAAGAGGAATTGATTGTAAGACCCACTTCTGAAACAATTATATGGAATACTTATAAAAATTGGATTAAATCTCATCGTGATTTGCCTATTCTTATTAATCAATGGGCCAATGTGGTTCGTTGGGAAATGAGAACCCGACTATTTTTAAGAACTGCAGAGTTTTTATGGCAAGAAGGTCATACGGCTCATGTATCTAAAGAAGAAGCTATAGAGGAAGCAGAAAAAATGTTGAAAGTTTATACCGAATTTGTAGAAAATTTTATGGCAATACCTGTAATACAAGGAGTAAAATCTCCGGCCGAAAGGTTTGCCGGTGCGGAAGAAACCTATTGCATTGAGGCAATGATGCAAGACGGTAAAGCACTACAAGCGGGAACTTCCCATTTTTTAGGACAGAATTTTGCCAAAGCATTTGATGTAAAATATCAATCTAAAGAGGGGAAACAAGAATATGTATGGGCTACATCTTGGGGGGTATCTACACGTCTTATAGGGGCTCTGATTATGTCCCATTCTGATGATAACGGCTTAGTACTTCCTCCGAAAATCGCTCCAATTCAAGTAGTTATTGTACCTATACATAAAACCGAAGATCAATTAAATGCTATTGCCGATCTGGCTTACACGCTTAAATCTCAACTTAAACAAATGAATATCAGTCTTAAATTTGATGACAGAACTGAATACAAGCCGGGATGGAAATTTAACGAATATGAATTAAAAGGGGTACCTATACGGATAACCATAGGCCCGAAAGACCTTGAGAACAGACAAGTTGAAATTGCTCGTAGAGATACTTTGGAGAAACATTTGCATTCTGTTGATGGATTGGCTGAATATATCCAAAGCCTACTACAAGATATTCAACAAAATATTTTTAATAAAGCAAAAGAACGTAGAGATTTATTGATAACGGAAGTAAATACGTACGACGAGTTTAAAAAAGTTTTAGATGAGAAAGGAGGATTTGTTTCTGCACATTGGGATGGCTCTTTGGAAGTGGAAGAAAAAATTAAAGCCGAGACTAAAGCAACTATTAGATGCATCCCTCTAGATGCTAAAGAAGAAAATGGTGTATGTATTTACTCCGGAAAACCTTCCCAAAGAAGAGTTTTATTTGCTCGAGCTTATTAATGCTTATTTAGCTGTTGTAATTTCGCATTTTCGAAAAAATTTTAAATGAGATTTTTATTAATTAAATAAACATAGAATAATGAATTGCCTTAATTGTATTAAGGCAATTTTTTTAAGAATAATTGACTAAAAAATATTACATAAAACACAATAAATTTTGAATTCATTTTTATATACACTCGGAATTTACCTTTTAGGTATAGGCATGAAAATTGCTTCTTTTTTCCATCCTAAAGCTAAACTTTGGATACGAGGAAGAAAAGGAGTCTTCCAGAAAATAGAAAGAGAAATTTCTCACAATGACCTTGTTATTTGGATGCATGTGTCTTCTTTGGGTGAATATGAACAGGGACTTCCCCTACTTATTGCTTTAAGAAAAAAATTTCCTGAATATAAGTTAGCGGTTAGCTTTTTTTCCCCTTCCGGGTATGAAGTAGTTAAAAATAAATGCTTTGCAGATTTTTTGTTTTATTTACCTTTGGATACACCTTCTCAAGCAAAAAAATTAATTGAACTTTTACACCCTTCTTACACAATTTTTGTAAAATATGATTTCTGGTATAATGTATTACAAGCTCTTATTAGTAAAAACATACCGACTATATTTATATCCAGTGTATTCCGTCCAGATCAAGTATATTTTAAGCCTAGAGGAAAATGGTTTGTTTCAATATTAAAAAAAGTTACGCATTTTTTTGTTCAGGACAATAACTCAAAGACATTATTAAATTCTATTGACATTCAGCAGGTAACCATATCAGGAGATACGCGTTTTGACAGAGTTAAAATGCTTCTTAAACAAAACAATTATTTAGATTGGCTTTCTATTTTTAAAGAAAATAGTACTTTAATAGTTGCCGGAAGTACGTGGAAAGAAGATGATGAACTTTTAAAAAACTTTATTAATTCAACTTTCTTCACTAATTGCAAAATACTTATCGCGCCTCATAATATGAATGTTGATTACTTTCAAAGATTAAGAGCTGAATTTATACCAAAGACGCTGTTATTTTCGGAAATCAAAGATAAAAATCCAGCGGATTATCAAATCTTAATTTTGGATACCGTTGGAATACTAACAAAAGTTTACTCATATGCAGATATTTCTTATGTAGGCGGTGGTTTTGGGAAGGAGGGGGTTCATAATGTATTGGAACCTGCTATTTTTGCTTCTCCCGTTATTTACGGCCCTATTTATGATAAATTTATTGAGGCGGTTGAATTGCTTCAATATGGTGGAGCAGTAATTATACATAATCAAAATAAGTTTAATGAAATTTTGGTTGAACTGCTGGCCAATAAAGAAAAAAGAATAATTATTGGTGAGAAGGCAAAGGAATATGTTATAAGCAAGCCTGATTCTGTACAACTTATTCTTGATTATTTTGACAAGATTCAATAATTCTATAAAGCCAATTATGGATATATAGTTTTTTAAATAGATAAATTTAGAGCAAATATAAACCTCTGTTCTTACGTAGTTTGATATTTAATAATCTAACTATTATAAAGATAATAACTTGAGGCTATAAAAATTCCAGCCGTTTCTGTTCGTAAGCGATTTTCACCCAAACTTACTCCGATAGAGCCCATTGAATAAAGTTCTTCTACTTCCTTTTTAGAAAAATCACCTTCGGGACCTACTAAAAGAGTTATTTCTTTTTCTTTTTCTAAGACTTCTTTTAGTGAAATTTTATTATATTCTTTGTAACAATGTGTTAGGTATAATTTTGTTTGAGAAGATTGTATAAAGTTTTTAATAGAAGTTAGTGGAAATACTTCAGGAAAAATTGTTCTTAGGGATTGTTTACATGCGGTTTCTACCTGCTTTTTAATTTTATCAATATTTAAAATTTTCCTTTCTGAATTAGCACACAATAAAGGAGTAATTTTGGAAATTCCTAGTTCTACGGCTTTTTCTATAAAAAATTCAAATCTGTCTAAATTTTTAGTAGGAGCTATGGCAATATGCAATCCATTATGAAATGAAAGAGAGGTTGAATATGTTTCTATAATTTCTACCTTAACTCTTTTTCCCAATATTCGTAAGTTTCCCTTTAAAAGCGCTCCCCTTCCATCCGTGACATAAATTTCATCTCCCTCTCTCATTCTTAGCACTTTAATAATATGGTGTTCTTCCTCTTCCCGAAGTTGTACTTCGTTTTGATTTATTTCTCCGATAAATAATCTCATGCAATGTGCTTTTATAAAACAAAGTTATCTATTTATAATTGAAATTAAAGTCTTGTGTGGATTGATCGAAAATTTTTAATGTATTTTTAACGGATAAGGGGTGACTTTTTTATGGATTATTTATATTATTGATTAAATCTATAACTCAACTGATAGTATTAAAAAGAGAGACATAGTATGCCTCTCCTTCTTCTCTATTAGAGATTAAATAAATTTTAACTTTCTATGTTGTTATAAAAGGCCTAGGTCAAATTTAGCTTCTTCACTCATCATATCTTTATCCCAGGTAGGCTCAAAAGTAATTTTTACCTTTACTTCTTTCACCTCATCTATAGCACTTATTTTTTCTTCTACTTCCATAGGAAGTGTTTCAGCTACCGGACAATTGGGAGTTGTTAAAGTCATCAATATTTCTACATCTCCTTCGGTGCTTATTTGTATATCATAGATCAGACCTAATTCATAAACATCAACCGGAATTTCTGGATCGTAAACGGTTTTTAATTTCTCAACGATCTTTTCAGATAACGATTGAATTTGTTCTTCTTTTAATGACATGTTAACAAAATTCTGCGTAGGCTTGTTTTAAATTTTCAGCAATCAATTCCGGCGAATGACCTTCGATATGATGTCTTTCTAGGAAATGAACCAATTCTCCATCTTTAAACAAAGCTATAGAAGGTGATGACGGGGGGAACGGAGCCAAATGTTCTCTAGCTGTTTTTACAGCCTCCACATCAAATCCTGCAAATGCTGTTGTTAAATGATCGGGTTTTTTCCCCTCTCCCTCTACTGATAATAATACTCCAGGACGTGCTCCTCCTGCCGCGCATCCACAAACCGAATTAATAATCAATAGAGTGGTTCCTGGTTTTTTTAATGCATCTAATACTTTTTCTGATGTATTTAAATCTTCAAAACCTTTATTTGTTAATTGCGCTTTCATTGGCGCTACCATTTCCTCTGGATACATATATTCTGTTTTCTATTTATTTTTATGCAAAAATAATTAATGTTTATGATTATTACAAATGCCCTATCTTTGGCAGAGGAATTCTTAAAATTTTACTTATATCAAAACTGTCATTAATGTTTATGCTGTTTATTAGCATTAATGCGGAATATGTTTATATGAATCAAAAATATTCAAAAGAAGAACATTTAAAGGGTTACAAACTTATTAAGCATTTGTTTGAAAAAGGAAATTGGTATAATAAATATCCTTTAAGAATCATTTCTTGTGATTCTCCTGAATCCATACGATTACATAAAGTAGGTGTGTCAGTATCTAAAAAATGTTTTAAGCATGCTGTGGACAGGAATAGAATTAAGAGGCTGTTACGTGAATGCTATCGGTTGAACAAATTAGAATTATATAATACTTTTCCTACCCCACATTTATTCATGATAATCTTTTATGGCAAAGAAATCCCTACCTATAAAATTTTAAGTAAAAGCTATTTGCGTTTACTTGAAAAAATAAAATCTTCTTAATTATTTATTTGGATTGTACTAATTTCTTTAAACCTTTCACTATAAATATTAGCAGTATACCGAATATTGCTAATATAGAGCAATAGAAATATTTATCATTAGGATCAGTTGTTAATTCATAACTATAATTAATTTGCGTTGCATTAAAAACGATTATCAGTATAAAAGCAATAAGAGTTATATTTAAAAAATATTTCATCTTTAAATTTTTACAAATATACTAAATATGTTTTTTGTTTTTTATTGAGATACTTTTTCCAATAATGATGTTATATTTGCGGTAAATAGTTTAATGGAAATCGCTAGTAAAATTATCCCAAAAACTTTTTTCATTACTGAAATAACACCTTTTCCCAAGATCTGCTCTAGTTTTCCGGCATATTTTAAAACTAAGTAAACTACAACCATATTAAGGAGAATAGCAACAATGATATTTTCTGTATGATATTCTGCCTTTAACGCCAAGACGGCAGTTAATGCTCCGGCACCAGCAATTAAAGGAAATGCTAAAGGTACTATAGAAGCGGACTGTGGTTCATCGATCTTATTTATTTCAATACCAAGAATCATTTCTAAGGCTATCACAAAGAGAACCATTGCCCCGGCAACAGCAAAAGAATATACGTCTATTCCTATAAGCTTAAGTAATTTATCTCCTACAAACAAAAAAGAAATCATGATAGTACAAGCTACCAACGTTGTTTTTTTTGCTTGTAAATATCCTACCTTACTTTTTATGCTAACTATAATAGGGACACTACCAAAAATATCAATTATGGCAAATAAAACCATAAAACAACTTGCTATTTCCTGAATAGAAAAATGTACCGGCATATTTAAAATTTTAATTATAAAGAAATTTCTCAATAATCTTTTTTAAAAGTTTTTTAGATTTAAATCAGTATTTATTTTTTTAATTAAGTCTTTAGTTTTTGAATACACTGATAATAAGGATTCCTGCTCGGTTACACTTGAATACCGTTCGATTTGTGACTTTAACAGCAAATTCTTCCATTCTTCAGATAATTCATCCCCTAACTTATCTGCTAGCTCTTCTTCTAAATCAACTGAAGTCACATAACTTTCCTTTTCATTACGTAAACGTTGTTGGGCTACTTCTATTAATATCCTTTCTAATAGAATATAAAATTCTTTTTTATCTGTTCCTTCTTGTGCTAAGTGATTCAATTCCGATAATTCGGATTTGTAATCGTTGGGAACTGAATTAATATAAGGTTTTCTACTAAATGTAAATTTATTTTCTTTAGTTAAAGTAGGATTTAGTATTTTTTTAGATTCTTCTTTTTTAGATTTATTTTTCTTTATATATATAAATAAAATAATTGCAAGTCCTATAATAATTACAAAAATTAAAACTAACGGTAAGAGAATTAATACTTTTTCAACACTATTATTTTTCATCTTGAATGCTTCTTCGACCTTCTTTCTAATAGTGAATTTAGGTTCATGATGGATAGCTATTCCTGAGTCTGAATCTTTACTTGAAACATTGTATGAATCTTCATCATTCTTAATTAATGAGTTAGATAACACATTTATTGAAATTGGTTCTACAGATAACTGTTTGTATTTTTGTTCTTTTGGATCGAAATAGCTAATAGTCTCAACATTGACATTATATTTTCCAACTTTTTGAGGAACTAATATCGTGGAAGTATTTAATTTTCCTCTTATCCCATCAGAAGTATTCTCAGATTCCAATTTACTTTTTGGAGTATATTTTTCTATATCCTCTGATACATTTAAGTTTGGGGATTTAAGAAGACTAATATTACCTTTTCCATTAATTTCAACATTTACAGTAACTGCTTCCTCTGTTTGCAATTCTTTTTTATTAGCAGAAGCCTGCATATAAAACTGTCCTACAAGCCCATAAAAGTTTTCCGGAGAATCTTCAGGAAGTTTTTTAACTTGTAAAGAAACTGGAGCTGATTTTATATTTAAATCATGTTCATTAAAAAAACCATCCGGAATCGTTAATGTCAAGATAAATGGATTGATAATAATTGTTCCTGATTGGGTTGGAAACATAATATAAGATCCTATTACTTTCGAAAAATATATATCTCCGTTAATTATTTCTTGCTCAACAACGTTGTTTCTTTCTTTAACGTGTTGCACGAAAACTCCCTGACAATCAGGCATAGTCAGGTTAGTCATACTATTTAATAACTCTATTCTACGGGTATAAAATTTTAAATTTGTTACAATGCCTTCATTTTGGTAAGGACTTTTTTCAGAAACCTTTAATTTTAGAAAAAATTCTCCCATTTTGGAATTGAATGCTGTATCCTCTTCAGGACTATTAGGCTCTCCCGAAACAGTAATTATTAAAGGTTTTGTTTCATATTTTTTATAATTAACTGAAACTTGCGCAGCATCTATCCGAATGCTTCCTTTCTTTACAGCTCTTAATATAACTTCAACGCCATATTCAATAACATTGTTCCCTTCGCTATCATAGCTCTGATTTTGAATTACTTGCCTACCTATTACTTGTGTATTTGAAAATGAAGGTAATTTAATTCTACCAAGATTCTTAATTTCTTCATTTTTTATGGAAAGTAAAAATTGTATACGTACAGGCTCATTAATCCCTACTTGATTTTTTTGTGGTATGGCATGAAAAGATACTTGAGCTTTTGCCCATATCGTTCCTAAAATGATAAGTAAAAAAATTATAAAAAATTTTCTCATCACCAATCTTTATTTGATTGTCCTTTTGAGCGAACAGTCCGTTTGTTTATAATTTTTTGATGTGCTCTTTTTTCTTGTTCTTCCATTGCTTTTAAAATATTTTCATAGTAAGATTTCTGATACACATCTGATTGACTAGATTTATTACTAGTATGAGATTGTTTCTCTTGGTTCTTTATTGATTTATTTCCATTTCGGTCAGCATCCTCATTTTTTTTGGTCTCATTACTTGAAGCATCTGTCTTTCCTTGTTCGTCATTTTTATTATCTGGCTCAGCTTGATTATTTTTATCTTTCTTTAAATCATCCTTTTTATTTCCGTTATTTTGCTCCTGCTCGCTATTATTTTTTTTATTTTGCTCTTCTTGTTTTTGTTGTTTTTCTTCTATTTTTTGTTTTGAGAGGGTATAATTATACCTGGCGTTTTCATCGTTTGGATTTAATTTCAAAGCGCTTTTAAATGATTCAGCAGCTTTTTCATACAATCTTTTTTGAAAATAAGCATCTCCCATATTAAAATAAGCATTAGCTTTTTCAGTATTATCAGTTGCAAATGATAAAGATTTCTCATACTGGAGTAATGCATCATCATATTTTTTCAATTTATACATAGCATTTCCTAAATTGAAATTAGATTTAAACGAACCTTCTCCTTCTTGTATTGATCTTAAATAGTTAGCTGCTGCATCTTGATAAGATTCAGTCGTATAAGCCTTATCTCCTTCCAATAAATATTTTCTTGCAGCTCCTGTTTGAGCTTGAAAAATATTTATTAGTAAGATAAAAATGAGTGCCCAATATTTTTTTTTACTATACACCATAACAAAGATACTAAGATTAAACCATAAAATCTCTCTTATAATTTGTTAAAGAAACAATAAAAATTAGCAAAAGTGCTCCCCCTATAAAATATTGAAAATATTGTTTTGAATCATAATTAATGCTCATGGATTGGTCGGTTCTATCCAGGGTTGACATGGTTTTAAATAGTCGCGTAACAACATCTTTGGTATTACGTCCTCCATAAAAATATTGTCCTCCGGTTCCTTTTGCCAATTGTTTCAATGTGCTATCTTGCAACTTAGTTAAAACTATATCTCCATTTTCATCTTTTTTATATTCTGAATACCTGCTCCCTTCGTAAAATAAAGGTATAGGAGCTCCCTGAGAAGTACCTATTCCTACAGAAAATATGGATATCTTGTTTTTATTTGCTGTATTTATGGCTCTTTTTATTTCTCCTTCATGAGCCTCTCCATCAGATATTAAAAGTATCGCTTTAGATGTGTTTGAAGTATGTGATAACATATAAGAAGCTTCCAAAACTGCATCTGCTATATTAGTTCCTTGAGTGGTAATAAAGTTAGTACCAAGCTCGTTTAAGTAGAGCTCAGCAACGCCATAGTCTTTAGATAAGGGCATGATTGGATATGCATTCCCTGCAAAAGCTACAATTCCTACTCGATCCCCTCCTAATATAGATAAAAAATCGGATACAATTTTTTTTGCTTTTTCCATTCTGGATGGAGCTACATCTTCAGCATTCATTGATTTTGAAACATCAATTACGAAAACCAAATCTATTCCCTCGATTTTAACTTCTTTTTTTTCGGAACCACCAAAAAAATTAGCCAGCCCAAAAACCATCAAAACAAAGGCGCAAATAATGCCGATATTACTTAACGTAAATTTCGAAAAACCAATAGTTCCGAAAATAATTTTCTGTAACTGCGGTTCAGCAAATTGATTTATTTTAGATCGTTTCCATTTAAGCAGAAATAATAGCCTCCATACCAAAAAAGGTATGAATAACAATAAATAAAAATATGATATTTTCTCAAACTGCCAATTCATTATTTCTTTTTAATTTATACTTCTAAATACAAAACCTCTTAAAAATAATTCAATTAATAAAAGTATTAATGCTGGAAAAAGAAACATTCTATACTTTTCTTTATAATTATAATATTTTAAATCATTAATATCAGATTTTTCTAATTTGTTTATTCTATTATATATATTTTGAAGGCTGCCTGCATCGGTGGCTCTAAAGTATTCTCCCCCTGTTTTTTGTGCAATGTGCTTTAATAAATCTTCATCAATCTCTACTTTCTGTTTCTCAAAATAAATCTTTCCCGTAAATTGATCTATTTGAGTAGGGAATAATGCATAGCCATTCGTTCCAATTCCGATCGTATAAACTTTAATTCCTTCATCAGCTGCAATATCGGCAGCAAATGTAGGTTCAACATATCCATCATTATTTACTCCGTCCGTCATTAAAATAACTATTTTACTTTTTGCTTTACTTTTTTTGAGATGATTTACCGCTGTTGCTAAACCAACTCCTATAGCAGTCCCCCCTTCTAATGTCTGAGTTTTTAAATTTTCAATTTGTTGAACTAGAATATTTCTATCTACAGTTAAAGGAACCATGGTTAAGGCCTCCCCGGAATAAGCGATTAAACCAATCCTGTCTATTGGTCTTTCAAAGATAAAATTTTGAGCTACTTTTTTAAGTGCCGTGAGCCGATCCGGATTAAGATCTTTTGCTAGCATACTTAATGATACATCTACCGTCAACATTATATCAATACCTTTATCGCTTTCAAGCACTTGAGACTGTCCGACAACTCTGGGTCTTGCTATGGCAAGAATTAATAAGATCATGATAAATAATCTCAACCAAAATAATATAGGTCTAAAAAAAACCTTATTATTATTTTTAGCTTTAAAAGCATAGAGATTAGGTATTGCTACTGCTTTAGGTGCATTTCTTTTCCTATATTTTAAAAAAATAAATATCGGTATAATTAATAATAAAACTAAAAACCAAGGATATCCAAATTCTATATTATTGTTCATCTTGTGAAGTTTTATTATTGGAGGATTTAATTTTAGTGCTATTTATAAAATTTCTCGCAAAATCTGTGTGTAATTTCGTATCTTCAATAGTAGGCTTGTATTTTGCAAATTTTGCCAAATCAGCAGCATTGAAAATAACCGTAAGATTTTCTATTTCTTGTTGATCTACCCACTTTTCTTTTTTTATGTAATCCAATAAATCGTCAGATAAAAGTTTAGTGGCTGGAAAATCCCAAAGGGATTCCATATAGTCTTTTAAAATAGCTGTCAATTCTGAATAATATTTTTTATTTAATCCTTTTTCCAGATAATTTGATTTTTTGAGCTTTTTCAATCTTTTAAATGCAATTATATCAGGATTTATGATAGGATTAACCAATTTTTTTCTTTGTCTTTTTAACAAATAAAATATAATAAATGCTGCCATAAAAACAAGTAGTATACCCATTATTATTGCCACATAAATCCAATATTCTCGAAGGTAATCCCAACCGTTTTTAGGCTCTTTTATTATGTTTTTTATATCAAATAATGGAGTTTTAATACTGTCTGTAGGCACAGCTTCAACAGTAATTTTATAGGGAGGGGTAAAATATTCTCCGGAGTTTACAAGAATTCGTTGAGGAGGAACCGTGAATACTCCAGATTCGTAAGCTGAGAAAATTATACTGTCACTAAATAAACAAAAGTTTCCTTTCGTTAAAGTATCTTTTTTATTTTCTAAAACTTCAAATTTTGCGCTAAGCGTATCAATTATAGTTGGAAAAATTATAGTATCGTTCTTATGAGCTTTAACTAAAATTTTCAAGACAACAGGCTCTCCATATTTTATATGATCAGCTGAAATATTCGAAATAGGCCCTTGAGCTTGAATAAATAGGGATAATGTGAAAAAATATAATATGAAAATTTTAAACTTCACAATTAATGACGTCCTTTAAAATAATTAAACAATATTTTTATATAATCTGCTTGAGTGGGTACATGCAAAAAACCTGCTCCATTTTTAATAAATGCATTTTCTGTAAGAGTAATCAATCGCTGATAATATTCCGAATATTTATCCCGAACGGTTTTAGAGGATGTATCAACCCACTGCAATTTTCCAGTTTCTAAATCTTCAAGATAAATCATTCCCATGTCAGGAAATACTTTTTCTATACGATCGTATATACGAATTCCTGTCAAATAGTGCTTTCTAGTCAATACTCGTAGATTTCTTTCAAAATAGATAACATCGAAATCCGAAAGTAGAAAAATGGCTGATTTCCTTTTTATAGTTTTTACTATAAAATCAAATACTAGGTTTAAATCTGTTTTTGTACGTTTAGGCTCTGCTTCCAAAATCGTTTTTATTATTCTTACGATATGAGCATTTCCTTTATTAGGAGAGATAAAACAATCAATTTTATCAGAAAATAAAACTAATCCTACTTTATCATTATTTTTAACTGCAGAAAGAGCCAGAGTGGCCCCTATTTCTGCAACCGTTTCTTTTTTTAATTGTTTTTGAGTTCCGAAATTCATGGATGCGCTGATATCAATTAAAATCATTGACACCATTTCTCTTTCTTCCTCAAATATTTTCACAAAAGGCTCATTAAAACGTGCTGTTTTATTCCAGTCAATTTTTCTTACATCATCGCCAAATTGGTACTGACGAACCTCTGAAAATGTCATTCCTACTCCTTTAAAAGAACTAAGATATTCTCCTAAAAACATAGAATCAATCCTTCTTTTAGATTTTAGCTCAATAAGTCTCGCCTTTTTTAGAAGCTCTTCCGTAGTCAATTTCTACTATTTTTGATTTAATTATATAATTATTATTAGATTAGGGTGCTTTAATCGAATTAAGAATTTGATCAATTATATCTTCTGAAGATATATTTTCTGCCTCAGCTTCATAGGTAATTCCTATTCGATGACGAAGTACATCCTTAGCAACGGATTTTACATCTTCAGGAATAACAAATCCCCTTTGATTTAAAAATGCATTAGACTTGGCTGCCAATGCCATACTTATACTGCCTCTCGGGGATGAACCGAATAGTATATAAGGTTTTAAATTTGAAAGATTATACTTTTCAGGATGACGGGTAGCAAATATGATATTTAAGATATAACTTTCTATCTTTTCATCCATGTATATTTCTTTTATCAAATTCCTAGCTTCTAAGATATTATCTAATGTGACAACCTTTTTAACTTTATATTTTTCACCAAAAATATTTTGTCTTAAAATTGTTCTTTCTTGCTCAAAATCAGGATATGAGATTACACATTTTAACATAAATCTGTCAACTTGAGCTTCAGGTAATGAATAGGTTCCTTCCTGGTCAATAGGATTTTGTGTTGCCAATACTAAAAAAGGTTCTTTTAATTGAAAAGTTTCATCTCCTATGGTAACCTGCTTTTCTTGCATGGCTTCTAACAAAGCAGACTGAACTTTAGCCGGCGATCGGTTTATTTCATCAGCCAATATAAAATTAGCAAAGATAGGTCCTTTTTTTATCGAAAAATCATTAACTTTCATATTATAGATCATCGTTCCCAATACATCAGCCGGCAATAAATCAGGCGTAAATTGAATTCGCGAAAATTCACCATCAAGCGCTTCTGCTAAGGTTTTTATGGCTAATGTTTTTGCCAAACCCGGTACCCCTTCTAATAAAACATGTCCATTACTTAATAAACCTATTAACAATCGATTAATCATGTATTTCTGGCCTACAATTACCTGATTGATTTCTTTACTAAGTAAATTAAAAGGCTTGCTTTTTTCTTGTACTTTTTCTATAATGCTTTTTATTTCTTCAGAAGTTGTTGTATACTCCATTATTTTATTCGAAATTAACTGATAGCAAAGTTCAATATTTTATTCGAATTGTTTTGCTAATAATTCGTTAAAATTTACATTAAATACCCAAAATTTATATATATATAACAGTATATTTTAAGAATTATATTTTTTCATTATTTACAACACTCAAGATAATGACAATAATAAAGTTAGTAACTTTGCAAAAAGAAGTTACGAAAAGAGTGTAATTTATTGGAAATGAGCGTAGGTTAATTGCTCTTGATAGTAATAGGTTACGATTTAGTTAGTTATCTACTGCATTATCCTTCTGCGCGTTGCGTAACCTTCAAAGAACTCTTCGTATGCAAAAGTAGCTATTTAATTCGAGATTTTGATATAAACTCCCGTTTTTTATCCCCTCATTCATAAGAATTTTCCGTAAAAGCGGTATTGTCCGTCGGCACACCATTGCCCAAAACGAGTTTGGAACAAACGTGTGCCGACTACCGCATAGCTGGAGAAAAGGGCATTGCCTCACGCCTAAACGATGTTTAGACAGATGAAGCAATGCCCCTTTCTTTTGCGCCTATGCCAAGAGGTGCTTTTACGGGTTTTCAAATGATTTTTCTTTTTTCGCTGTCTCTTTTGCCGGAAGCGGAAAGTGAATGCAGAGTGTGTCAGCCTGCCCCATGAATGAAACAGGCGCCCACACACAGCCGGACAAACCGGGAAGAATGATTGTTGCCACCCGGCTGAACAAGTTCCGTCGGATCGGAAACAATCATACTTCCTTTGTTGTGGTTTGCCCTTTTCACGCTTCCGGTGATGTCTTTTTCCTTTTGGTGATTCTTTTTTTTACGGATTTTCCCCTGAAGTTTTTTTCTACACAATCTGCCTCTGTTTTCGTTTACCTCCATTTTGCGCCTTTCAGTAAGCCGCATCAGTCAGTCATTTTCGTTCTGGGCGCAAAGGTAATTCCGGGATTGGACGGGAAAGCAAGGTCAAGCCTCCTGTTTTCGGTAAAAATCTCCAGCCCTGCGGGTAGTATTTTGACCGAAAAACCTTGCATTCCCTAATCCCTACCTTTTCAAGCACCCGAAACGAAAACGACCGATGCGACAGAAAGACGCATAAAAAAAATGTCGGATAAACGAGAGGCAGATAAGATAGTTTGAAACTCAACTCCCTCAGCTCTTGAATCCGCATTAAAAACAAAAAAATCAAAAACAGCGAAGATATGACGGCAACGGCAAATTTCAGACAAATGGCGCAACACATCGGGTTGGCGATATGCGGCTTGATGATGCGCACCGCCTTCGGGGTGTTCGGCATCCTTTGGGGCATCATCAGAGAGATTGTAAACGGAGTGTTCCGAGTGGCGATAGGTGTAATCGTGGCTATCCTTTCCACCATTGCCTTCTTTGGCTTCATCCTTTGGTTATTCACCCTTTAACCCTTACCGACATGGCAAAAAGAAACAGCAAGACGGCAGCGCAGCAGTGCAGATATTACGAGGTGGACAACATCTTCGTGTATATGGTGGAAACGTACATCAACGGCAATTTTGAAACTTTCCGAAGATTGTACCACGAACTGAACAAGGACGCACGGAGGGATTTCATGGACTTCCTTCTCAGCGAGGTAGAGCCGACCTATTGGAGAGAGATACTGAAACAGATAATCTAAAAATGACAGCGATATGAAAGGAACAGACCATTTCAAGAGAACGATATATATGTACTTGGAACAGCGTGCGGAGGAAGATGCGCTATTTGCAAAGAAGTACCGCAACCCTGCCAAGAACATGGACGAGTGCGTGACCCACATTCTGAACTATGTGCAGAAAAGCGGTTGCAACGGTTTCACGGACGGAGAGATATTCGGGCAAGCCATCCACTACTATGAGGAAAACGAGATAGAGGTGGGCAAACCGATGGACTGCCAAGTGGTTGTGAACCACGTTGTGAAACTCACGGCAGAGGAAAAGGCGGAGGCACGTCAGAACGCTGTCCGCAAATACCAAGAGGAGGAACTCCGCAAGTTGCAGAACCGCCACAGACCGTCAGCGAGAAAAGAAAACCAACCCCAACCCTCATTATTTGATTTAGGCTTATGAAACCGAAGACCAAGATACAGAAAGAGGTGGCAAGACTTTCCGCCAACCTTCGCCCCATATCAGCGACACAAATAGATTGGGCATACCGCCACTGCGTTGAGCATATCGGCTACCGCACCAAGAAAGGGAACATCACCTGTTCCGACTGCGGTCACGAGTGGCACAGCGACAGCGGACTATGCGACACCCTTGAAGGCTGCACCTGCCCCAAATGCCATGCCGAACTCAAAGTGCAGGACACACGCAGACGCATCTACAAGGAAACGCAGAATTTCAGCGTGATAACCACCTGCAAAGGGTATCAGGTAATCCGCGTGGCGCAGGTCAGATGCGAGAGCAGGAAAGGCGAACCGATGCGTTTCTACTGCCACGAGGTCGTGCAGCGTTGGATTTCACCCGACGGCAAGGTTACGGACATGGCGTTGCTCCGTGGCTTCCTTTTCTGCTATTGCGATGTGTGGGCATTAGGCAGCGATATGGAGGTAAGACCGCACAACAGCCTATACGATGATGTGGTGGCAAGAAGCTGTGCATATCCAAAGATGAGGATATTGCCCCAACTCAGACGTAACGGCTTCAAGGGCGATTTCCACGGCATCTCCCCCGTGCGTCTTTTCAAAGCCTTGCTTTCAGACCCAAGAATTGAAACCCTTATGAAAGGCGGTGAGATTGAGGTCATGAAACACTTTCTTTTCAATACCCGTACTGCCGATGAATGTTGGGCATCATATCTGATTGCCAAGCGTCACAAGTATCAGATAGACAACCTCTCAATGTGGTGCGACTATCTGCGTATGCTCAAAAAACTCGGTCAAGACCTCCGTAACCCGAAGAACATCTGTCCCGAAGATTTCATGGCGGCACACGACAACGCAACCCGAAAAATTGAAGCCATACACGAGAAGGAAAGAGCCGCAGAGCAACGCCGTTGGGAGATTGAAAGGCGTGAGCGTGAGCAACAGCGACAACTCCAACGAAAGAAAGATGCGGAGGATTTCATCGCCAACAAATCCAAATTCTTCGGCTTGGTAATCACGGACGAGGAAATAATCGTCAAGGTGCTTGAAAGCATAGACGAGTATTACAACGAGGGCAAGACGCAGGGCATCTGCGTGTTTGGCAGTGGATACTACAAGAAAGCCGACACCCTCATACTATCGGCAAGGATTGGCGATGAGATTATTGAAACCGTAGAGGTGGACTTGCGAACCCTCGAAGTGGTGCAGTGCCACGGCAAGCACAACCAGGACACCGAATATCACGAGCGCATCATAGACCTTGTGAACAAGAACGCCAACCTTATCCGTGAGCGGATGAAAGCGGCATAGCATAACCCCTAAAACAACATTGATATGGAAGTAAGAATTGAAAGTATGATTTGTGTGTGGGATGATGCAATCCCCACGATGTTCCTTGAATTTGTGAACCTCCTCACTCTCACAACGAGTGAGGGGGAATTGAGAAAGAGCGTAAAGGAGTTTGCCGAGAAGCACGAACTTGACAAGTTTTTCCTTTACGGCTTCGGCTCACACCATTTCTACCTGCACCAACGCTACACAAGCAACCCCGAAATGGTGATGAAGAACAGAGTTCTGTCAGTACATTTTTAACCATCTAAAAAGCAACATTATGACAACACGAATGACCATCAACGGAGTAAGCACCTGCGCGGAAGCAGGTACGGAGAAATACGAGCGTTTCCAATCGGGTATCGGAAGACGCAGGCGGACACTTGTGCAGTACGACTACCGCCACCCCATAGACAGAGAATTGTTCTCTTGTGTCAAACCCACGTTGGACGAGTGCCGAGCCGCACGGGACAAGTGGCTGAACGCAAAGAAGGGAAAGGAGGACAGACTATGAACACGACCTATCAAACGCTGATAGTCAAGTTCAGCGAACCTATCACGGCATTGGACGGTATCTTTGACGATACCGGAGCGTGGGGAACGGACACCCTCAAGGGGTGGATAGATGATTACGAAAGCACACGTTTCACCGCCACCGACAGCCATACGGCAGTCATCACGAGCGAGTACAATATGGAATGTGTGAAAGAGTGGCTACAACGGCAGACCCCCATTTCCGAAATGCGAGAATTTTGAACGGGATGGCGGTGTCCGCACCGCCAATACTTAAAACCCTAAAAACAAAAGATATGATAGCCAAGACGATATTACAGCAGATAGGCGGAAAACGCTTCACCGCCATGACAGGTAGCCGTGATTTCATAGATATGGGCAACGGCTTACGGATGAGCCTTGCAAGGAACAAAACAAGTGCCAACCGCCTTGACATCATCTATGACGAAGGGGCAGACCTCTACAATATGCGCTTCTACCGCAGGACGTTCAGCAAAAAGACCTTTGAGTGCAAGACAAAGGACATTGCCGTACACGAGGGTATCTATTTTGATATGCTGGAGGAAATGTTCACGATGGTGACGGGACTTTACACACGCTTTTGAGTGGCGGGGCGGCGAGAGCCGCCCTACTTTCTTTCAGTGAGCATGATGGCGGACAAAGAAAGTAGCAAAGAAACCTTTGTCCAATCTGCGATAACTAAAAAATCCGCAAGTAAAACTTGCGGAGGCTATATATTGGGTCGTTATTTTTTGGTGGAGGGGAATGATAATCTCGAACCGTTGAACTACACATTTCTGCTTCGTCTCCATTTCCCCCAACGATTTGATACGTTCAATCATTTTTGTTGTTCCTTTCTGAATTTTCCTAAATACTTTCTTCATAATTTCGCTATACTTTTTATGGTTAATAACTATGTTTTGTATTGCTCTCACAACACTTACAACTTGAAGTGTTATTTGGAAACCGATAGGCAAAAATGGCTCAACGATGTCAATTAACGAGAAAATCCTACGATAATCTATCAAGTGATAGAGCAAAAGACGTGCCAAGTTAAATATGGCACGTCTTTTGCCAGTTTTGTCAGTCCTTTTATGGGATATACAACAGCGCAAACTCCGCCTTTCTCCGTTTGAGCAGCATGGCGTGGCGTTTTCCTTTGTAGTTGCAGAAGGCTATATACTCACGGTAGATGTTCCTGTCACCAGCTTCCAGCTTCTTGATTAAGGTGCTTTTGGGGATTGTTTTGCTGCCTAACAGCTTCGCCGGTCCCACATTGTAAGCTAACGTGCCAAGCAAAATCGAATCAACCCCGAATTTACGGAACATGGCGACAAATTTGCGCAGGTCTTTCCGCAAAAGTTCATCCGCATCCCGTTTTGTCATGGTTCGTGCCGAATACTTCTCGTTTGGCAAAAGTTTGTGACCCCAACCGACGTATGGGTAGTGTTTTTCTGAGTGCCAGCCTTCAAAGTAGCGGCAGCATAAAAAAGCACGTTCCATAAGCGGCAGTCGGTAGATTGCCGCCTGCCCGTCCGTTCCCTCTTGGCGGCTGATCTGCGCGGACACAGAACAGACCGTCAGAAGTGAACAGAGCATTGTCATGAATACACGCATCATTTCAACAAGGGGCTGAAGTTGCCGATGGGAACGATGGTAAGATCGTCGTCCTTTACATTCCTGTTGTTGAAGTCAAATTCCAGTTCGTAGGAGTTGCTAAAGTTATCCTCCACCACCACGATGAAATTATGCGCCTCATCACCCGCCGCCGTGTAGTACAGGCGGAATTTTTCGTTCTCCAGCAGGTAGCGGTCGTTAGGCAGGAAGGTGATGCCGTTATCCATTTTGAGCGAGCCTTCCCCCTCGAACTGGAAATAGCGGATGGTATAGAGCGTACCCGAAAAGTCGCCCTCCTTTTTCAGTTCACAGCGGATTTCCACTGTCTGCCCCTTTACTACCTTGTTCGGCACGGGCATGACCTCCACCGTGAAGGGATAGGACTGCTGGATGTCCATGTCATCGTCACATGACACGAGGGTGAATGACATGGCGGCTATCAGGCATAACGCCACTGCCTTGAATATTGATGTTCTCTTGTTTCTGTTGTTCAGTATGTTCATTGTTCTTCGATTTTTAGATGGTTGTTTTTCTGTTTTTTCGTTGTCAGTTGCAGGTACTCGTTCAAGTCCTTGCAACCGTCATAGAGGGAGGAACGGTCGGTGACACGTTCCCCGTATCGCATGGTAAGTGCGGCAAGCGTCCGCCGTCCGGCTTCGTCACGGTCGAGGAAGCAGCCGATGCGCCCGTATCCGTCCAGCAATCCCGCCGCCTTCTCCACGTTGGCGACTGAGTTCAGCACAAGACAGTCAGCGTTACCGGTTACACCAAGCGTCACGGCAGAGAGAAAGTCCATGAAGCCCTCGAACACGAGGCACTCGTCAGCCGGGATGTCATTCGCCTTTACCAGTGATACAGACTTCGGAGGTATGCAACCCTTGAAATATCGGCTTCTGACTTCATAGCCACCTGCCATGTTCGGAAAGCCAACGGCAAAATACCGTTTCCCACGCACACCGTAGTTCAAGCGGCAGCAGTGACGGGATGCGATGGCGTAAGGGATGCCCCGTTCCTCTAAATACTCCGTCAGCAGTGAGCGGAGCAGCGGAGCGACCTCCACATCCTCAAAAACGGATTCGGTCGGCTTCGAGAGATAGACGGGCTTTTCCCATCCGGCAACCGTCATATTGGCGGCTTCCGCTATGAACTTCGCTTGCTTCATGAAGTCATCGCTTTGCAGAAACTCCCCGGCAAGCGTGAAGATGTCGCCGCCCTTGCCCAAACCGAAGTCGTACCAGAGCTGTTTCGCCACGTTCACACGGAAAGAGGATGTGCGCTCGCCCCTGTACGGGGCAAGATACCACAGCTCGTTACCGCTCCTTCTGACAGGCTCATGCCCCAGCCGTGCGAGAAAATCCGCAAGCGGCATCCTTCTGACAGCATCTATTTCCGTCCTTTCCATGCCCGTGTCAGTTGATGATGAACTTGATACCGACCCCGAACTGCGTGTGGAACTTCCGTGTGTCGCCACCCCAAAGGCAACGCTCCCGCAGGTTGGCAAGCAGGGCGATACGGTCTGCCACGTAACACTCCACATCGAGCGTCAGCGCACCGCCGTAGATGAAGGCGTCCCGGTCGTGCAGCGTGGAGCCGTCATGCAGCACCTTCTTCCCCCAATTTACCGCCTCATATCCGGCGAGAGCCGAAGCCCCGGCATAGACGAAAACAATCTTTCGGGCGTCCGACAGTATCTTGAAGTAATAGCCGCCCTCCGCCGTGAACTGCGCCACGGGTATCTTGGTGTCCTTGTAGGGATTGTTCTTCAACAGGTATTCGCCACCGAACACCCACTTGTTCCCCTTCTTCGTGTAGGTGGAGAGAGCCGCCCCGAAGCTGTACCCGCCGTCCTTGCCGCCGAGATTGAAGCCGTCCGCCATGTCCGCCCTCACCTCGATGCCCTGCATCTTCGGCAGACACCGCTGGGCGTGCGCCTGCCCTGTAAAAAGGGCAAGCGACGCGATGATTATTGCGATGTACTTTCTCATGGTCAGCGTACTTGAAGTTCGTTGATGGTACCCGCGCGTACCAAATCCTCGTTCTCAATCACGAAGGACTGGTGACGGCCGCCGTTCTTCTCGTTCAATTCCACCACGAGGCACTTGTCATCGGGGATGGTGAACTTCGCCATCGTGAAGACCGTGCGCTCGCTCTTTTTGCCCGGCACGAGGGTGGCGTAGTTCTGCGCGCGGAGCGGCAGAATAATCTGCTCCTGCACGGCAGTACGCTTCGCAACCTTCTTGTCCACGATTTTCCAAGTGATGTAGTCCACATCGAAAGGCACGTTGCTCTGGTTCTTTATCTCCGTGTGGAAATAAAGCAAGCCGTTGTGCGTGTAGATGCCTTTCAACAGGTATTGGATGCCGAAACGCTTGCAGCCGATATGCTTCACCTCGCGCTTGTTCTGTTTGTGGATGGACTTCATGATAAGGCGCACCAGCATCGGGCTTTCGCTGCCCAGCTCTTTCAGATAGATTTCCTGCGCGTTGTTCGGGCGGTTCACCGTGCTGCCGTCATGGATGAAGTCGCACATCTCCACGTTGAGCAACAGCGGTTCGGCGGCGTACTTCACGTTGAAGGTGTAGAAACTGCCGTCCTCCGTGATGACGGACATATTCGTTTCGTTGGGAAAATTCCTTACGGTAGCCTTCACACGGATGATGTTCTCCGCTCCGTCGGCTTTCCCGGCAATCAGGTCGGGCGAGCCTAAATCGACATAGCGCACCTCCGCCGGAAAAATGACGTGGACGGTCTTGTCGTAGGTCACTTCCAGACCGTGCGGCGGTATCATGCGGTCGAAGGTCAGCTTGCGTGACAGCCCGTGATATAGGTCGCCGTCCGCCTCCTTCTGCGGATAGACCTCCTTCGTCAAGGTCGGTTGTTCACTTCCGTTGGTCGTTTCAACGGTTACATTCTCCTGCGCGTTGGCAGTTATGATGCCCATAGCGAGGGCAAACATGATGATTACTTTTCTCATTACTTTTGGATTTTAGTGGTAATTTTTATTGTTTTCAATATTTTTCTTGGTAAAGCATGACCCTGTACCCGGCTTTCAGATGCACCTTGACGGTTCGCATCTTTTTGGCGATGTACTGGCTCGTGCCTTGTATCAGCCCCTTGCCCAAGTCGGAGGCGAGCTGCGCCCCGGCATTGGTGGAGATGTTGATGCTGCTTCCCAGCGAGCCGCCCATGTTGGCGGCGACCTCCCGGACGGCGTTCATCTCCATCGAGTTCGGGATGAAGATGCCGGGCTGTCCGTCCGTGTCATAGACCGCAAGCTCCACGGGGATAATCGTGCCGTCGTATTCCAGCGAGGTAATCTCGATGTCGAGCCGCTCACCCTGTATCTTGCCCGTGCCGACCACCACCGCACCCCGGGGTATTGTCCTGCCTGCCACCGCCATAGGCTCCAGCAGGCGCAGCCTTACCGTCTGCCCGTCCGTCACGCTCTGCGCCCCATGCACGCACGCCGGTATGGTGTTCCTGTCCAATACCTCCGCCGTGCCGACAGCCGTGTTGAAACCCCGGTTGCGTTCCTGCGATAAGGCGGCGACAAACTCCGCGTTACTCATAGGCTGTGAGAGTGAAGAAACTACTTGATGCTCCACCTGTCTGATAGGCATTGCCTTGTTCTTCTTCCCTTTCTGCACGGTAGTTGGCTCTGCCCTCTGTTCCGCCGATGGCTGTCCTCCGTTCTGACCGCCCATGTACTTTGCCGCCAGCTCGTAGGACTTCTCCATAAGAGCCACCTGCTCGTCCATAGAGGAAGCCTTGCCCCTCTCGCTTTCCAGTTCCGACTCCAGCGATGCGATGCGCTCCAACAATTCGTCCATCTCCGCATTGTCGTTTTTCGGCTGGTCGTAGAAGTTTCCGAGCGTGGCGTTCAGGTCACGGTAGGCGGCTGCGGAGGACTGGATGGTCTGCGGCGTGGCTGGCTTTGCCCTTTCTTCCTTGCCGCCCGGATTGGCGAGGTCGAAGTCCACTCCGTTCTCCGTTCCCGCTATCTCGCGGTCGAACATGTCGCCCAGCTGCCCGATGGCACGGTTGCGGCTCTCCTGACGCTCTTCCATCTCCCCATGCTCGTAGGCTTTCAGCTTGTCGCCGATAATCTGCCGGTTCGCCTTGTCAGCGTCGGGCATCTCGGTGTTGTATCCGTCCGTTCCCGGCGGTTGCTCCTTGCCGGAGGACGGGGCGAATATCAGCCACATCGCCCCGATGAACACCAACACCATAGCGGGCAGCACGATCATCTTCTGCCGTTTCAGCCGTTGCGCCTCTGTCAGCGGTTCGCGCTCCTTTTTCGGTTTCCCCGTTTCGGGAGCAGCTTTGTTCTCTTTCGTCGGTTCATTCTTTGTCTGTTCCATATAAATAAGGTGTTAAGTGATTGCCTGTTTCCGCCGGGGTCGGCAGTTCCACCCGTCCGGCGTGTCCCGTTTCCATATGTGAGCCGTCGTTCCTGCCGATGTCATAGACGGCTCTGCCGAAGGTGTAAAGGGCAAGCACCGCGAAGGCGGCGAACATCCCCAGCACGATGCGGCGGCGTGTTTCCGGCGGCAAGCCGTCCAGATACCCTTTGAGACTTGCCGCCAAGCGTTTCCGTTTGTCGTGGAGTTTCCAATACATGCCCCACATTGATTTTCTGATACTTTTCATGTCCTGTTACCGTTTGATAGTCTGTAAATCCTTGTTCTCAATGATGGTGAAACCCTCGATGGTAAAACCGTTCGGGTTGTCATCCGACCGCGATGCGTTCAGCAGGCGGCAGGTGGTCACGAGGCTGCGCTCGGTGACGTTGCTCTGCCGGATGATTTTCTGTGTGGCGTAGGTCACGGCACGGTAGGGATAGGCGTTGAAGTCGCACACCACGCTGTCCACCTTCAGCACTTGGTTGATGTTCCCGGCGATGATGCGGTTGTAGTACCCCTTCTCCGCGAAGTCCGAATAATAGTGGTACACGCTCTTGTCCGCCAGCAGCAAGGCACGTTTCACGTTGTGTTCAATCGCGCTTTTTTCAGGTGATAGCGTGAAGAACATCTCGTGGAAACGGCGCACATGTTCCCGTGCCTCCGCCGGGCGGTTCTGCGACAAATCCTGAGACAAGGCGAGCATCAGGCTCTTGCCGTTGTCCAGCACATAGATTTTCTCCCGTTGCTTCTCTGCGAAACGGTAGGAGTTCCACACGCTCCACACCGTCACCACGGCGCACAGCGAGAGGAAGACGATACCGAACAGGCGTATCTGCCTGAACGACGATTCGATGTTTCTAAGTGATTTGAATTCCATTTATATTTTCCAATTTATGATTGCACATTGATTATTTCAGCAATTTGCCGACACGTCCGACTGCGTTTCCTGCGGCTGCACCCGCCACGCTGCCCGCCATGCTTCCGGCTCGTCCCGCCATCTGGTTCACGTTGCGACCGTAACCGCCCATGCCTCCGGCTTGGATAATCCAGCCCGCAACGGTGGGAATGGTAAAGTAGCCGATGATGCCGATGCAGAGGAATACGATATACACCCCGTCGCTCGAATCCAGCGAGAAGTTCGGGTCTGCCTGCATCCGCTCGATGTCGTTTTGCAGCATCAGAACCTGTATCTTCGCCAGTATGGTGCTGAACATGTCCGATACCGGTAGCCACAGATAGACCTGTATATAGCGGCATATCCACTGCGTGAGCGTGTTTTGGAAACCGTCCCATACCGACAGGGCGAAGGCTATCGGACCGAGAATCGCCAGCACCACGAGAAAGAAGGTGCGGACGGTGTCTATCACGAGGGCGGCGGCTTGGAACAGCAGTTCGAGTATCTCGCGGAAGAAGTCGCGGATGCTCTTCTTCATGTTGTACATTCCCCGGTCGATATACATTCCCGCCATCGTCACCATGTCGGAGGGCGACCAGCCGAGTTCCTCCAGTTGCTTGTCAAATTCCTCGTTGGACACGAGGTAGGCGGTTTCGGGGTTGCGTACCATCGCCTCGTATTCCAGTTTGTCCTTCTGCTCCCGGTATCGGTTCATGTCCAGCGTTTCCGCCTCCAGCATCTTTGCCGTGCCCTGTACGACGGGTGAGAGGATGCTGTTTATCGTGCCCAGCACCACAGTCGGGAAGAACATGATGCACAGACCGATGGCAAAAGGACGGAGCATCGGGAATACGTCTATCGGTTCAGCTCTCGCCAGCGACTGCCATACCCGGTAGGCGACGTAGAACAGCGCACCCAGCCCGGCGATGCCTTTCGCCACACCAGCCATGTTCCCACACAGCGGCATCATCTGCTCATAAAGTGAACGTAAAATCTGATGAAGGTTGTCGAACTTCATAGGCTACCAGTATCTTTCGTTCATGTTCCCGTACAGCCCCATGATGCGGTCGAGGTCGTTCTTCTTTTTCGCACGCAGGTAACTCACGGAGATGTTCTTGTTCGTGTAGTAGCTCACGAGGTTGCGGTAACGCTTCATCTTCGAGTGGCAGCGTTCCACCACGTCCATGCGCTCCTTGTCGGTCATGGAGAGCGTGGTGATGTTCACCACGTTCCTGAGTTCCGTCAACACTTCGTTGCTTTCCTCCAGCAGTTTCGTGTAGCCGAAAGCGATTGCGGAAAGCTCTTCGGGTCTGAAATTCCCGTCACGGAGCATCCGTTGGAAACTGTTCACATAGATGTCTGTGATGTCGCCCACCATCAGGATGGTCTGCTGCACCTTGCGGGCGTCCTTGACCAGATTGTTCACCGATTTGAGGGCATCGTAATACTTCTTGCCCTGCTGATAGATTTTCACCGTCTCCTGAAAGTTGCTCACCATGTTCGTGGCGGTCTTGGAGGTATGGATGATGTTTTTGGAGGCATTGATGATGCCCTGCGCTAGATTGCCCGGATCGCTTACGACCCACTGTGCGCTTGCCCTGCCCGCGAAAAGCAGGCACAGGCAGATAATCATTGTTATTCTTGTTCTCATGTTACTTTGGATTTTAGTGGTTGTTATTCTTCGGTCGGATGTCCCGGCTGCGGCTTCACCCGCACATAGTCCCCGTTTGGCGAGAAAGTCAGCACATCCGTGGCCTCGTTGTAGGACACGTCGATGCGGAAGCCGGTGTTCATGAACAGGTTGCCGTTCTCCTCCTGCAAGAGATAGGTTTCCGGCTTGAGCTTGCGGCGCAGACCGCTACGACGGAACACCGTCACTTTGTAGGCTTCGCCCTCCTTGTAGATAAGCACGTCAGGTTTTCCCTCCACGCTCTCCCAGTTCCCGCACAGCATGTCGCGGCGGTTGTCGGCCACGTCGCAGGATTGCAGCATCATGACCGCCAATCCGATAAGGCACTTGCTGACTTGCAGCATTTTCACTTTTGGTAAATTCATACGCGTTTTTCTTTTTTGGTTGATACATTCTGTTTTTTAGTTATTCCTTGTTTCTCCGCCTTTCGGCAAGCTGCCGGATGGCGGCTTCGATGTCGTCGCCCAGCTTCTCCGCCAGACGGTAAACCTCCACTTTTTCCGTTTCCTCGGTGGTGTACGCCAGATACTCTTCCGCGCTGACCTCCGTGGCATAGACCGCCGACTGCGTGCCGCCCAAGCCTATCCACACCTCCTTGTAGAGCCGTGAAGGGTTGTTCGCCATGTTGATGGAGAGTATCTGCGACTTCTCCTTTTCCGTCAGTCCGAGCAACGCCTGTATCTGGTCGAACTTGTTCATATATTTCCTTTGGTCAAGCAGGATTTTACAATCCGAGTTGTTGATAATGCTCTCTTTGACCACCGGAGAACTGATAATGTCGTCCACCTCCTGCGTCACCACGATTGCCTCGCCGTAATATTTTCTGACCGTCTTATACATATAGCGCAGATATTCAGCCATGTTCGCCGATGAGAGGGCCTTCCAAGCCTCTTCCACGATAAGCTGTTTCCGCACGCCTTTCAGCCGCCGCATCTTGTTGATGAAGGCTTCCATGATGATGATGGTCACGACGGGGAACAGTTCGCGGTTTTCTTTAATCGAATCTATCTCGAAGACGATGAACCGCTTGCCGAGCAGGTCGATGTTCTCCGTGGAGTTGAGCAGGAAATCGTAACGCCCGCCCCGGTAATACTGCCGCATGGTGGTGAGCATGTTGTCGATGTTGAAGTCGGACTTCTCCACCTTGATGTCACGCTGTGCCAGTTCCTTGCGGTAGTCGTCACGCATATACTCGTAGAAGGTGTTGAACGACGGCACGATGCTACGGTCGGATTGGATGCGCTCAATATAGGCACTCACGGCACTGCCCAGCTCGCCGCTCTCCGTCTTTGTCACCTTGTCGTCCTCCGACTTCCAGAGCGTCAGCAACAGGGTCTTGATGCTGTCCTTCTTCTCCACGTCGAAGATGTAATCGTCGGTGTAGAACGGGTTGAAGCTGATGGGCTTATCTTCCGTGTAGGTGAAATACACACCGTCCGCTCCGCCTGTCTTGCGTCGGATCATGCCGCACAAGCCCTGATAGGAGTTTCCCGTGTCCACCAATACCACATGTGCGCCTTGCTCATAATATTGGCGCACGAGGTGGTTCATGAAGAAAGACTTGCCGCTGCCCGAAGGACCCAGCACGAACTTGTTGCGGTTGGTCGTGATACCTCGCTTCATGGGCAGGTCGGAGATGTCAAGGTGCAGCGGTTTTCCCGTGAGCCTGTCCACCATCTTGATGCCGAAGGGCGAGAGCGAGCTGCGGTAGTTGGTTTCCTCTGTGAACAGGCACACCGCCTGTTCGATGAAGGTGTGGAAACTCTCTTCCGCCGGGAAGTCCGCCGCATTGCCGGGTATCGCCGCCCAGTAGAGTGTCGGGCAGTCGATGGTGTTGTGGCGCGGCACGCATTCCATGCTTGCCAACTGGCTGCCCACGTCGTTCTTGATATGCTTCAGTTCCTCCGCATCGTCGCTCCACGCCATGACGTTGAAGTGTGCCCGTACCGAGGTCAGTCCGTAGGAATGGGCTTCGTTCAGGTATTGGTCTATCCACTCGCGGTTGATGCTGTTGCTCCTTGAATAGCGAGATAGCGACTGCATGTTACGGGCGGACTTCTCGAACTTCTGCAAGGTTTCCTCACTGTTGTCTATCAGCACATACTGGTTGTAGATATGGTTGCAGGAGAGCAGAAGCCCCACCGGGGAGGCGAATGACAGTCGGCAGTCACTCCGGTCGGTGGAGAGCTTCTCGTAACGGGTGTCGGTAGCCACCTTGCCCGGCAGGTCTTCCGCGTCGGAGAGGGTGTGCAGACACAGGCGGTTGTCGCCGATGCGCATCTCCCTTGCCGAAAGCTCGATGTCCTGCAAGGTGGTGTCACCTTCCGGCATGAGCGAGAAGTAGCGTTCAATAAGTCCCGTCTTTCCCTCAGTACCCACAATCTCATCGGTGGAGAGGCGGCGCAGCCTGACAAGCCCGCTGTCGTTCATGATGCGCTCGAACTGTTCGCAGGCTTCCAAGAACTTGGTCGTGGTTTCCCTGTCCAGCTCCTTCGGGATGATATGTCCCCGGCACAGCGTGCTGAAATTGCTCTGCATCCGGTTACGCTCCTTTGTTGTCTTGGTCAGGTAGAGGTAGCAGGTGTGTTTCAGGTACGGACGCTCGTTGAAGTGACGCTCGAAAGAGCGGCTTAAAAAGCTCATGTCGTCCTTCTGAAGCTCCGGTTTGTAGCGTTCCTTGATGAACCAGTCCTGTTTGTGGACGACGGAGTAGTCCGGCAGCACCTTGATAGCCTTGCACCAGCAACTGTGTATCGCCTCGTACTCCGCACCCGTCACGGTGTAAAGTTCCGGTAGTTCCACCTCGAAAGCCACCGTGATGTCGGCGTCCTTTGAGATGATGCAGCCATGCTCCACCGCTAAAAGTGGGAACCTGTTTTCCAGTGTTGTCATTTTCGATGTATTCCTCATTGTCTTTCTTCCTTTCGTTGTCGTTTGAACAGACGGGTTATCCGCCGCCGGTTGATAAGGTATCGGGGATGGCTCCGTGCCGCTCCTAATTTCATCAGCCCGTGTTCACCGTACCGGGCGTTCAGCGCGAAGGTCTGCCATACAAGGAGGGAGGACGATGCCGCGCCGAAGCCGATACATATCCACTGGTCGATACCGACCATGTAGAGGATGACGAACAGGACGAAGAGAGCCAGCAGACCTCCGCAGAAGATGAAGAGGTACTGTGCCTTCAAGCCCTTGAACTCTACCGGACGGCCGATACCCTTGTTGATTGGGTATTCAGCCATACATTATTTATTAAAGGAAGAATGAGCGCAGGATGGTGGCGGCAACAATCAGGAAGATGCACGCGCCGAACCACGAGGCGGCTGTCTTGCTGGTGTCGGGGTCGCCCGATGAAAACTTGCCGTACACTTTTACGCCCCCGATAAGCCCGACGACTGCACCGATGGCGTATATCAGTTTAGTTCCGGGGTCGAAATAAGAACTCACCATAGAGGTGGCTTCGTTGATGCCCGCGATGCCGTTTCCCTGCGCGAAAGCGGAGGCGGTTGCGGCGATGACAAGTGCCGCGGAGAGGATTGCTTTTCTGTTTTTCAAGATGTTCTTGTTCATAAACTGTTCTTGTTTTTTGCCGTCAAAAGGGTGGATGGTCCTTTGTCGGGCGGTTGATACTTTGTTTCTTTACTTTGGTTTTAGTGGATGCCCGTTTGTTTCCACGGACGTGGGCGTGTCCGTTGCGGATGGGGATGCGCCTTGCGTTTCCTCGCCGCGTGGGTTGATGTCATTCTTTCATGTTCATTTCTTTTATTGTTGTCATACATAGTTGCGAATGTCGAACTCCTCGATGTTGTCCGGCACGACGAACTCCTTTTCAGATTTCTTCAGCCGAATCTCGATAAGCCCCTTGATGCGGATGCCTATCTCCGAAGAGCCTTCCATCATTTTCTCGTACAACTCCGTGCCCTCCATGTCGGTGAACACCTTAGCCGCCTTTTCACGTTCCGCCTGTGTCGCGTCCGGGTTTTTGGCGGTCTTGCAGGCGTCGTCAATCTCGTCAAAGCTGCTGCCCGAAGCCCGTGGCGTGTCCGAGGCGTCCTCTTCCGGTTCGTCGTCCCCGTATCCCAGTTCCTCCGGCGGTATGCTCGTGAAGGTCTCATCGAGTTTTTCCTCCGGGACTTGTGCCGGGCGGGATGCGTTTCCCGTTTTTCCGTCGTCAAAAGTAGCCTCTTCCTCCGACAGCTCAATGCCTTTTTCAATAGTGGCGGCTTCTTGCGTCGGTATGGCAGCGGTTGTCCGGGTGGATGCCATCCTGAAACGGCTCTTGCCGATGATGTCCGCCTTTTCCGCAGGGACTTCCTCGTGTGCCGCTATGCGTTTAGCCTCATTCCCGTCCAGTGACCGCCATAATCCGACAATGCCCTTGAAGAAGCGGACAATCCGCGTGTCCATGATGCGCTCGTAAAGGAGCAGGAACAGGAACCAGAGGTTGCAGCCGACCGATACCGCCAGCAGAATGTCTGTCATGCTGATTGTGTAATTCATATCCTTCCGTTTTTGGTTAGAATACTGAATTGTAATTTCGGGCATAAAGGCTCTTTATCGCATCTTCGCACTGGTTGAAGTGGTGCGTCAGCACATGGTCGATGTAAGCGGACAGCGTAAGCCGGTCATGCCCGATTACACGGGTGATACGCATGATACGCTCGTGGTACTCCGGGCGCACATACGCCATCTTCCCCTCACGTGCCTTTACTTCCGGGTCGCGGATGAACAGGCGTTCATAGTCCTTCTCACTGCATTTGCCGCTTACCGGGACAGGCGACAGTATTTCCACACTCGCCTGCACTTGGGTAAACATACCTCCGCAGTCTTGCTGTGGTCTTTTTTCATTCGGTGTCATTTCTTTTTCCATTTTCAAATCAGATCTTCACGTTGTTTCTTGTACAGTTCGTTGATTCTCTCCTTGTGCTGTTCCAGATGCTGGCGCAGCACGGTATCCACATATCCGCCTACTGAGATTTCCCCTCCGGCGATGTCGTTCACGATTCTGAGGATCTTGCCGTGGACGTCACGGCTGATATAGACACATTGGCGGGTCTTTATCTCGTTGCGGCGCAGGAATAGCTCGTTGTAGTCCTCGTCCTGCCTTTTCCGGCGTCCACTTTCCCTCTGCGCTTTTTCCCGTGTTACGGGTTGCACAGGAGATGGTTCCGGTGCGGCGGTGTCCTCTTCGGTCGGTGCAGCTGCGGGTACTTCCTGTGCGGGGCGCAGTGTCCCGTCCTGTGTGCGCCGCCCGATGGAGGCTAACAGCAGTTCCTCGTCGATGCCTTCCGTGTTCACTTTCCTGCTGCCCATGCTCACTGCGGTCTGATGATGTCGCTTATCTCTTCGGAAAACTCCCGGATGCCACTCCCTTTCAGCAGTGCCGTGTCCATCGGGAAGATGGTGGAGCGGAAAACGCTCTTGCGCTCTTCCGAAAGGTCACGGCGGAACTTCTTGCTGTCGGGCAAGCGGGTGGAAAGTACCGGAAAGCCCATTTCGGCTATCACTTCCTCGTAGATGCCGTACAAGTCGTTCCTCTCCCTGCCGTCCACCATCGTCCAGAACAGATGCAGCCCCTTTGTTTTCGCCTGTCCGGTAGTCATCAGCCTGTCGCGGAACATCGTGACGAATTTCAGGGTACTCTCCACGACAAAGCGGTCGGCACTCAGCGGAGTGAAAATGTAGTCCATCTGCGAGAGCGTCTTTATCACGCCGTTGCTTCGGAGTGTGCCGGGCATGTCGAAGAACACCACGTCGGGTTTCACGTCCTCAGTGGCAATCATCCTCTCGGCATCGTCGAGGGCGTTCACCGCATTGCTTTTGACGATGGTGTAGGCGTTCTTTTTGATCCGGCGGAAATGGTCGCAAGCGAGAGCCTTGAAGTAGGTGCTGCTGTCGATAAGCCCCATTTCGTGTTCGCGCAGCCCGTGGATGCTGTGCTGCGGGTCGTCGCAGTCCACGACGGCGACATTGTAGCCTTTCACGTTGTGCAGGTAGCTGGCGGCAAGTGCCGTGACAGTGGATTTGCCGATGCCACCTTTCTGTGTTGCGAATGCAACGAAGATTTCCTTACTCATAGTTCCATTTATTTTAATTGTTGATGATTTGTTTTTCTGTTTCCATACGGATTTGGCTGTCGCACCATCCGCTTCCGTGACTACACACGCAGGCGGGTCGTCGCGTATCCGGTTCTGTGGTGAAGCGGTGCGTCGGACAAATGGTGATTGACGACATTGCGTCATGAAGTCATTGAATCCATACGTCACCGAATTGTCGGAGAACCGGGTTTCCGACGGTTCGGGTATCCGTTTCGGCAAGTATCCGAAGAAGCGGATTTCCGGGTATTTGAATGTTCCGTTTATCATATCTTCAAATCGTTCGTTTCTTGAATCATGCTGCAAATAAACAAGTATATTTTGGAACCTGTATCACTTCTCCGGCAAGTGGCGGCACGTTGCGCCGGTTGGCAGTCATTGACCGGGTCAAGCATCTGTCCGATACCGCTTTAAGGGCGTAACTTTGCACCCGGACAGCAGGGTTCGCCGATGACGCGCGGCCCGGAGTCCTGAAAGGTATTTTCCCAATCCGTCCCCTGACGGATTTTTATGTTCACCTGAACATAGCAAGATGTCTTTTCAGCCGCTCAAAATATTTTGAGCAGCCACGAAAAGCACTTGCCCTTGCAGGGGGCGGGCTTTCCCTCCGAAGTCGGGAAGCCTTTCAGAACTGCGGTGCTGTAATCCGAAGCGGCGGCTTATGCCGTCAATCCGCTAAATCCAAAGTAATATGAAAGAGAAAAGGAAAAGCAAATCAGGGAGAAATCCCAAACTTGATCCGGCGGTGTACCGGTACACCGTCCGTTTCAACGAGGAGGAACACAACCGTTTCCTCGCCATGTTCGGAAAATCGGGTGTCTATGCACGGTCTGTTTTCCTCAAAGCGCACTTCTTCGGGCAACCGTTCAAGGTGCTGAAGGTGGACAAGACGTTGGTGGACTATTACACCAAACTGTCGGATTTTCATGCACAATTCCGTGCCGTGGGTACGAATTACAACCAAGTCGTGAAGGAACTGAGGCTGCATTTTTCAGAGAAAAAGGCGATGGCGTTGCTCTACAAATTAGAGCAACACACCGTCGAACTCGTGAAACTGAGCCGCCGGATTGTGGAACTTTCAAGGGAAATGGAGGCAAAATGGTCGCAAAAATCAGTGTAGGAAGTTCGTTGTACGGCGCGATTGCCTACAACGGGGAGAAGATTAACGAGGCGCAGGGGCGGCTTCTCACCACCAACCGCATCTACAATGACGGTTCGGGAACGGTGGACATAGGCAAGGCGATGGAGGGTTTTCTCACCTTCCTGCCACCGCAGATGAAGATCGAGAAGCCGGTGGTGCATATCTCTCTCAACCCGCACCCGGAGGATGTGCTGACCGATATTGAGTTGCAGAATATCGCCCGCGAGTATCTGGAAAAACTCGGTTTCGGAAACCAGCCTTATCTTGTATTCAAGCACGAGGACATCGACCGCCACCACCTGCACATCGTGACGGTCAACGTGGACGAGAACGGGAAAAGGCTCAACCGGGATTTTCTCTACCGCCGCAGCGACCGTATCCGCAGGGAACTGGAACAGAAGTACGGATTGCATCCGGCAGAACGTAAAAATCAGAGATTGGATAATCCGTTGCGCAAGGTGGCCGCATCGGCAGGTGATGTGAAGAAGCAGGTAGGCAACACCGTGAAGGCTCTGAATGGGCAGTACCGTTTCCAGACGATGGGCGAATACCGTGCGCTCCTTTCCTTATATAATATGACGGTGGAGGAAGCGAGGGGCAACGTGCGCGGACGGGAGTATCACGGGCTGGTCTATTCCGTCACGGACGACAAGGGTAACAAGGTGGGCAACCCGTTCAAATCCTCGCTTTTCGGGAAGTCCGCAGGCTATGAAGCCGTACAGAAGAAGTTTGTCCGTTCCAAATCGGAAATCAAGGATAGGAAACTGGCAGACATGACGAAACGCACCGTCCTTTCCGTGCTGCAAGGCACTTATGACAAGGACAAATTTGTATCCCAACTCAAAGAGAAGGGCATCGACACCGTACTGCGCTACACAGAGGAAGGGCGCATCTATGGGGCTACCTTCATCGACCACCGCACGGGATGCGTGCTGAACGGTTCGCGCATGGGTAAGGAGCTTTCGGCGAATGCCTTGCAGGAACACTTCACCCTGCCATACGCCGGACAACCGCCGATACCGCTATCCATCCCTGTGGATGCTGCGGACAAGGCACACGGGCAGACCGCCTACGACAGTGAAGATATATCGGGCGGTATGGGCTTGCTCACTCCCGAAGGTCCGGCGGTAGATGCCGAGGAAGAGGCTTTCATCCGGGCGATGAAGCGCAAAAAGAAGAAAAAACGCAAGGGCTTGGGTATGTAATCAGAGTATCAACAATTAAAAAATCAATGTATGTCACAACAAGAAGACGATTTGAGGGCATTGGCGAAAATCATGGATTTTCTGCGTGCCGTGAGTATCATTTTAGTGGTCATGAACGTGTACTGGTTCTGCTACGAAGCCATCCGGCTGTGGGGCGTGAACATCGGCGTGGTGGACAAAATCCTTCTGAACTTCGACCGCACGGCGGGGCTGTTCCATTCCATTCTCTACACGAAGCTGTTTTCCGTCCTTTTGCTTGCCTTGTCCTGTCTGGGTACGAAGGGTGTCAAGGGTGAGAAAATCACTTGGGGGAGAATCTGGACAGCATTTGCCGTCGGGTTCGTGCTGTTTTTCCTGAACTGGTGGTTGCTGCCCCTGCCGCTGCCGCTTGAAGCGGTGACGGGACTGTATGTCCTTACCATTGGAACGGGCTATGTCTGCCTGTTGATGGGTGGTCTGTGGATGAGCCGCCTGTTGAAACACAATTTGATGGAGGATGTTTTCAACAACGAGAACGAGAGTTTCATGCAGGAAACGAGGCTTATCGAAAGCGAGTATTCGGTCAATCTGCCGACACGTTTCTATTACAGGAAACGCTGGAACAACGGTTGGATCAATGTAGTTAATCCCTTCCGTGCGTCCATCGTGTTGGGTACGCCGGGCAGCGGCAAGTCCTATGCCGTGGTAAACAATTTTATCAAGCAACAGATTGAAAAGGGCTTTAGTCAATACATCTACGATTTCAAGTATCCCGACCTATCTACTATTGCCTACAACCATTTGCTGAACCACCCGGACGGCTACAAGGTAAAGCCGAAGTTCTATGTGATCAACTTCGACGACCCGCGACGCTCTCATCGGTGCAATCCCATTCACCCGGATTTTATGGAAGATATTACGGATGCCTATGAGAGTGCCTACACAATAATGCTCAACCTCAATAAAACGTGGGTGCAAAAGCAGGGCGACTTCTTCGTGGAGTCACCTATCATTCTGTTTGCCAGTATTATCTGGTATCTCAAAATCTATCAGAACGGGAAGTTTTGCACGTTTCCCCATGCTATCGAGTTTCTGAACCGCCGTTACGAGGATATATTTCCGATACTGACCTCTTATCCGGAGCTGGAGAACTACCTTTCGCCGTTCATGGATGCGTGGCTTGGAGGGGCTGCGGAGCAGCTCATGGGTCAGATAGCGTCGGCAAAAATCCCGCTTTCGAGGATGATTTCACCGCAGCTCTACTGGGTGATGTCAGACAGCGAGTTTACGCTGGACATCAACAATCCCGAAGAGCCGAAAATCCTCTGCGTGGGTAACAATCCCGACCGTCAGAATATCTACGGTGCGGCACTCGGTCTGTATAATTCCCGTATCGTGAAGCTCATCAACAAGAAGGGGATGCTGAAGTCATCGGTCATCATCGACGAGTTGCCCACAATATACTTCAAAGGGTTGGACAATCTTATAGCTACCGCCCGAAGCAACAAGGTTGCCGTGTGTCTGGGCTTTCAGGATTTCAGCCAGTTAGTGCGTGACTACGGGGACAAAGAGGCGAAAGTGGTGATGAACACTGTCGGCAATATTTTCTCCGGTCAGGTGGTGGGGGAAACAGCCAAGACGCTCTCCGAGCGGTTCGGTAAGGTGTTGCAGAAACGGCAGTCCATCTCCATCAACCGGCAGGATGTTTCCACCTCCATCAACACGCAGATGGACGCGCTCATTCCACCGAGTAAGATTTCCGGGCTTACGCAGGGAATGTTTGTCGGTTCTGTATCCGACAACTTCAACGAGCGTATCGAGCAGAAGATTTTTCATTGCGAGATTGTGGTGGATGCCGAAAAGGTGAAACGGGAAGAAAGTGCCTACAAGAAAATTCCCGTCATTACAAACTTCACGGACGAGGACGGCAACGACCGCATGAAGGAAACGGTGCAGGCGAACTACCGGCGCATCAAGGAAGAGGTGAAGCAGATTGTGCAGGAGGAACTGGAGCGTATCAAAAACGATCCGGTGCTGTGTAAACTGCTACCAGATAATGAGACTGTCTAACAAGTCCCCAAAATTGAAAATTATCCCTATCGAAGTTTGAAGTGACCCCCAAAAGTTGGATACAATTTTTTTGGGGGGCACTTCAGTTCTGACGGGTAAAATCGTAAAATTCGGACTTGTTAGACAAATACTTACGCGGTTTCAACCTCAGGTACTGAATCTATCGAATTGACAAATTTAACCAATTGCGGATCTGAATCTTTTTGTATGAGGTTTCGGAGACTCTTTTTCAATTCATAAGCATCATCCCCTGCTGTATTTATTAAATCCATATAAAAATCTTTGTTTTGCAGAATCAATGAACGGCATGCCCCATCGGAAATTACAGGTTTCACTATTTTATCAATAACGTCTCCAGCTTGACTTTTCAAATTACCATGCGATCTAAGCCATGTTTCGAAAAATTGAAACTTTATTGCATTGATAGTCTTTTTACCGATGCAGAAATCATTTCTTATATCGGTAACTGTCGATTTAATTTTTCGTTTATCCAATCTTTCAACTATATTCTTGAAACAATTAGGGAAAGGATTCAAACTTTGAGTTCCAGAAGCAATATCCATCAGAATCTTTTTGCCAAATTCAGTCAAGTTATCTGGCAAGGATTTGATTTTAGCCAGTAAATGTTTTATTGCGACAAACCAATAATATGATGTATGTGCTGTTCTTTGGGCGTATAATGTATCAACACTTATTTCAGACAACGCTTCGAACGCTATTTTATTGATATGATCGGTCAGGACATTGCTTATTTTAGTGGTCAAATCGTAAAAAGATGCGTCAGGAATTACATCTTTAATATTGTTCTTAGTGATATACTTATCCAAATCGGTATTCCACTCTGCTAAATGCTCGATAAATACCTCATCCGTTACACCTATTCTGTTCTTAATATCTTCAAATTGGGGCAATATGTCTGAGAGCAATAATTTATAGCCAAGTTTATGATTTACCATGTATTGTAGTGTTTCATTTAATAGCGGTATATTCCATCCCACACTATTTACTAATAAGTCTCCATGATCCACATAATAGTCCATGAGTTCTGCAACATATTTTATATCTCCACCCTCTATTAAGGAAACGGAATGACCATGTGCCAATTGCATGGCGACTAAATCGTAATATCCAGACTCTTTAATGTTTCGGCCATCAGTTTCTAATTCAGAATGCAACTGATTTATGTAGGTTGAATCTAACGTTACAGGTAAAGGTCTTTCTTCGTCAGATGCCAATAAACGATAGGTTGTAAATATAGCCCCTATATTATCTTTATTTACATTCTGTTCATCAATGCAATTCGTGATCGCTTGCAAAAGCGTTGGAAACGTATAGGTAGAATTATCTTTTAACGTTTTTACAATATCTGCATGGTCGAAATTATCGGGTAGTAAGTTTGCCAAATAATTATCGAGCGCCTCCGAATTTGTTGCTACTTGATAATATTTATATGCTTTAGTTGTCGCGTTATCCCGATAGGCAGCATCTGTTGCATTTGCAGCTTGAATATAATCGATAAATGTATTTGGCTTGACTGTTTTTGCTTCAATCAATGACGTAAAATCGCACGCCAACTTATTTTGCGCAATAAACCTGTCTATTGCATCTAACGTTTTGAAATAGTCGCCGCCATTGAAGTCATTGAACCGAACTATCTTCTTATATAATTGAGCAATCACATGGTTTTGGCTTTCCGTGTCTAAATGCAACAGCAGTTCTTGGTATTCGACAGGGAACACCTGCTTCTCTATGGATTCTTTTAATTTCAATTGTGCTATTCTTTGCCATACACGCAGAATAACATCGCTCTTTCGAGTTAATTTATGCAAACAATGTATAATCTTATCGATAAGCGCATTGTCCATACATTGTATAACTTCTTCTAATACAGTGTCAAATTGTTTATTAGTCTCTGCATATTGATTTATGTCGTGGTCTTCTTCTCCGTTGATGCAGCCTTCAATATATTTTTTCAATGGAATTTGTCGAGCATCTTCAACATCGACACCATATACCAAAGCTGCAATTTCGCGTTGTGTTTGCAGATCATTGTTAATTATTGTTTGAATGCCATTCAGATAGTCGCCGGACAATATTTGTTCTACTGGATTTGCCAGAATATCCGTCTTCTTCAAACAGAACAATGCTATGTTTATCATCAAAATTTCGTTACACCACTCTTGTTTAAGAGCGACCATCTCATTGATATATGATATAATTTCCCTAACATTGGCATTAGGATTTACCAATCTGAATATCCGATTTATAGTTTCTTTCGCTTCATTTTCTGTTTCTCCAAATGCTTCAACAAACAGTTTGTTGAATATACTTCGATAGTCGGTAATAACAGGAGGAGCAACACGATAAACAATAGGGAAAGTTTTATTGATAAAATACTTGGTCAGTTGTTTCGTTTGTTCGTCGGTCTCATCTCCGAATGCACAAGCTAAATGTGTTTCATCGAAAGGAATAACAGCCCAAACATTTTCAAAACCGCTATCGGCGAAGAACGTATGGATAGAAGACCATAATTCTTTTACTTTTTCAGCGGGGAGACGATCCATGTTGTCAAAAACAAGGACTAATTTACGTTGTCCTTTTTCCTTGATAAAATCAGAAATGTCTTGCATCCATGTTTTGAACTCGTAAACCGTTGGTTCGTCTTCGCTCAAAGTCTCATAGCAAACGTCCTTTTCGACTTTATCTTGATAAATAGCTAACATAGTTAATTATTGTTTGAATGCCATTAACTCCATCCATATTTATGATCTTTGCTATATGCCCATTTCCAAACGCACAATGCAATAAGAACTGGCAGTGCAGCTATGATAATAGACAATAAAGAAAACCACCATGTTGTGGGTGTAGGTTTTACTGCATACGCAATAAATGTAAATATCGGAGTTAAAACTGCAACCAAAAATGCCGCAACCATACCATTACTGATAAGGGGATATTTTTCGGTTACGGTCTCCGTTTTACGGGCTAATAAATATTTCAGCTTTTCAGACCATGATACGGTTTTCGTACCTCCACCTTTGACTTTTATTGTTGCATTTCCAGATAGGATACCATCATCAATAAGTTTGCTTGTAAGCAATTCCAATATAGAGCGGCGTTGCAAGTCCTCTTGATGTCCCCATGCGTCATACTCAAAAAAGTAATAGTCGTCTGATAATTCACGTTCCAACATTTTAACCACGTTGGATTTTCCAGATCCCCAAATACCTTCGATGCCGATAATTCGAGGTAAAGTACATTCCTCATCCAATGAATCATTCTGACAAAAATGGCGAGCAATAGTTTTTGCCAACCTTTCTTGCGAACCTCCATCGAATTTGTCAATACCACACGGTTTATTTTGGATAAACCGCGGATATTGCTGTTTGGATTGTAGTTTTGTTTCCATATACGTAATTTATTGATTATACGAACTCCAAATAATTCTCCCGATTTACCACATGAAACTCGGCATAGGGATAGGCTTCTTGGAAGGCTTTCGGTGCGGCCGGCATTTTATTTCCCCACTTGAACTCCAAGGCGGTAAGACTGTCGGCACTCTCCTCAATCAGGTCGATTTCCTGTTTGTCGTAGGTGCGCCAGAAATAGAACTCCCTGTGCAGTCCCTCATTGAAGTTCGCTTTGCGCCGCTCTCCGATGATGTAGTTCTCCCACAGCGCACCGACATCCTGCCGAATGGCCAGCGGTGAGAAAGCCCCGATAATGGCATTGCGAATGCCGTTGTCGTAGAAGTACCACTTGCCAGCTTTTGTAACCTCCTTGCGTAGGTTACGCGAATAAGCCCCCAGACGATAGATAACGAAGACCTTTTCCAATAGGTCGAGGTATTTTTCAACGGTCGTCTTGCTCATGCCGAGTTGTTTACCTAACTCTTCGTAAGAAACTTCGCTGCCCAACTGAAAAGCTATCAATCGCAGTAGATCGCGCATCTTGCTCGAATTTTTTAAGCCGTCAATTGCTAAGATATCTTTAAGCAGGTATGCACCGACAATATCACGTAGGTAGTCTGTTTTACGTTCATAGTTCTCCATCATTACTACTTCGGGATAGGAACCGTAAATCAAGCGCGCTTCGAGGTTCTGGCGGGTTTCAAGTGCCGTTTCCGTCTGTGCGATTTCCCGTTGCGAGAATGGTGTAAGGAGAAATTGCGTACTGCGGCCGACCAACGGTTCACCAGTCTTATTCAGCAAATCGAATGACGAAGAACCACTTGCCAAGACACTTATTCCCGGTATTTCATCAACTATCAACTTCAGAATACTACCGATTTGTGGTATGTTCTGTGCCTCATCAATAGCCAGCAAATCAATACCATCCAATAAATGCCGATAATTGGCTATTGAGCGATTCTCCAATAGTGCTAATGTGTCGTAGTCTTCGCCGTTGAGCATCATCGTCCTACCTGAATAGTTGTCCACAATTTTACGCATCATTACCGTTTTACCAACACGGCGAGCACCAAAAATCAGTACTGCTTTATTGGGCGCGATTCGTGCTGTAATCTTCTCTTGAAGTATTCTATTTACTGTTTCCATACCTTATAAAATATAATGCAAAGATAATCATATTTTTTTAATTGGCGAATTTTACAAAAAAAACGGGCTATTAAATGGCGATTTTTACAACCACAATCTTATGGAAGTTGTTTCATTGTTTTTAGTAATGATATATGTTCATACTATGATGACTCAATAATTTACCAGACATACGTTTCTGAAATTTGTCCTTATAGGAATGAAAAACTCACATATATTGTGCTAATTAATATATAATTAAATGAAAATAAAAAGACAGGATACGAGTATTCCTGTCTTCTCATATGTAATGGATATTTTTTTATTTTCTCATCCGCTCCAACTCCTCATCACGCAACATTCTCTCGTTCAGTTTTTCCTGCATCCTGTCAATGAAATAGGTGCGGCTTTCGTTCTTCCGGCGTTTGATATCAGTGTAGAAGCGGTAGCAGTCTTTAGAATCAACCCCGAATATCTTATAGAGAAGTGGGGCGAGCTGTTTGAGCGGCATATTGCCGTTGTTGATGCAGCCCATCACGTCTATGCCGTAGATAAGTTCCACGAGGTCGATGGCATTGCCCGTCCATTGAAGAAGGCTGGCGGTGGTTTCTGTTGCGTTGTTGGCGGATATTAGTGGTGGCACTTGGGGCGTGGCAAGGAATTTCTGCATCTTTCTTACGAAAGACAGAGCCTTGCTGACGTAGGCGGCAATCTCTCTTTTTTCTTCTGACAGATTACGTACGGGATGGTGCTGCAACTCGATTTCGATGTAGGCAAGCGCGATGACGGTAAGGTTCATGTCCATGCCGCCGTTGCACAGTTCGATCACTTGGGTGGCGAAAGCCGTGTATGCCGTTTCCATATTGCAGTCGCCGGCTTCGTTTATCAGGCGGAAAAAGTCGGTTTCCGCCAGCAAGAAATAATTCATGGTTCTGTCAATTTTGAAAATTACACTTTGTTTTCTGCGTGCGCACATGAATATAATTGGCAAAAAACGCGGCAGAAAATAAAAAATCCAACACTCAATTTTACAAAGTGCTGGATTTCAGAGGTATAAAATTCAGTATTTTTTCACAAGGACAAATTATCTCCGACTTAAATTGTTTGTAATCGGAACATTTATTCTATTCCTGAAAATAGAAATGTATGCTTGCCGCACATTTTGGCTATCTTGCTTTTTTATCAAGGATATAGATAATGCGACATACACCGTTGGGATAGCTTTTCAAAGAGGAAAGCGTCCAGTGTTGCTCTGGCAGAGCCGACTTAAAAAAATGTCGTCCGCTTCCGGATATGAAAGGAACGGTGTATAGTATGATTTCATCCACAGCGTGCATCCGCAGCAGTCCGTTTATATAGTCTGCCGTGTCCGGTGTGGCTTCCGCGAGGTAACGGATGTTTGTGCAGTCTTTTCTCCATTCGTGCAGCATTGAAATGGAATAGTCCGGTGTCACACGGTAAAAGGCTTTCTTCCTGATTTCATCAAGACCGCAACGGTCAAGGCACAAATCCTGATGTGCTTTATCATATAACTCTGAAGAAAGACATCCGTCCATCGTCAGTACGGCGAGAATCTGAACTTTACCCATAATCGTTTCCTTTCGTTAGGCAAGGGTAAAAAAGTAGCGTGCAATTCACACTACCTTCAAGCGATGGCTCTGGTAAAGCCTTTACGGAGAGTACGTGAATGCACGCTATGCGTAAGCATAGCATAAGCATCACGCAATCGTCTCCGTAGTTCCAATTTACCAGATTTTCGCTTGAAACGCCTTGCGGTCTTATCCTATATGTTGGCGGCGAAAAGCTCCTGCCAATCGCCGTTTTTCTCAAATGTTATGCAAAGATAGCCAAATTCAGTGAATTACGGGCTATGATTGCTTGAATTTATATTTAAGTCCATACTCTTCAAGTTTGCTGTATAGTGTTGTCCTGCCTATGCCGAGCAGTTCTGCGGCGACACTCCGGTTGCCGTTTGCCTGTTTCAACGCACGCAATATCCGCTCCTTATCCTCCGCGTCATTGCGCAAGGCGAAGCTGACAGTAGAGGTCGGTTTCGTCACGGCAAGTTCCAGATGCTCTTTCATGACAACACCTTCCTGCGCCTGCAATACAGCACCCATAACTTTCTGCCGAAGTTCCCGCACGTTGCCCGGCCATGCGTGTGTCAGCAACGCTTTACGTGCTTCGGAACTGAACCCGCTCACGCTACACTCCAGCTCTCTGTTTGCCATATCACGGAAGAACTCTGCCAGCGGCATAATGTCTTCTTGACAGTCACGCAACGGAGGAACGGTTATCCCGAAGTCGTGCAGGCGGTACAGAAGATCCTGCCGAAAACGCTTTTCATTCACCGATACCTCCAAATCTTCATTGGTAGCAGCGATGATGCGGACATTGAAATTCCGGTCTGCCTTGTCTCCGACCGGGCGATACCGCCTCTCCTGTATGGCACGGAGCAACATCTGTTGGGTTTCCAACGCGAGGTTTCCTACCTCGTCCAGAAACAACGTGCCGCCTTCCGCCTCATGGAAATATCCTTTCTTGGCATTGTCCGCACCTGTAAATGCACCTTTGACGTGTCCGAAGAAAGCCGACGGTGCAAGCTCTTTGGAGAGTGAACCGCAGTCCACCGCCACAAATGGCTTGCCTGCACGTTTGCTCTTGTCATGCAACAGGTGGGCAATATGCTCCTTGCCCGTGCCGTTCTCACCAAATATCATCACGCTCATATCGGTGGCGGCTACCAGCCTTATGCGGTGCATGATTTTCTGAAAGGCGGAACCTTCACGGGCGAATATAGGCATACGGCGTTGTCCTGCCTGACGTTCTTTCAGTATGGAACGGATCAGGGGGACAAGTTTATCCTCCACAAGCTGTTTGGGAATATAGTCTATCGAGCCGAGTTTCATGCTTTCCACGGCGGTATTAACTTCGGCGTAGTCGGTCATAATGATGAAGGGCTGCATCTTTCCCTCCTTTCGCATCCAGCACAAAAGGTCTATGCCACTGCCGTCAGGCAGACGCAGGTCGGCAACCACGATATCATTATCTGTTGCCTGTTGCAGATGTTTCTTCGCGGTTGAGAGGTGGTAAGCCTTCATATTGCGGTAGCCCTCCCGTGACAGCATATTGCAGACATATTCGCAATACACGATGTTGTCTTCCACCACAATTATTTTTGTCTTATTCATCTTCGTATTTTCTCCTTTCCTCTTCTGCCAACCGTATTATTTCCACTCCCTTATCCAGCACGGCAGTCACGGCATGGCTTAACGCTTCACCATCCGGGAGAGCATCGCCACGAAGCAATCCGTAAAGTACATTCAGCGGTTGGTCGGCACGGAGCACCTCCCACGAACTGCGCAGGTGGTGGATCAGGGAATCCAGCTTTTGCAGGTCTTTTTCTTTTGCTGCATCCCGTACCGCCTGCATTTCCTTTTCTGTTTCAGTTATCAACTTTTCCAGCATGACGGCTTCATTGCCATAGGACAATAAGGCGGAAAAGTCCGGTTTCCCGTCCGGTGTCGCTTTTATGGCACACCTGTCGGAAACCTCCATCAGTTCCGATATGGAGAACGGTTTGAACAGGCATCCGGCAAAGCCTTTTGCCAATAGTTCCCCTTTGTTACAACTGCCCGAAGCGGTTGCCACAACCACCGGGATTGTTGGTGAATTGCCCACGTTGGACGAACGCAACAGTTCCAGCAATTCGAAACCGTTTATATCGGGCATATTCAAGTCTGTCAGCAACAGGCTGTATTCTTTCTGGCGTATCATTTCCATCAGTGCCGCAGCATCGGTGCAAGTGTCGCAGTGTATTCCTTCTTGGGAATACATCTCTTTCAGCATCAGAAGTAATACCTCATCATTGTCAATGGCGACAACATCATGGAATTTATTGTTATGATAAACAGGTGTATTGCTTGTATATCCAAGCTGTTCTTCAGCTTCCTGCATAGAAATTTCAACTGTGAAACGACTGCCTTTCCCTTTCTTGCTGTCTAAACGGATTGTTCCGCCAAGCATCGACACAATATTACGCATTATGGCAAGCCCAAGCCCGAAACCCTCCTTTGCGGCGGCATTTGATAGACGTTCAAACGCACCGAACGCTTGTTTCTGTTCCTCTTCTGTCATGCCTGTACCTGTATCTTCAACGACCAGTGTCAGAACTCCATTATCATATTCAGTAATCAAAGAAACACCGCCTTCTTCTGTGAACTTGACAGCGTTTGACAGCAGGTTATTCCCGATTTGTATTATTCGCTCTTTGTCGGTCAATACAATGGCATCGTGTCCAGTCTTCACGGACAAGGACAGCCCTTTGTTCACGGCAACAGGCATGAACTCCGTTTCAAGTGTGTGCGTGATTGCTGAAATCCGGCAGGGTGACAGACGGGGCTGTTCCTTGCCGTTGTCCAGGCGGAAGAAGTCAAGCAAAGTGTTAAGCATATCCCGCATACGGTCGGAGGATTGCAGTATGTTTTGGATATACTGCCCGGACTTATCCTCACACTGTTCTTTCCGTATCAGTCCGGCATAGCCTGTTATTGCTGTCAGCGGTGTGCGCAGTTCATGGGTGATAGTATGTACCGCCTTCTTCCTTGACGTTATCAGTGCCTCGTTCCGTTGTACGGATTGTTCCAGTTGCCTTATCAAATCAGTTGTCTTGTGCTTGTATTGTTTAATGCTTTTTGCATCACGATGTATGATGATGTAGGAAATTAACAACAATAGAAGAACGAATCCCATTAAACCGCCTACTTGCATAAATGACTTTTCACGCATGGCAACTATTTCGTTTTCCCGGCTTTGCAGTTCGGTTTGTACCTTTTCTTCTATTTGGCAAATCAATTCTTGCAGTTGTCTGTTAAGTTCTGCATTACGAGCTGCAAGGCTGTCGGCTTGTTCCGACAATTGGCGATCCTGCACTTTCTGTTCGCTGATTACGTTTCTATTGACCGAATGAAGGATAGTGGTTGATACTGCTGGAGTTACTTCCTTTTTTTTGCCGAATATGCCTAAGAAACCTTTTCGTTTTGGCTTTTTGGACTGTTCCTGCACACTTTTCTGTACAATAACCGGAATTTGATTGCTATCTTCTTGTTAATAGATTGTTGTTCATCCATTAACCGGACTATCTGGAACATCTGTCGTTCCTTATCCTCTAAAAGACTGCGCACACTATCGATGCGCTCTGCTGGATAGGTGGCCTTGAAACGGCAGAGCATACTGTCCATTGCCATACGCCGTGCATGGTAATGCTCGATATCTTTATCGTTCCATTCCAGTATTGTTTCACCCAATAGAGAAAATTTTATCATTTGAATATTGATATTGTTTATTTCTTTTCGGAGCTCGTCTATTTTTTTATTGCCAAGTTCTAATGCTTCTATCTCCTGCCATTCATAGAGGCTATTATATGCCATACATCCGATAAGAATGGAGATAAGTATATATCCCAACCGTATTGCCTTATAGAAATTTCCTGACCGCTCCATTATTTTAATGACATTGATTTTTGGAACATGAATAAAAGTTTATCTTTTTCGTTCATGCGGATATTATCAGAATAACCGTCTTTTGTTATTTGATACCCACATGGCTTAACCATAAAAATGCCTAAGCCCTTAGTGTACGAACTTACTTCTGAGGCATAGTCTTTACTTGTATTTAATGGAACTTTCCCTTTAATATGACACCACTCATTATTACAACTGATGTCTTCAATCTCAGACATCAGTTTTTGCAAATCTGTAATAGCTTTGGAACTCGCTACTTGGGGTATCTGCAACTCAAAACAGAGCATCGGTTCGAGAATGTCCACACCTGACTGTTGCAAAGCCAGCCTGAAGACATAAGGGGTCAGCTGTCTGAAATCAGCAGGTGTACTTACCGGGCTATAATACTCGGCTTGAGTAAAAGTTACTTTCAGATCTGTCACTTCCCATCCATGTAAACCAGATTGGCAAGACATACGAATCCCTTCAAAAACGGCATTTTGAAAAGAATGGTTCAGATAACCATAGGAGATGTCACTTTCGATTTGCAACCCTGCCCCTAACGGTAAGGGTTCAAGAGTCAGCCCTATTGTGGCCCAGTAAGGGTTGGGTGGTACTTCGATCTGAATAATCTTATTGACCTTTTTTATAGGTCGTTCTTTGTAGATAGTCTTGATCTCATCAAAATGGACCTTTACGGAAAATCGTTCTTCCAGCAATGTCTGTATGATTTCCTTTTGGGTCAAACCATATAACGAGATTTCCAATTCATCACTATATGAGTTTATGGAAAAGGACAAAGACGGGTCTTCAATCCACAATGTATTCAGAGCGGATATCACCTTGCTTCTCTCTTCGGGCTTATTTGGCCGGACGGAGGATTTGAGAGCGGGATGCTGATGAGATAATCCTTGAATCAAACAAGGTTTAGCACCTAAATAATCTCCGATTCGAAAATCTTCTATATCTTCTACAATCGCGATATCATTGGCACCCACTTCATCAACATTTATCTCTCTGCCCTGATAAATAGTCTTTAGATTTTTAATCTTGATGAATTTTTCCGAATCGTTGATTCTTACAACGTCTCGAAGTCTCAGACTTCCGTCAATTATTTTAAGAAAACTTCTTTTATGCCCTTTGGGGTCATGCTCTATCTTATAGAGATAAGCTGAAAGTCTGTTTGAGACTGATGCCGGAGGAAGTATAAAAGAAGAAATGGCGTCCAACAACTCATTGATACCGATATTGAACATTGCTGATCCATGTAGCACCGGATAGACTTTGGCTTTTGCCACAAGAGCGATTATCGTATTCCAATAATCAGCCGGTGAAATTTCGCTATCCGCCAAATATCGTTCTAATATATCGTCGTCATGGTTGCATACAAATTCTTTGTATTCTTCCTTTATATATGTTTGGGAGCAAACCGGATAAACCGATCCATCGACAACAGTTTGCATAAACAGGACATCTTGCGACAGATTTGTTTTTATATCCATATACAAACGCTCCAAATTCACACCGGCACGGTCAATCTTATTGATAAATATAATTGTCGGGATTTGCAGCTTTTGTAAAGTACTGAACAGCAACTTTGTCTGCGCTTGTATGCCTTCCTTTGCGGATAAGATGAGGACTGCTCCATCAAGCATTTTGAATGTCCGCTCCACTTCCGCAATAAAATCCATGTGTCCCGGAGTGTCAATGATATTGCATTTCACTCCATTCCAGATAATAGATGTCGTAGAAGCCCGGACAGTAATTCCTCTACGTTTCTCTATATCCATAGAGTCCGTTATGGTGTCACCATTATCCACACGGCCGCACTTTTCCGTTGCTCCACTGGCAAACAGCAGATTCTCGGTTACGGAAGTTTTTCCTGCATCAATGTGAGCAAGAATTCCTAAATTTATAATATTCATTTGGATTAAGCAATAATATACTACAGTAGATGCATTGTCGAAACGCACCTTTTAATACCTCCTCGTAGCATATGAGAACTACAGGATTACTAACTCGTATTAATATGTATATTATTACTGCCGCATAACGATTACAAAATTACACAAAAAAAATATATCTAACAAAAGTGGGAGGATTTTTTAACTTTTTACCATAGACATTTTATTAGGGAAGCGTAGGTTCAACTGGCAAGTACAAATAAGTAGAAATGTTTGAACAACACCGTTTTAGGAAGTTGAAAAATCAAGTTTCTCTCTCGGTATAGCGTTTATTTTGGCCAATATCTTCTTTAGTTTAGCATTTGTGTATTTCCCATTCGTGTTCTATTTAGCTCCTTATTATGAGTATGTAGCAAGTTACTTATCAAATTCAGCCTCTTTGAGGGTCAAATATGGTTTTGCAAATGGTGACTGACAAGACATAAACAAGGTCAGCAGGAATTTTTTACATAAATGGACATGAATGTATATAACCTAAAATAAGAATAAATTTTAATAAGGGCTGCCCAAAAAGAAAAAAATGCAGTTGCCATCCTATAGATACTTGCAGAAAGGATAAAATTTACTTTTAGACCTTTTGGGATAGCCCTTATTAATACTTCAGATAAAATTCCTTAGGTTATATTTTCAATCCTTTGGACCGGGTTTCCTCCTTGGCATACAGTCCCGGACGCCCGATTATGACATGGTTGGCAACGATACTATCCGCCGGACTGCGTATCTGCGGCGGTGCATTTTCGGGATATTGCGCCTGCCTGTTCCTCACATCTTCCGCTTCCGGCTTGAGCTGTTGCCCTTCATTCTCCTTTTCTGCGACTTCGGGCGTGGGTGGCGCAAGCTCCAGCTGAATTTTTCGGTCAAGGGCGGCAAGTTCGGACTTCAACTGCTTCAGCTCGTCCTCCTTCTTCCACACCTTACCCGCTATCTCCTGTAACTGCGGTATCTCCATCTCCAGCACCTCGTTCTTCGCCTTGTACTGGTCGATGATGGAGGGTATCCTCTCCATCGCGTTGAGGAAGTTGCGGGCGGCGGCCAACGGGTCAGCCATCGCCAGATGCCCGTTGTTGTAGGTGTACTTGTAGTTCCCCTCGACCACGAAGCGGTTGTCGGTGAACTCCAATCCCTCTTTGAGTATCCTTTCGCTCACCACCTTTATCGGAAAACCGTAAAGTTCACCGACCTGCGTGTACAACCCTCCGGTCGTGGCATTCTTGGCTATCTCCTGCAAACGCTTTCCGATGACCTTCTCATCGGCGGAATCCACTCCGTCCACCTTTATTATATTAAGGCGGTTGCCCTCCTTGTCGGTCTGCACCACCGACAGGAAGCGGTTCCAGTCCTCCGTCATGGCATCTATGAAAGCCGTGTTGTTGCGCAACTCGCCGGTCTTTGACTCCAGCTTGAACTCCGAATCACGCTTGCCCTTGTTGAACGACTTGCGTTCCCCTTCGAGCGATGCGATCCGCTTTTCCAGTTTCGCCTTGTCCAACAGGTCGGTATTGCCGGAGAGCAACGCCATGTATTCCGAGAAATTCATGCCCGATTTTTCGTCCATTGCCCCCTCGTCGATGGTACGCGCACCCATCGCACCGCTTTTGAGCTGGCTTATGAAAGTCTGCTTGCAGTGCAGGAGGTTGAACTTGTAGCTGTCCAGTGACTTCTCCACCGCGTAGATGATTACATCCACGTTGTTCCCGGCGAAATGTTTGGCAATCTCATTACCTGCCCTAACTCCGCGTCCGTCACGCTGTTGCAAGTCGGACGGTCGCCACGGCGTATCGAGATGATGGATAGCCACACACCGTTTCTGGGCGTTCACACCCGTTCCGAGCATAGAGGTAGAGCCGAACAGCACACGCACCGTCCCGGCGTTCATGGCGTCTATCACCGCCTTCCGCGCCTTGTCGGTCTTGCACTCCTGAATGAAGCGCACCTCGCTTGGCGGTATACCGTAGTCCTCCGTCAGTTTGCGCTTGATTTCCGAATAGACGTTCCACCCGTCGCCCGGCTGGTATGTCCCCAAATCAGAGAAAACGAACTGCGTGCCTTTCTGGGCGTCGTATTTTTGATAATACTCCGCGATCATCTTGGCACAGTGACTCGCTTTGTTGTCGGGATGATCTTCGTAATTCGGGTCTATCATGCGCATGTCGAGTGCCATTTTCCGGGCATAGTCCGTGGCGATGAGCATCTTCGCCTTTTCTTCCGTTTCCGAAAGCGGCAGCCTGCCCAACAAGGTGGCATCGCCCGTCTTGGCGAACTGCATCAGTTTCTGTATGAAGTCCTCCTGTTCCGGCGTGGGCGGTATATGGTGCAGTATCTCGTTCTTGGCAGGACGGTCAACGCCCACATCCTCCGCCGTGCGGTAGTCCGTGATTTCATTATAGAAGGCGGCAAGCTCCGGCACTTTGATGAAGTAGCGGAAACGCTCCTTCTGGACCACATTGTTCGTCACGTTAAATTCAAAATCCGTCGTCTTCTTGGCAAATATCGCCGCCCAAGCGTCGAAACACCTTATGTCCTGCCGTTCCAGCTCCTTCGGGCGCAGGTACTTGAACAGCAGGTACAATTCAGTCAGTGAGTTGCTGATAGTCGTGCCGGAGAGGAAGGTCGCACCCAAGTCTTTTCCTGTGCGCTCCTGTATGGTGCGTATGGCAAAGAGCATGTTAAGTGCCTTCTGGCTTCCCTCGCTGTTTCCCAATCCCGCCACACGGTCGTGGCGCGTGTTGAAAGTCAGATTCTTGAACTGGTGGCTCTCATCTATGAAGATGTGGTCGATGCCCATCTGCTTGAAATCCACCACGTCGTCCGTGCGTGACTTTATGGCGTGTTCCACCTTCTCCAGCTTCGCTTCAAGGTTGTGCTTGCGCTTCTCCAATCCTTTCAGCATCGCCCGCGACACGTTCTTTCCCTGCTGCCGTAGCACTTCGAGGTTTTCCTCCACCGTGTCAAGCTCTGCTTGCAGGATGCGCTGCTGCAATTCCGGCGACTGCGGTATCTTGCCGAACTGGTCGTGCGACATGATGACGCAATCGTAGTCGTTGTTCTTTATATTATTGAAGAAGCGCACACGGTTGGCGGTCGAAAAGTCCTTCTCCGAAGCGTACAGAATACGTGCGTTGGGATATGCCGCCTGATAGGTGGCTGCAATCTCCGCAACGTTGGCTTTCAGCCCGATAATCATCGGCTTGTGTGCCAAATTCAGACGCTTCATCTCATGCGCGGCGATGCACATTATCAGCGTCTTACCGGTTCCCACCTCGTGGTCGCAAATTCCGCCGCCGTTCTGTTTCAACATCCAGACGCAATCCATCTGTGAGGGATAGACGCTCTTGATACCCCGGCTTGCCAGCCCTTTCAGGTTGAGGTCGGGAAAGGTCTGATGGGAGCCGTCGTAGCGCGGGCGCACGAAACAGTTGAACTTGCGGTTATACATCGTCACAAGCCGCTCCTTGAACTGCGGCGACTGCTCTTCGAGCCATTCGGAGAAGCCGTTTCGTATCTCGTCAATCTTGGCGTTGGCGAGTTGTATTCCCTCGCTGTCGCGCATCTTGATGTCGTTGCCATGCTCGTCCTTGCCGATGGACTTCATCATGTCAGGGCAGGTGTTGTGCAGGGCGTGTTTTAGGAGGTGCATACCGTCATAGTTCCGGTAATACCCCTTCACCAGAAACTCGTCCGTGATTTTCATGGTGCGGTAGCCGCACACCACCGAAAACTCGTCCATGCTTGCGGAATAGGCGATTTTCACCTCCGTGTCGAACAGCCGGCTCATGTAGGCGGCATAGACACCCGTCGGAATCCAGCGTTCCCCGAAATTGAAGTCCAGATCCTCGAAGGCGATGCGCTGCGGCTCGGCATCTTTCAGAGCCTCCAACGCCTGCTTCACCTCCGGCATACGCTCATTTTCGGGATTGTCACCCATCCATGCCTCTATGCGTTCCGCTTTCTCTATGACATTTCCGGCGATGAAACGGTCTTTGATTTCGTAACCGGTCACGAGCGGATTGTAGTAGATGCGCCCTTGCAGGGCAGTGAGCAAATCCTCCGCCGTGCTGTCGGTTATCTCCCGCATATAGTCGAGATTGACCGTACCATATTTGTTGAGCGACGCAGACAGGGCTTCTTCGGGAGAGCCTACGTTGGCATGGCTCTCCACCGCGAAGGAAACAGGATGCTCGAAGATGTCCGCCTTGACGAACTTTCCGTTTTCCATCCGTTCCAGCGAAAGGATGTCGCGCCCGCCCGCATCCATCATCACTAACTTCACGTTCTGCTTGGCGTTGAGGTTGCCGTAGCGCATGACAAACTCATCGTAACAGGTATTCAGATGCTCTCGCCACGGAACATTTGCCTCGCGCCGGAGCGATTCATAACGGTACAGACGCTCGTAGGCGTCACGCAGCGACACATACAACAACGCCTTTTCCTTCTGGTATCCTTTCAGGTCGAGCGGCTGGAATGTCGCCCCGTATGGCGTGATGTCTTTCAGGTAGCCGATGTTATGACGCCCCCGGTCAGCCACCAGCGACCCTTCGCGCAGGTGCATCTCCGGCGTGCGGTGGTAGGCACGCGGAGAAAGGTCCACGACTTCCTCCTTCGGCTTTTCCGCTTCGATGTCGGGGAAAAGGAAAGTCCCCACCGCTTCCGATGGGGTATCTGTAACGGCAGGTGCGGCGACTGCCTCCGGCTGTGTTTCCTCCTGTCGTGGCTGCTCACGGGAAGTTTCCGGCACGGCTTTCACTTCCGTCTTTTCCGCCACTTGTTTCTCGTTATGCTGCCTTGCCAGTTCCCGAAGTTCTTTCCTACGCTCCGGCGTCAAACCCATCATCATTTCATAGAAACCGTTGATGGGAGGATTGGTATCCCAGTCCAGTGTGGCATAGATGTCGTCCGGGTCGGCAGGCTTGGCGGTGTTCTCCGCTTTCACCTCCTTATTCTCCATTGCGGGTTTTGCAGTTGGAGCTGTCGGTGTAACCGTGACTTTCGGTTTGGGCGGAGTGGACTTTGCCGTAACTGCCTTTTTCACCGTCTTTTTCTTTTTGGAGGTTTTCGGTTGGCTGACCTCTTCCGTCATCCCCCAGAGGTCAAGCAGGGTGAGCTGCACGCCTGCGGAATATTGCGGGCGCGGTTCTATCTCCGGCTTTTCATCTGCGGGTTGCGGCTTTTCTGTCGGAGTTTCCACCGTCTGCGCCGAGGATACTGTTTCCAATTTTATGGCAGGACGCTCTACTTTATTTTGAACGGCAACTTTTTCTTCCGTTCCTGCCTGCCGGATTGAACCCGAATACAAGCGCATGGCAAGCCTGTAATGGAAATCCTCGTCGAGCATACGGCGCAAATCCCCGGCGATGCCTGCTGCCTTGCCCTCGTGCAGATAAACCATAGCGGGCTTCCCGTAGGGGTCTGTGTCAAGTTTCGCCATCGTATGCACGATGCGTTCCGGGTGGTGGATGAAATAGGCGTTGTCGGTCAGGGCGGTTTTCGTGTCCGTCTGTATCACGGTCATCAGCCGCTCGTCCTGCGACATTTCCTTCTTGCTGAGGTTCTTTTGCAGGACAATCAGGTCACTGCCCACCTCCGTGCCCGCGTTGTCCGTGAACAGGTTGTTGGGCAGGCGTATCGCGGATACCAGATTGGCCTGACTGAACAGCTCGTTACGCACGGAGGTCTTGGTGCTATTCAATACCCCTTGCGAGGTGATGAACGCCACGATACCGCCGTCACGCACGGCATCCAGTCCTTTGAGAAAGAAATAGTTGTGGATGGTTTTCTGGGCGGAGCGTCTGCCGAAAGAGTCGCTCCGCTGAAACTCCGCGTCGAACACGGCAATGTCACCGAACGGAATGTTGGACACCGCCAAGTCGAAATAATTGTTGAACGGTCTTTCGATTTTCTCAAAACCGCAGGTGCGCATTTTCTGGTCGGGATAGAGATGCCTCAAGATTGTACCCGTGAGCAGATCCTTCTCGAAAGCCATCACATCCGCATTGGGGCTGTGCCGCAGCATGGAATCCACGAACACGCCGACACCTGCCGACGGTTCGAGCATACGGGCGGGGCGGACGCTGTAATCTGCCAGCACGTCCGCGATGGTGTCGGTTATCTCTTTGGGGGTGTAGAAAGCGGTCAGCACGGACGCTTTCAGCGAATCCACAAACCGCTTGTACTCTGTTTCGTCCTTGCTGTTCTCACGGATAAGCCTGTGCAGCTCCACCGTCGGGGCGAACAGTTCGAGGTCGGATTTCGCCCACCGGACGGCATCCGTCAGTTCCTTTGCAGGGTTGAGGATACATTTCAGACCGCCGAAACCGCAGTACCTTTGAAGTATGGCACGCTCTTCGGTTGTCGCTGTCCTATTTTCCCTGTCAAGGATGAATGCCGTCCGTATCGCCTCGATGTTGTCCCGCAGTTTCTGTTTGCGGTTAAACGCCATATTCGTCTAAGTAAAGGACGGTTGCTCCCGTCAGCTCCGTGTAGAGCAGGTCGTAATCGGAAGACAGGGCGAAATTGTCATCCGAGAGGTCATAGACGGAGAACACGTTGCCGACAAGCGGCAGCAGTTTCAGGACAAAGGCTTCACGCTTCTCTTCCGGCACTTCATCGGCAAACTCGTTTTCCACGACTTCGCGGAGGATGGCGTAACGGGAATAATGCAGCCCGCGCAGCAGCGTGTCCATCGCCAGTTCCTGCGCACCATCGGCGGGATAGCCTTCAAGCCGTGCCCTCTCATACGTTTCGGCGGCACGGTCGGCCCGTTCCCGTATGAAAGCGGTGTCGTCAGCCTGTTCAAACTTGTTCGTGCGGAGATAGTCCAGCAGGTACAGACCGTAATAGGAAAAGTCGGTCTGACCCTCGTTTTTCTTCTTGTTGTTCATTACTTTGGATTTAGCGGATTGATAATTAACGGGATAATCGGTTGGAAAAAGGAAGAAAAAGGCACTCGGTATCCCTCCGAGTGCCACCACTAAATCCAAAGTATGAGTGTAATCCGGTATCGAAGAACAATTCATTACTCTGAACAAGTGGCAAAGTTAATACTATTTCTTCCGTCCTGAAAATTTCTTGTCCTTTTTAGCCTCCGGGAACACAAAAGTCGTGTTATATTCCCCGTCAAAGGCGACAACAGCATCGAAACTCTTGCCCTGTTTGCTCTTGAACCCTTTGAGCAGCTTGGTATGCCCTTCGGTGAGCAGGTCTTTGATTTCATCGTCGGACAGGGTGCGTCCCGCTTTCAGCCGGAACACGGGCAGTCCGCACTCCGTGTTGTCGCAGCGTACCACCTTGCCGTAGAACCGCATCCTGCCCGTGCCACACTTGGGACACGCGCAGCCGGAGTCACGGCTGCCGAAGAGCTTGTCGCACGAGATCAGTTCGGAGGTTATCTCACGTGTGTACGCCTCTATCTCCTTGCGGAAGGTGTCGTCGGACAGTTCCCCGCGCTCGATACGCGCCAGCTCCTTTTCCCATTCGCCCGTCATGGCAACATCGGCGATGCGCATCGTCTTGACGACGGAATTGAGGGCAAGTCCTTTTTCGGTGGGAACAAGCGACTTCTTGCAGCGTTCCATGTAACCGCGCTTGAAAAGCGTTTCGATGATGGAGGCGCGTGTGGCGGGAGTACCGATGCCACAGTCCTTCATCGCCTGCCGCAGTGCGTCGTCCTCAATTTCCTTGCCCGCCGTTTCCATTGCCGAGAGCAGGGTGGCTTCGGTATGCAGCGGCTTGGGTTTGGTCTTTCCTTCGGTAATGGACGAGCCTTTCGGTGTCAGCGTGTCGCCTTCCTGCCAGCCGGGGATGGTAATTTCCTCTTTTTCCTCGCCATAGACGGCACGCCATCCGGTTTGCTTCACGACGCTGCCTTTTACGGTAAACTCCACTCCGGCACATTCCGCCGTGACAGTGGTCACATCCTTGACGCATTTCTCAGAGAATGCCTCGACCATGCGCCCGGCAATCATCTGATAGATGGTATTGTCCTCTTTGGAGAGGAAGAGCGGTTTCTCACCCGTGACGAGCAGGGCATGGTGGTCTGTCACCTTGCCGTCGTCCACGCTGCGGCGTGTCGGGGCGGCTTTTGCCCGCACCTTGTCTTTCCATTCGGGCTGTGTGCCGATGAAAGCGAGCAGTTTGGGAATTTCGGCAAACACGTCTTCGGGGATGTAGCGGCTTCCCGTTCTCGGATAGGTTATCAACTTCTTTTCGTAGAGTTTCTGCGCGATTTCAAGCGTCTGTTCCGCCGTGAAGCCGTGCTTGGCGTTGGCTTCTTTCTGGAGCGTGGTCAGGTCGTAGAGCAAGGGAGTTTCCTCCGTCTTCTCCTTGCGCTCGGCTTTCGTGACAGTGGCGCAACCTGCCGCCTTTACCTTATTATATAGTTCCATCGCCGGTTCTTTCTCTTTCCATTTCTCGGAGGATGAGAATTTCACGACTTCGCCGTCGCAACCGTCCGTTGCGATATGGAGCTGCCAGAATGCTTCGGACGTAAAGCGGCGGTTCTCCCAGTAGCGTTCACATACCATAGCCAACGTTGGTGTCTGCACCCGCCCCACGGAATACGTGCCGTGTCCGGCGGCGATGGATAACGCCTGTGTGCCGTTGATGCCCACGAGCCAGTCGGATTCGCTCCGCGCTTTGGCGGCGAGGTAGAGGTTGTCGTATTTGCTGCCGTCTTCGAGTTTCCGCAGTCCCTCGCGGATAGCTTTGTCGGTGAGAGAGCTGATCCACAGGCGCACGAAAGGAGTGGTGCAACCCGTATAGTGGTAGAGGTAGCGGAAGATAAGCTCTCCCTCGCGTCCGGCATCGGTCGCCACGATGATATGTTCGCTTGTGTCGAACAGTCTTTTGATGACTTTTATCTGCGACACCACGCCGCTGTCGGGCTTGTAACCTTTCTCCGTCCTGACCTGACGGGGGACGAGCGTGAATGTGTCGGGAATAATCGGGAGGTTGTCACGGACAAATCCGCGCACGCCGTAGCCGTCGGGCATGGCAAGCTGAACGAGGTGTCCGAATGCCCATGTCACGGCATAACCGCCTCCCTCGAAATATCCTTCCTCTCTCTTTGTCGCGCCCACGATGCGGGCGATTTCACGTGCCACGGAGGGCTTTTCTGCAATGATTGTCTTCATGTCTTCTTCTTTTTTGTTGATACTTTGGATTTTATTTTGGATTCAGTGGCGGACACGGGATTACATTTTCATGCCCTTGCCCGTTTTCTTCTGCGGCTTCTCCTGCTGCTGTTGCTGGCGGGCGTCCTTCGGGTTGGTCTGACCTTTCTGCAACGGCTCTCTCAGATTCTTTGTAGCCTCGTTGGTCTTGCCATCGTTGTTCACCGCCACCTGCGTGCGGCTCTCGTTGGACGGAGCAACCTGCTGTGCATTGTCAGGGTTCGTGTCGTAGCGGTACGGGCGTCCCTTCTCCGGGTTGAACTTGATATACATCGTGGCATGGAAGCCCTGCTTGTCGGTCACGTTCTCCAGCTTCACGGCTTTACCCGCCACATAGTCGGCTTTCTGCTGGTCGGTGAAGCTCACGCCGCTCCATTTGCTGATGGGGCGGATGCTGCCGTCCTCGTTCGTCCACGTGTTGCGGCGTTGCTCCTTCTTGGTCTGTGCGGCATTTTCCCCGCCCTGCGCCTGACTTTTCGATGTGTCGCCTTTGGTTTCCTGTGTCTGTGCGGTACGGGGCGACTTGCCGGTTCCCGGCACGAACTCCACGCCGCGCTGCTCCACGTTCACTTGCAGGGTGGTGACGAACTTTCTGCCGTCGTTGCGCTCGATGAGCTTGTCGCGTACGGGCAGTCCGGCGCGGAGCATGTCCCGCTCCTGCGTGGTGATTTCCGTCTTGCCGATGCGCTCCGGGATGCGCACCCTGCTTGCCGGAATGTCCGTGATTTCATTCGTCTTGCGGTCGATGCTGATGTAGGAGGGGATGATCTCGCCCGTTTCCCTGTCCACAATGTCCACGACCCTACCGAGATTGCCCGTTTCGCGGAGGTTCTTCCGGTCATTGTCGGAGAATTTGTGTTCCTTGTACTCATCCAGCTTCTGCTCCTTGCGGATGAAGTGCGGCACGAGGCTGATGTTTCCCTCACCGTCCTTCTTGAAGGAGAGGCGGGCGTCCAGCTCGAATGATTCGCCGCCGAAGGTCGGTTTGACCTTTACCAAGTCGGACTTGCCATAGTTGAGCATCTTCGTAAGGTCGCCGGACTTTTCAAGGTTGTCCCGCTTTACGCCCCATCTGTCCTCCAGCTCCTGCCAGTTGATTTTACTCTCGTCGATGGGCTGGTAGCCACGTTTGCCCTGCATCTGTTCGGATTTGTCCTGTTGCTGTTCTTTCCGTTGTTCCATGTTCTCCTGTTTTTGAGGTTCTTGTTTCTCTGTCTGTTGTGCTGCCATCTCTTCCTGCACCTTCTTCTCATAGTCGGAGGTGTCCACCTTGTGAGGGGCGAGCAGCTCCTTGTTCGCTTCGGGGTCTTTCAGCAGTTGCTTCATCACCTCTAAGAGATTTTCAGCTTGGTCTGCCGCAATGCGGTAGAAACCGAAGCGGCTGGGTTCCTTGCACTGCCGGAAGAAGTTCTTGAAGAAGTTGTCCAGCACGTCGCCATGTCGGTCGAATTGCAGGAAACTCTGCGCGTTCTCCGCTTTTGCGGGGGTGCGCTTGGGTGTGCCGTCCGCGTTCAGCCCGGCTACCACGCTGATCTCGCCTGTCTTCTCGTCACGGACTACCAGCACGTCCTTTTCGTCTTTTTTCTTTGCCATCTGAAAAATGTTTTAATGGGTTATTTATGAAAGAAATTATGGATACGAGCCTTGTAGAAGGCTATATCTTCCTTTTTGAAGTCCTTGATATGGTTGGAAAGGAATGTCAGCACGTCCTCCTCGCTGTAATAGGTCTTCTTGCCCAGCGTCTTGTAGGGCAATGCGCCTACGCTGCGGTAGCGTTGGAGGGTGCGTTTGCTTATCTGGAGCAACATGCACAAATCCTGATTGTCGAAAAGGCGGATGCTTTCCGTGATAGTGGGCTGTTTCCCCTCAGCCTTCATCGCCAGCAGCAGTTCGTCCTGACGGTCGAGCCGTTCCATCAGCTTCTGCATCCAGCCCTCGAAGTTGTTTCGTGTGAGCAGTTCCATGACCTATGTCCTCCTTCCTTTTGGTTTGCCGCCCGTGCGCAGCGTGTGGTTGTGGAACAGGGTGTCTATTGTCCCTTCCTCGTTCCTTACTGTGTTGTCCTCCAATAGCCGCAGTATCTCGGAAAGGCGGTAGCGGCAGCTTCCGCGTACCACCACATACTCGATACGGTGGTCGGTGCGCATACGCTGCATGGTGCGCTTGCTCACGTTGAGCATCTTCGCCGCCTGTGCCGTGTCAAGCAGCTTGTCTTCGGTTTCCCGCTTCCGTTTCTTCTCGTCCCTTGCCTCGCGGATGTACCCTGCGATGTTCGCAATCTGCGCCATCATCTCCTTGTAGGCGGAACTTTCCATTGTTATCACTTTCATGTTCAGTCCTTTCTTTTTGTTTCTGCGACAAAATTCGGCAATAAACAAAAGGGGCTTTAACAACTCACTACGTGACTCACGTAAGATTTTTGCGGAAGATGGCTCCGTAACCCGGTCAAACGGCGCAACAGGCAGCCTTTCAGCGGAAAACGATACGTCTTGTATGCCGTTTCGTTACCTTTGCGGCAAACTCTAAATGACATGAATATGGAAATAGTATCTATCGAGAAAAAGACTTTCGAGATGATGGTGGCGGCATTCGGCGCACTCTCGGAGAAGGTCGCCGCCCTGAGGCGCAAAAGCGACACGGGGCGCATGGAAAGATGGCTCACGGGCGAGGAGGTCTGCGGGCAGTTGAGAATAAGCCCGCGCACGTTGCAGACGCTGCGTGACAGGCGGCTTATCGGCTACTCGCAGATAAACCGCAGGTTCTATTACAAGCCAGAGGAGGTGAAGCGGCTGATACCGCTTGTCGGCACGCTCTATCCGCACGGCAGATGATTTGATTTATTCACCCACTGAATCCGAAGTTATGATGAACGAGAACAACGATGTTTTTACGATGGAAGACGAGCCGATAGCCTCTGTGGTGCAGGATATGCGCAAAGGCTCGAAATGGCTGTCCGCATTTCTGGAAAGCTACCGTCCTCCGCTGGACGGGGAACGTTACCTGACGGACGGCGAGGTGTCGGAACTGCTCCGTGTGAGCCGGCGCACCTTGCAGGAATACCGCAACAACCGCGTGTTGCCCTTCATACTTTTGGGAGGGAAGGTGCTTTACCCGGAAACGGGGCTGCGCGGGGTACTGGAAGCGAACTACCGCAAGCCGCTGGAGTGAGGCGGTTTCATGAAAAAGTAAACGGGTGACACCTTTTGTGGTGCTACCCGTTTACTTGTCTTATGGGGTATGTGCAATCAGCAATACCCGGCTTTTCCGTTCTGTATGAACATCACGTATGTCTGCCGTTTCTCTTGTGAGAGTGCCTTTCCCACCAGCCATGTGCGGAACAGGTGGGTGTTGTAGGTATTCACCCTGAAAGCGACCGGGATGATGATTTCAAGGGCGTACACGTCCGCGTGCAGCCCGTTTTCAAGCTGCATGTAGCGGCACACCTCGTAGTCGTTCAGCACGTCCGACTTGCGGACGGCTCTGATGGCGGCGTTCACTGCCGGGACGGTCGTATGGAACAATCCGGCTATTTCGGTGGCGGTCATCCACACGTCGTTACCGGTTACGCTGACTGCCTTGTCCTCGATGATGATTGTGTCACGTTTCATGGCTTTTCTTTTTAGATGGTGCAACCTGCAAATTCCTCGACGCCGTTCAATCTTGCGGCAAGGTTCTCCATGTCCTGATTGAGCTTCTCTTTGGTTATCTTTGCGTAAATCTGCGTCGTCTTTATGCTCTTGTGTCCGAGCATGGAGCTGACCGTTTCGATGGGAACACCGTTGGAGAGGAATATCGTCGTGGCTGCCGTGTGGCGGCTCTGATGCCACGTGATATGCTTGGTGATGCCGCAACGCTTGGCGACGGCACGGATACCGGCAAGGCACGTGTTATAATGCGGAACGGGAAATATCCTGCCGTCCCCGCACAGTCCCCGGTATTTGCCGATTATGCGGTTGGCGATGTCGAGCAGGCGGATGTTGGACACCACGCCCGTTTTCTGGCGGTTGATGTTTATCCACTCGTGTTCGTCGAAGTAGGTGCGGATATTCTCTTCCGTAAGGTTGCGCATATCCGCGAACGACAGCCCCGTGAAGGCGCAGAACAGGTAGAGGTCGCGGTACAATTCCTGTTTGGCGTTTTTCAGTTTCCCCTCCATCAGCAGGCGGATCTCATCTTTGGTCAGGAAACTGCGTGTTGTTTCCTCCTTCTTGATTTCATACTCGCGGAACGGGTCGCGCGTCAGCCACTCGTTGTTGATGGCGATGAATACCATCGTCCGTAACGGGCAGACGTACAGCCACACGGTATTGGTGCAGCAGTGCTTGTCCGTGCGCAGGAACATCTCGAAGTCGGAGATGAAAGCCGGGGTAAGCTCTTTTAGGGCGATGTCCTTCACATGGTAGCGGATGTCGAGGAACTCTTGCATGTGCTTGTAAACGGTGCGGTACTTCAGCAGCGTGCCTTTGGCTTTCATGCCTGCCTCCACCTGCTTCTCGTAGTCCTCGTTGTGCTGGCGGAACACCTGCATCAGCGTGTGGTAGCGGTGTTCCAGTCCGAGAAAGGCGTTCTTCACCTTCTCCGCCGTGACGAAGTTGTCACGCTCCATGATTTCCTGATAATGCCTGTTGATGCGTACCCGCATCTTGTCAAGCATACGGTTCGTTTCGAGTGCCGCCGTGCTTCTGCCCGTGACACGTCCACCTTTGGTGTCCCACAGTTTCGGATCGACAGTCAGTTTGCAGCTGAACTGTGTCTGGCTGCCGTCCACCGTGATGCGTCCCATGACGGGAACTGTCCCGTCCTTTTTCACTACCTGACGCTTGAGGTAGTAGATTACTGAAAATGTACTCTTCATTGTCCTTAATTTTTGGGTTTCAAAATTAGTTGGTGAAGAGTCCGGTGTTGGTACGCAAAACGGGGAGGAACGGCGCAATCTTTTTCCGTAACCTGATTTTTCGCATGAGTTATGGATAACTCACTATTCCTTAGAGCCTTGTTTCGCTATTCGTACCCGTTTGTCGCATTTTCGGGCATGGTTACGAACAAGTAACGTAGCGGCGTCAGGATTTGGCTTCGGCAGGGATTGTAATGGCTTCACGGATTATCGCCACTTCAACCAAAACCCTTGTAACTCAATTCTATCACTATATCTTTCCGCATTTCACTTTTTTGTAGTAACTTTGCACGGTTAAAATTAGTTTTATGGAACCAACCACTTTAACAAAACCCAAATGGATTCGAGTAAAACTTCCTTCTGGAAAAAATTATAATGAACTTAGACAAATCGTTGATAAATATAAGCTAAATACAATTTGTCAAAGTGGAAGTTGCCCGAATATGGGAGAATGTTGGGGAGAAGGTACGGCTACTTTTATGATACTGGGTAATATCTGTACAAGAAGCTGCGGTTTTTGTGGTGTTAAAACAGGGCGTCCTTCAGAAATTGATTGGGAGGAACCGGAAAAAGTGGCTCGTTCTATCAAATTAATGAAAGTAAAACATGCTGTTTTAACTTCTGTAGATCGTGATGATTTAAAAGATATGGGGTCTATTATATGGTCGGAAACCATTAAGACTGTTCGCCGAATAAGCCCGGGTACGACAATGGAAACATTAATACCTGACTTTCAAGGAATTCATAAACATATAAATAGAATTCTTGAGGCTGCACCTGAGGTAATTTCACATAACATAGAAACAGTGAGACGACTTACTCGTGAAGTACGTATACAAGCAAAATATGACCGAAGCTTGGATGTTCTTCATTATATGAAAGAGCAAGGTCAACGAAGGACTAAGACGGGAATTATGTTGGGATTAGGGGAAAAACCATCGGAGGTTTACGAATCTATTAAAGAGATTCATGATGCTCGTGTAGACGTAATAACTATTGGGCAGTATTTACAACCAAGTAAAAAACACCTTCCAGTAAAGGAATTTATTTCGCTTGATCAGTTTAAAGAATATGAAAGTTTTGCTAGAAGTTTAGGAAATTTCAAACATATTGAAAGTAGTCCTTTAGTACGTTCTTCTTATCATGCCGAAAAACATGTGAATTGATTTCACAGTTTACAACGGCTTTACTTTATTTTTTCTTTTATAGATGTAAATTAAATTACCATAAATAGGAAATGGATTTAAAAATTAAATCCATTTCCTAAGTTGCAATTTTTTATTATAATAAAGTCTCTTTGAGATATGTAAGGATTTCTTCATCCTTTAGAAAATTATTTCATCTCAAATCCGACTCTATACATTTTAGGCCATAATTTTCCTGTAATTAAGAATGTATTTCCTTCCATATAAGCAATGCCATTCAAAACAGCCTCTTCATTGGATTTATTTTGTTTAACTAATTCTGAAAAATCGGCTTTTGCTATTACAGTTCCATTTTCCGGGTCAATGATAAGGATTATGGGCTGATCGAAAACATTTGCAAAGATATATCCGTCAGCATATTCCAATTCATTGATCCTGGAATAAACATTTTCATATCCGATTACCGTAATCCTTTTTTGAAGATTAAAATTTTTATCGTAAAATTTTAATTCTGAAGAACCGTCTGATACTACTATTTTATCTCCTATAGTAGTTGCTCCCCAGCCTTCAAATAAAGTGCCGGGATAGGTAAATTCTTTCTCTAATTTAAAATCAGATTCATTAAAAATGAGGCCTTTTTTTTCTCTCCAAGTTAGCAAATATAATTTCTTATCTAGAAGTGCAAATCCTTCTGCAAAATATTTAGGATCAATTTTAACACTTTGTGTATAAGAGGTTGACCCTAGCTTATATTTTACTAGTAATGATTTCCCATAAAGCCCGGAACTTTCAGTAATCCATCCGTCTTTATAAGTGAATCCTTGCGTAAATAATTCAGGATTATGAGGATATTCTTGAAAAATTTTATAGGTTATATCTTTCTCTTTTTCTTTTGGAAATACTGTAAAAGTAGCATCTATCTCTTTTTTATATTTTCCATTATAGTTTACAGTCAATACGAGATAATTACTCCCTAATTTAGCATTGGATTCATCCAGGATAATATTTTTCTTATCGTATATTTTGTCGTTTAATTTAATACTATACGAATCAATTATACCGTCTTTAGTATTAAAATCCAATGGAAGCTTATCTCCTATGTGTAACGGTTTATCATCTAATTTTTCAAAATTGGTACTGATACTTATATTTTCAGGGTCTTTACACCCTATTATACTTATAACGACCAGCATGCATAGTAATAGTTTTGATATTAGATTTTTCATTTTATTTTGCTTTTGAAGTATAAATCCTATTTTTAGCAGTCACTAATATGTAAATACCTGCAGCTATAAAAGGTACACTCAACCATTGACCTGTGTTTAAGCCTAACCAATTAATATACTCTTTTCCTTGAGGTTCTTTAAAAAACTCTACTAGAAACCTTATGCCAAACAGTACAATTAGAAAGTATCCAAATATCCAACCATAATATCTCTTTTTATCTGTTTTTAAATATATATACATTAGAGAAATAAATAATAGTAAATATCCTAAAGCTTCATATAGTTGAGAAGGATGACGTGGTACTAGGCTTCCGTATTCATCAGTATCTTGTTGAATAAATAAAACCGCCCAAGGTAAAGAAGAGGGCTTTCCAATAATTTCTGAATTAAAAAAATTACCGAATCGTATAAACATTCCTCCTATTGATACAGGAATTACAATTCTATCCAATATCCAATAAAGGGATCGTTTCAAATATTTTCTTGTAAATAAATATAAGGAAATTAGTATCCCTATGGCTGCTCCATGGCTCGCTAACCCGGAATAGCCAGTAAATTCGAAATAAGGTTTTGTACGTATGGGTAAAAATACGGCTAATGGATCTTGTATAAATAATTGCTTCTGATAAAACAGCACATGCCCTAATCTTGCCCCTATGATTACTGCCAAAAACATATAAATAAATAAAGGATCTAATAACTTTCTATCTTCCTTATCTTTCTTAAAAATAAAATCCATAAGATAAAAACCTAATCCAAACGCTATAACATACATCAAACTGTAAAATCTCAATGTAAAACTACCTATGGATATTCCCAAACTTGGATCCCATGTAATATATAAAAGCTGATTCATCTATTATCACTTAATTTTTCTAGGTACCGGATCATAACCCTTTCCTCCCCAAGGATGACATCGCAGAATACGCTTACTTCCCAACCAAAACCCATAGAATAATCCGTGAGTTTTTAATGCTTCCAGCATATAGGCAGAACAAGTGGGAGTAAACCTACAATTATTTCCCATCCAAGGAGATATAGCAACCTGATAGAAGCGTATTAATACGACTATCGGGAATATAGTTATTTTCCTTATCATTATATCAATTTCCCTACAAAGATACAGTTTTCCTTAAGATGACATTCTGCATTAATAAATATTTAACTAGCTAAAGCTAATTTATCGACATTAATATTATCTATTATAAGATTATTATCCTAGATAATGAGTTCCTATTTATATAGGTTATATTTCTTATTTTTGCGTCAAATTTAAGTTTAGCAATGACAGTAAGTGGAAAGATAGAATTGATGTGTCCGGCAGGAAATTTTGAATCATTACAAGCGGCATTGGATAACGGCGCTGATTCCATTTATTTTGGAGTCGAACAGTTAAATATGCGCGCGCGTTCCTCTGTTAATTTCACATTGGATGATCTGAATGAGATTGCCAGAAGATGTTCTCCCAAAGGTGTGAGAACCTATCTTACGTTGAACACTATTATTTACGATCATGATTTATCGATTATAAAAACTGTTTTGGATCGGGCAAAATCTGCTTCTATAACAGCCGTTATTGCTATGGACCAAGCAGTTATAGCTTATGCAAGACAAATTGGAATGGAAGTTCATATTTCTACCCAAATTAACATTACCAATATTGAAACTGTAAAATTTTATTCTTTATTTGCCGACACTATGGTGTTAAGTCGAGAATTAAGTTTGAGTCAAGTAAAAAAAATTACTTCACAAATCAATAAAGAACAAATTAAGGGACCAAATGGAAAATTAGTTGAAATAGAAATTTTCGGACATGGAGCTTTATGCATGGCTGTATCAGGTAAATGTTATTTAAGTTTACACTCTCATAATTCATCTGCAAATCGAGGCGCGTGCAAACAAAATTGCAGAAAAAAATATACGGTTATTGATCAGGAATCAGGGTTTGAAATTGAAATTGATAATGAATATATGATGTCTCCTAAAGATTTATGCACTATTGATTTTCTTGATCAGGTTATTGATTCAGGTGTAAAAGTGCTTAAAATTGAGGGAAGAGGGCGTGCTCCGGAATATGTTGCTACTGTAACCAAATGTTATCGAGAAGCTATTGATGCTATTTCTAATGGTACTTTTTGCAAAGATGCTGTTTCATTATGGATAAAAAAGCTGGAAACCGTATACAATCGTGGATTCTGGAGTGGCTATTATTTAGGTCAAAAGCTTGGCGAATGGTCTGACAATCCGGGTTCGAATGCAACTCAAAAGAAGATATACATTGGAAAAGGAAGGCATTTTTATCCAAAAACTAAAATTGGTGAATTTGAAATTGAAGCATATAATCTTAGTGTAGGAGATAAAATATTAATTCAGGGTCCCACCACCGGTTCTCAGGAAGCTGAGGTTATTTCAATGATGGTTGATGATATACCGGCTCAAGAAGCGAAAAAAGGAGATATTCTTACGTTACCGATAAGTTTTAAAATTCGTCCATCCGACAAATTATATAAAGTTGTTAAGGTATAAATTGATAAAATTATCTGGTTTTGGTTTGTTAAATTTATTAATAAAGTCATCTACATTATAAGTTAAATAATAATTGGTGAAAAAGATGAAATTGCGTATATGCGTATGATTATAGAGTAATAAAATGCAGTTGAGTTAGAGAATAAACTGATTTTAGCTTAGATTTTTTCTTAATATATGGTAATTATAACACTTCAAAGAGATAAATGTATTGGATGCAATTATTGTTCGGAATTTGATCCAGAAAATTTTCGTATGTCCAAAAAAGACGGAAAGTCCGTTTTGTTGAGATCTCAAGAAAAAAAAGGCTTCTACACATTAAAGAATCCTGATGATAACTGTTTTGATGTAGCCGATAAAGCAGCTAAAGCTTGTCCAGTAAAAATTATTTCCGTGAAAAAAATTTAAGGGTTACTTAGTTATGCTAAAAAAAGAAGCTCGTAAAAAATTTTTACAGTTAAGAACTTTACTTTCAGATCAAAAAGTTATTGCCTTGTCAAAAGACATTTGCATACAATGGAAAAATTCTTTATTGTCTCAATTTGATTCTTATCATATTTTCTTATCAATTCTTGAGAAAAAAGAAGTAGATACCTCAATAATAATCAAACATTTGTGGGATAATAAAAATAAAGTGTATTGTTCGAAGGTTGATGGAAATGCTCTTTTACATTATGAACTTTCTCCTGAAACTATCTTAAAAAAAAATACATGGGGTATTCCTGAACCTTCTAACCAAAGTAATCTATTTATTAAAAATATAGAATGTATTTTTATTCCTTTGCTAGCCTACGATTTTTTAGGCAATCGTGTGGGATATGGTAAAGGATACTATGATTCTTTTCTACAAAAATATTCTTCATCAATTAAGGTTGGACTTTCTTTCTTTGATCCGATTGATAGTATTGATGATTATGCAAATTGGGATGTACCTTTAGACTATATCATTACACCTACCTATTCATCAAGCTTCCCAATTGAGGTAAAATAAAATTTAAATTCCGACTTAAATTTCTCAGGATTTTTCTTTAAAATGTAATTTGCCTCATCCTTTTGGGTAGAAAAGTGCTTTTTCTTATTATTATAGTAATGAACCTTGTAATGGATTACTCCAACCGAATCATTTAAGATTGTTGAATCTTTCAACTCTTTTTTCTCTAATTCAATTTTTATATATTTAACTTGTAGTGAGTCTAAATATTTAACAATTTTACTCACATAAGCAGTGTCCTTTTTAGGAAAATATCCACGTAATTGTGATATGATAAGGGTATCAATTTCTTTATTAGATTTATTCTCTGTTGCTAAAATTGCCAAATCGTATACTTCTTGTAATTTTTGTTCTGTTATGTGCGAAATAACCGCTAAGGAATCCAACTTTTCAGAGGCGTAATAAACCTTATTATTATATTCTTTTATTTTAACGGGATCTTTTTCTCCTTCGTAATATTTGTCATTATTACAAGCTACAAAACCTTTTATCTGAAATATTATAATAATTAGAATTATATGCTTATTTATCATTTTTTTGGATTTTGAATTTTATTAAATCAATTTTTTTGTTTTTATTTATCTGACTATTTATAAGAACATAGTTTTTTAGTGAAGTAGTAGGTGTTGTCATAAAATCAATATATTTTTTCTTATCAAGCACTTCTACTCCAAATAATTCATTATCATAAACTTGATATATAAGTGCATCATCCGCAATCAATTTATTTAATTCCTCCTTTCTCTGTTTTATAAATTGTGATTTTTTGCTTTCATCCGAATTATTTTCGGCCGTAGAATAATAATATAGCATAATTGCATAATCATCCGGCCGTAATTTGAAATTTCTATTATTTTCATCTCCTTTATCTCGAATTTCTTTTAACCCTACCACAAAAGACTCTTTTTTATACATAGGAGAACTAATAGTCATTTTAAGTGTATCTCTTGAGGACCTATAGGTAAAACATCCATTGGAAACAGTGTAATATTCAGGAGACACACCATTTTTTTGTATAACAACTTCTAACTTGGATTTGATCAATGAACCTCTATCTGCATCATAAAAACAAAATTCAAAGGTGTTTATGTGCTCATAATATTTATCAACACCAATAATTACAAGCAATGTACTAAGTAAGCCTAATACTATATAAATAATTTTTTTGAAATTAGCTAATTGCTCTTGCTTATTCGTAACCTTTACTTTCTCATATTCGTCTATTCCTTTATTGCTAAGTTCTCTATCTTCTAAATAAATGTCTTGAGAATCCAAACTGTGGAAGTCTTTTTCCTTATTAGATAAATTGACATTAAAAATTTCTTCTTTTTCATTAAGATTATATTTCTCCAAAAATTCTGTCCAACCTCTTTTATACCCACAATATTGAGCTAAGAGATTAAGCATATCAATTCTTGGTAATTTTTCAAAAGAAGACTTAAAGTAGGTATAAAACCACTTTTCACTAACATTTCCTTTAACTCTTTGCCGAAGATGTTCTTGAAAATATATAATATCTAATCCTTTCCATTTTGAAATATCAGGGTTCAAGGTAGGAAAATCTTCTAAAAAGGTTTTAGTAACCTCTTTTTTCAATTGCTCAAAGAATATTTTTTCCTGTCCCGCCATTTGTAAAATAAATACAACTTACTGATTCTTAATATACATTTTTTGTAAAACTATTTTTAAAGTTTTACAAAAATATTACAAGCATTTGAATCTTGCAACAAAGTTTAACTGATCTATATTTGTCTTCTAAATTAAAATTATATTTAATTAAAAAAGCTTACAAAATGAAAAAACTAATTTTAAACATTGCAGCTGTAACTGTAATCGCTACAACTTCATTCATCGCATGTGACAAAGACAAAGCAAAAGGAAATAACGATGCTGCTTCTACAACTGATTCTACTGCAACTACTACTGTAGTTGATGAATCTACTACTCCAGAAGCTGCACCTGCTACTCCAGACTCAGCTAAAGTTGATGCTCCTAAAGCTGATGAAGCTAAATCTGCTGATGCTAAACCTGCTGATACTAAAGTTGATGCTCCTGCTCCTAAAGCTGATGAAGCTAAAAAAGCAAAATAAAATTTGTTTAAAATTAAACAAAATCGACAAAAGGTTACAATATTTTTGTAGCCTTTTTTCTGAAATTTAAAAAATATTACAATTTTTCAGAAAACTAATTTAAAACCTTACGTGATGAGAAAAATATTTTTAAAATTTACTGCCATCACAATTATAACAAGTTCATTGGTAGCTTGTGATAACAAGCACAGCAATAAAATCGAAAAACCTACTCAGCCTATGGTCGGATTAAATGCACAAGGACAAGAAGAAATTGCGCCGGCATCTCCCATAGATAGTTCAAAAACCCTTAAAAACGAAAATAATCCTCAAGTACAAGGGATGAATGCCCAGCCTCAACAAGAAATAGCCCCTAGTACAACAGGAAATAAGTAAAAATCAAAAACATTTTAAAAATTTATAGTTATGAAAAAAACAATTTTTAACATCACTACTGTCGCTGCTATTGTATCTATTTCATTCATTGCCTGTCAAAAGAAACAGGTTAAACACGCAGATTCAAATGCTGCTGTTACAGCTGATTCCATTGCAAATGATACAACTACATTAGGAGAAAAAATTGGAAAATTTACAGATTCTGCTACAGCTCATATTAAAGAAACAGCTCATGATGCTAAAGAAAGTTTAGAAAATACAGCAAATCATTTAAAAGAAGAAGTTAAAGATCAAAACAATAGCATCAAAGAAAACGCAGAAAATGCTAAAGAGGGTGTAAAAAACGCTGCTGAAGATTCTAAAAATGATATTAAAAATGCTACAAAAAAATAGCTTTTACATATTAAATTTTATAGAAAAGGCGCTGAAATTCAGCGCCTTTTCTATTATAATTATTTTTCTTTCATTTTACACAGATTCATAGGATTTATCCCCGTAATCTTTTCCAATTTTTTGTGATGCTTCAAAAGAAGTAATCATATTTGTTAACATATCACTTGCTGCGCTAGGATTATTAGGTAGTAATATCAAATTGGATCGTGAACTGGCGCCTATTGAACTTAAAGTATCATAATGTTGTGTTACGACAATAAGGGAGGATGCCTCCTGAGAATTTATGTTTACTCCATTTAAAACCTTTACCGATTCTTCTAACCCTCGGGCTATCTCTCTCCTTTGATCTGCGATACCTTTCCCTTGCAGTTGCTTACTTTCTGCCTCAGCTTTTGCCTTAGCTACTATCTTAATACGTTCTGCTTCTGCTTCATATTCGGCAGCAACTTTTTCTCTCTCGGCAGAATTGATACGATTCATAGCTTGTTTTACCTGCTCATCAGGGTCAATATCTGTTACTAAAGCTTTTACAATGCTGTGTCCATAACTCTGCATGGCTTCTTGCAGTTCGCTCTTTACTGCAACAGCTATATCGTCTTTTCTTTCAAATACATCATCTAAACGTAATTTGGGAACCTCTGCACGAACCACATCAAAAACATAAGATGTAATTTGCTCATATGGATTTTGTAATTTATAAAATGCATCGTATACAGCGGTCTGAACTACTTGATATTGAACAGATACTTTAAGGTGAACAAAAACATTATCTTTTGTTTTTGTTTCGATCATAACATCCAATTGCTGTATTTTTAAATTTACTTTTCCGGCAATTTTGTCTATTAACGGGAGTTTAAAATTAATTCCCGCGTTGCGATAAGAATTGAACTTCCCAAATCTCTCTATTATTACAGACGTTTGTTGTTTTACTACGAAGATAGAACTTGCTAACACACACAAAATAATAAATAATAATGATAAAAATATAACCATGTCTAATTAATTTTAGCCTTTATTCCAACAAATATATAAATTTTTTATAATGTATGCGGTTTCTGCCCCATTAGCATTAGATAAGACTTTAAAAAATCATCTATATTACCATTCATAACTGAATCCACATCAGAGGTTTCGGTCCCTGTACGAACATCTTTAATTAATCGATAAGGCTGCATTACATAATTTCTTATTTGACTGCCCCATTCAATCTTCATTTTGCCCGCCTCAATTTCGTCACGTTTTGCATTTCTTTTTTCTAATTCAATTTCAAACAAGCGTGATTTTAATAATTGCAATGCTTTTTCTTTATTTTGAAGCTGCGATCGACTTTCAGTATTTTCTATAATTATTTCTCTTTCTTCTGTCGTTTCTTCGTCTTTATATTTATAGCGTAGCCTTACACCTGTCTCTACCTTATTTACATTTTGACCTCCGGCACCACTAGATCTAAATGTATCCCAAGAAAGTGTAGCTTGGTTAATTTGTATCTCAATTGATTCATCAACTAAGGGATATACATATACAGAGGCAAAAGAGGTATGTCTTTTTGCATTTGAATCAAATGGAGAAATTCTAACCAATCGATGAACTCCATTTTCTCCCTTTAAGTATCCAAATGCGTAATCTCCTTCTATCTCTAACGTTACTGTTTTCACTCCTGCGACATCACCGGCTTGATAGTTAAGTTCTCTTATTTTAAAATTATGTTTTTCCGCCCACATTATATACATACGCATTAACATACTGGCCCAATCACAACTTTCTGTACCTCCGGCACCTGCTGTAATTTGTATTACTGCATTTAAATCATCTCCTTCAGAAGACAACATATTTTTAAATTCAATATCCTCAAGTAAAGATATCACGGATTGATAATGAGAATTTATTTCTCCTTCCGAAACATCTCCGGTCTTAAAAAAATCGTATAAAACTGTTAAATCTTCAGTCTGCGTTTTAATCTCCTGATATTCTTCAACCCATTTTTTCTTAGCCCTTAATTGTTTCAAAATTTTTTCCGCTTCTTTTGGATCTTCCCAAAATGACGGATCAGCAGATTTTTCTTCTTCATTCTCTATTTCTACTTGCTTTTTTTCAATTTCCAAATATTCATACAAATCTTTTAATCTTGCCTGAATTTCTTTTAGGTTTTCTTGAGTAATCATAAGTACTACAAAAATACAATGTAAAATGCAATAATAATAATTAAAATACAGCACCCAATAATACTATTATAAAAGGTTTTTCGTCCTTTAAAAGTTAATATTTTAAAAAGATTTTAAAATTATCTTGTACATGCTTATTTTTCAAACGTTTTTAAATCATTACACAATATGTTATGAAATATTAAAATTTATTAAAAGTTGATAAAATTTTGTTTGTAAATTTACTCCCGTTTTAGATATTGTTCATGATAGATAACTCGATGCTCTAATTCAAATATAAGGATAAAAAGGATAATCTAGATTTTTTTATCTGAAAACACCTTAAAGCAACTCATGTTTAGATATGGGAATATCTGAAAATAATTTAAATGAAATAATTTCACTTTTAACATAATGAATTTTAAAATATAATTCAGTCTATCCATCTTTTTGTTAAAAAGTTTTCATTTCTAATTATAATTTAATTTCTTTTTTGAGAAAGAATATACAATACAAATTGAATATCCAGTTATTTTAAGAAATAACGAAAGATAATTGGCATATTTGAAATATAAATGATATAATATATACTATGAAATTTTTAAGTAATTTTTTAAAAGATTATCATCTTCAATTAATAGCGACTATTATTGTAGCTATGGCAATTTATTTTCTAAAACTTATTATAAATAAAATTATATTAAAATATGGCAACCATTCCCATATTAAAGAGTTGAGGACAAGAGTTGTTATAAAATATTCCAATATATTAATTAATATTTTGGGCTTTATTTTATTAATAACTATATGGGGAGTTACTCCAGAATGGATATTTGCCACTTTTGCCTCATTTTTTGCTATTGTGGGAGTAGCATTTTTTGCCCAATGGTCATTATTAAGTAATGTAACTGCCGGATTTATCATATATTTTACAGTTCCTTTCCGAATTGGGGATACTATAAGGATTATAGATAAAGATAATCCGATTGTTGCAGTTGTGGAAGACATTAAAGCTTTCTATGTTGTTCTAAGAACCGAGGAAGGATATCCCATAACTTTTCCAAATAATTTAATTTTACAAAAAGCTATTTCAACAATTAAGACTTATGATGAAACTTTTTAAAATCTATATATAAAAAACTATTTATTCCATTTAATTTTATTCATCTATTTCAACTCAGATAATTTATGCACAAAATTTTGTTAATTCAGGCTTTCAAGAATTAAGAATTGGTAACATTTAAGCCATATTATTAACAGACGGATATCTTTACATATCTTCAGTACAACCCTCAATGGCTCTGAATATTAAAACAGAAGAGGTAAATAAAATAATAGTAAACAACTATTTATCAACAAACTTGAATTGGCTATAAATGTTTATTAATTAAAAAGAATAATCATTTAATTTTGTTTGATACGGGGACTGGAGATATTAATGGTAAGGGAAGAAAATTATTTGATGTTCTATTCCGAGTCAGTATTAAACCTGAACCAATTACGGATATTGTAATTACCCATGGCCATCTTGATTATATTAGAGGATTAGTAAGAGGTAACAAACCAACTTTTTCCAACGCAGTTGTTTATTTGAAAAAAAGATCATGAATTTTAGATGAGAAAAAACAAGATTTTTCCAAATCTAAAGGAGCAAGAAGTAAAACTGAATTAAATGGAATGATTAAAGATATATTAAAATTAATTATACCTAAAGTTAAATTCATCAAGGATAAAGAAACTTTTTTAGATTACATTACCTTTACTCTAGCTCCAGGACAAACGCCTGGACATATTATCCCTACCATTCATTGAAAAGACGAATCATTTAGTTGATATAGTGGTTTAATCCACTATAGAGCATCATTATTTCATCATCCTGAATGGGGAACGTGTTTTGACTGGATTTTTGATATGGACGTTAAAAACCCGTATCTCCGTACTTACTAATTTAAGTGAAAATTAAAGTCTTATTTTTGGTTACCATCTACCCCTATATCCGGGAATTGGCTATGTTCGGAAAATAGACACTAATGGCTTTCAATGGTTGCCCTATTCCATTTTTATCACATTCCAATAAAATAACATAAAAATAAGGCTATCATCTTTAGGTAGCCTTTTATTTATATTTTTTATTTGTTTAATGCTTGGGTAACCTCTGCTGCAGCTTCTTCTAAGGTAATAGCCGATATAACTTTCAATCCACTATTGTCAATCATTCTTTTAGCTATTTCCGCATTAGTTCCTTGCAGTCTAACAATTATCGGAACCTTTATAAAATCACTCATATTTTTATATGCATCTAAGATACCTTGAGCCACTCTATCGCAACGAACAATCCCTCCAAAAATATTTACAAGTATTGCTTGAACTCTATCATCTGCCAAAATAATTCTAAATGCTTTTTCAACTCTTTCAGCATCTGCCGTACCTCCTACATCCAAAAAGTTGGCCGGATCTCCTCCGGATAATTTTATTATATCCATAGTTGCCATTGCCAAACCTGCTCCATTAACCATACACCCCACATTTCCTTCTAATTTTACAAAATTTAATCCCGCTTCTCCGGCCTCTACCTCAGTAGGGTCTTCTTCTCGAATATCTCTCAGTTTCAAAAAATCCGAATGTCTGAAAAGAGAATTATTATCAATAGTTACTTTTGCATCTACCGCTGCAATTTGATTATCCGAAGTCTTTAATACCGGATTTATTTCAAATAAAGTTGCATCACTTGACAAGTAAGCTTTGTAAAGCGCAATCACAAACTTAACCATATTTTTAAACGCTTCTCCCGATAATCCTAAATTAAAGGCAATTCTTCTTGCTTGAAAATTTTGTAGGCCTACAGCCGGATCTATTTCTTCTGTAAAAATAAGTGAGGGTGTTTTTTCTGCCACAGTTTCAATATCCATCCCACCTTCTGTAGAATAAACAATAATATTTTTGGCTTTAACTCTATCTAGTAAGATAGACATATAAAATTCTTCAGTTTCAGCTTCGCCGGGATAATACATATCTTCTGCAATAAGCACTTGATGAACTTTTTTACCCTTTTTGGATGTTTGCGGGGTAATTAAATTCATCCCTATTATTTCTGATGCTTTTTCTCTAACCTCTTCTAAGGATTTAGCTAATTTTACGCCCCCTCCTTTTCCTCTTCCTCCGGCATGAATCTGTGCTTTAACAACCCACCAATTAGTTCCTGTTTTATGATTCATCTCTTGTGCTGCTTCTACGGCTTTTTCGGGTGTGGTCGCAACTATTCCTCTTTGGACTCTCACTCCAAACGATGAAAGTATTTCTTTTCCTTGATATTCATGTAAATTCATGGCTTATTTTCTTTCGGGTTACAATACGTTCCAATTACTGCGATAATGACAAATATAATGATTTTTTTGTTTGAGATTCTTAAATTAATTCAAGTATGGAAAATTTTAAAATATCTCCTGTAAATATAAGTCTTTAGTGAAATCATTATCTGATCTATTTTTTCTAGAATTAAGCAGTTTTTTCTAGAAAAGTTTTAAAATAAAGAAAAAAGCGCTCCCTTGATATTAGGAAACGCTTTTTGCATTGAAATCAAATTTATTATTTTTTTATAAATCTATATTTCTTATCTCCGTTAGATGTTTGAATCTTTATAACATATGGACCGGATTTTAAATCACTTACATTGATCTCATTAGATGATAAGCTTTCATTGATAACTTCTTTACCTGAAAAATCATATATGATTATTGATTTTACTTTCAGATCTGATTGTGTTTTTAAATGTAATACATCTTGTACCGGATTCGGATAAATACTAATTTTATCAACTCCATTTAAAATTTCAGATGAAAGCTCATTTGAATTTGTGAATGTAATGGACACATAATTTATTTGAGCACCCTCTAATACTTGCCATGTTTGATTTTCATTTTTTCTAGCAAAAATCCTTACCCTATAGGTTCCACTTGGAACTTCACTCGGAAAATGTACGTTAACTGAATATATTGAATAATAATAACTAGCTCTTAAATTAATGGTCTTCTGACCAAGGATGTATTTTAATGAATCATTTTCGTCCGTTAATACTATAGCAATATTTCCTGTAAAATTTTCACACCCACTATTCCCAAATGAAAATTTAAGATATAAGTTATCATTTATATCTACCTGGCTCTTATCTGTAGAAAATGGGGTATTATCTAGCAAAGATAGATTATGGGATTTTACTCCATCTAATACTTCTATTATATTATTTGCCTCCACACTTTTAGATGTTTTGATGCAATTATAGTTATCTCCATTTTTTTCAACAATTTTTAATCGGTATTTACCTGAAGGAATATTACTGCCTATGGAGTAATAATTTTTATTATAGTTGGTAAGGTTATTACCCTCATTTAGTATCGTAACAATATTTCCATTCAAATCACATAAAGCTAAATACAATTTATTATAATCAATTGTATTTCCTATACTTATATTAAATATTGTTTGTGATTCAAAAAAACATTCTTCTTTATATACTTTATTTTTAGAAATTGTAAATTTATCCACAAAATATCGAGCAACTTTTTCTCCCCCTTCATTAGGTTTGATATTTAAACCTATACTTTGTGTATACTTATAATTTAAAGGCGCATTAGAGTTATAATATCCGTTCATATAGCCGCTCCATCCAAAATTAAAATGAAATAATCCATTGGAATCATATCCATCACAAACAAATGCATGACCTGCTTTTGTGTCTGTATAACCAGAATAATAAATTGGCCTACCATTATTTAATTCGTTTACTATCAAACTATTCCACTCATCGTCATTTATAATTATTTCACTTACGTTACTATAATATTTACCTCTTATCACATAGTCAATTCCTTGATCATAATTAAAATAAGTGTAAAGAGATTGTAAAGCATCTTCATTATAAGCTCCACTCCCATTTATACCATACTGCATTTTAACACTCGCCCCAATATGATACATTAAAAGGCCTACTGCTTTAGCTTGTTCAGGAGTATAGCCTATACTGTAATCATTTAACATATCCGACCATTGATAGGTGTATTGAGTAAGATCAATTTCAGGTAAATTATAGGTTTCATTGTTTGAAGGATCTACAGTTTTATAAGCAGGAATTTTACCGATTCCGGATATAGGATATTGATGAAATTTCATAATTTGAGCAATAGCCGTAGCAACACAACCGGTATAAACACGATAAGGTATTTGACTATTATAAGGAGCTCCTTGATCCCATTTAGTTTTAATAAGTGGTTGAATTTCTGTAAATCTAGCTCTAATATTTTTTGCACTACTTCTATAAGCTTCCCATTCCGATTTTATCTCTTGAGTAGGATTTATTGAATTATCAAAAGCATGTTGCATTCCCATTTCTACAGACTTCATCCAAGATTTAAAGTTTTCCGGAAGATGATTCACATCATATGAACCTGTTTTTGAATATCCTATTATGGGATAATTAATATCATCTGCCGAAATGATTATGAAGCCCTGCTTATTTCCTATGTTATATACATAGTAATATTTTTCAACTTGTCCTTTCTTATTTTTTATATCTTGATTGAATCCTGTATACACTAAATCCAGATCAAATCCGGCATTTCTTTGCTGATAAGACACGTAATTACTTATGAAATTTTCAGCAATTTGTTTCGCTTCTTTCTGATCTATTTGTTTAGACCATAGTATTAAATTAGTTAATACAAGTAGTAATGAAAAAAATAATCGTTTATTCATAATAAAATTTTTTAAATTATTTTCAAATGTAATAAAAAAACTATAATTTATTCAAATATGTTCTATAAAAAAATAAATTATAACATTATTTTTAAATATAAATACCAAATATTAGCAATTATATAATTAGTGTCTTTTTTTTATTTGTTTTATATCATCATTCTTAGTAAAAATTTCATATACCTATTAATAATAAAAGGGTAAAGACTTTTCTTTACCCTTTTAATTCTTGAATAGATATTTTTTTATTATATCCTGAATTTATTTTTAATCCAAAATTGAACCTTTCTTTTTGAACAATTTTACTTTTTAATAAATTTATAATTTTTAATCCCTTTGGAAGTTTGAATTTTTATAATATAAATACCTGATGTCAAGCTACTTACATTAATCTCATTAGATGATAATCTTTCATTGATAACTTCTTTACCCGAAAAATCATAAATTGTCGCAGATTTTATTTTTATATCTGATTGCGCTTTTATATGTAATATATCTTGTACCGGGTTCGGATAAATATTGAATTCATTAGTAATATTCAAATCTTCGTTTGATAAATTGTTGATATTTGTAATCGTAATAGGTACATAATTTATTTGAGCTCCTTCTAATACTTGCCATGGTTGATTTTCATTTTCTCTAGCAAAAATCCTTACTCTATAGGTTCCACTTGGAACTTCATTGGAAACAGATACATATAAATAATATTTATTAAAGTAGTAACCGGACCTTATATTTATGTTTTTTCGACCAAGAATATATTTCAACTCATCATTTTCATCCGTTAATACTATAGCAATATTTCCAGCAAAGTCTTTACAATCGCTATTCCCAAATGAAAATTCAAGATATAAATCATCATCTGTGCTTACCTGGCTCTTATCTGTAGAAAATGGAGTATTATCTCGCAAAGATAGATTATGGGATTTTACTCCATCTAATACTTCTATTATATTATTTTCCTCCACACTTGTAGATGTTTTGATGCAATTATAGTTATCTCCATTTTTTTCAACAATTTTTAATCGGTATTTACCTGAAGGAATATTACTGCCTATGGAGTAATAATTTTTAATATAGTTGGTAAGGTTATTACCCTCATTTAATATCGTAACAATATTTCCATTCAAATCACATAAAGCTAAATACAATTTATTGTAATCAATTGTATTCTCTATACTTATATTAAATATTGTTTGTGATTCAAAAAAACATTCTCCTTTATATACTTTATTTTTAGAAATTGTAAATTTATCCACAAAATATCGAGAAACTTTTTCTCCTCCTTCATTAGGTTTGATATTTAAACCTATACTTTGTGTATACTTATAATCTAAAGGTGCATTAGAGTTATAATATCCATCCTGATAGCCGCCCCATCCAAAATTAAAATGAAATAATCCATTGGAATCATATCCATCACAAACAAATGCATGACCTTCATTTGTATCTGTAGAACCAGAATAAAAAATTGGCCTACCATTATTTAGTTCGTTTACTATCAAACTATTCCATTCATCATCATTTATAATTATTTCACTTACTTTATCATAATATTTACCTCTTACCACATAGTCAATTCCTTGATCATAATTAAAATAAATGTAAAGAGATTGTAAAGCATCTTCACTAAAAGCTCCACTCCCATATTTACCATATTGCATTTTAACACTTGCTCCAATATGATACATTAAAAGGCCTACTGCTTTAGCTTGTTCAGGAGTATAGTCGATACTGTATTCATTTAACATATCCGACCATTGATAGGTGTATTGGGTAAGATCAATTTCAGGTAAATTATAGGTTTCATTGTTTGAAGGATCTACAGTTTTATAAGCAGGAATTTTACCGATTCCGGATATAGGATATTGATGAAATTTCATAATTTGAGCAATAGCCGTAGCAACACAACCGGTATAAACACGATAAGGTATTTGACTATTATAAGGAGCTCCTTGATCCCATTTAGTTTTAATAAGTGGTTGAATTTCTGTAAATCTAGCTCTAATATTTTTTGCACTACTTCTATAAGCTTCCCATTCCGATTTTATCTCTTGAGTAGGATTTATTGAATTATCAAAAGCATGTTGCATTCCCATTTCTACAGACTTCATCCAAGATTTAAAGTTTTCCGGAAGATGATTCACATCATATGAACCTGTTTTGGAATATCCTATTATGGGATAATTTACATCGTCCGCCGAAATGATTATAAAGCCTTGCTTATTCCCTATGTTATATACATAGTAATACTTCTCAACTTGTCCTCTCTTATTTCTAACATCCTCATTGAGAGCCGTATAAACTAAATCCAAATCAAATCCGGCATTCCTTTGCTGATAAAACACATTGTTACTTATGAAATTTTCAGCAATTTGCTTTGCTTCTTTCTGATCTATTTGTTTAGACCACAAGAGTAGATTATTTAATACCAGTAATAATGAAAAAAATAAACGTTTATTCATAATATTATTTTATATAATTATTCTCAAATATAGCTAATAAGCTAATATTTATCCACATATAGTATACAAAAAAATATATCATAATATTATTACGAATAAATTCTTTATATATTAACAATTAGATAACTTATGTTTTTTTCAGTTGTTTTATATCATCATTCTTAGTAAAAATTCCATATACCTATTAATAATAAAAAGGGTAAAGACTTTTCTTTACCCTTTTAATTCTTGAATAGATATTTTTTTATTATATCCTGAATTTATTTTTAATCCAAAATTGAACCTTTCTTTTTGAACAATTTTACTTTTTAATAAATTTATAATTTTTAATCCCTTTGGAAGTTTGAATTTTTATAATATAAATACCTGATGTCAAGCTACTTACATTAATCTCATTAGATGATAATCTTTCATTGATAACTTCTTTACCCGAAAAATCATAAATTGTCGCAGATTTTATTTTTATATCTGATTGCGCTTTTATATGTAATATATCTTGTACCGGGTTCGGATAAATATTGAATTCATTAGTAATATTCAAATCTTCGTTTGATAAATTGTTGATATTTGTAATCGTAATAGGTACATAATTTATTTGAGCTCCTTCTAATACTTGCCATGGTTGATTTTCATTTTCTCTAGCAAAAATCCTTACTCTATAGGTTCCACTTGGAACTTCATTGGAAACAGATACATATAAATAATATTTATTAAAGTAGTAACCGGACCTTATATTTATGTTTTTTCGACCAAGAATATATTTCAACTCATCATTTTCATCCGTTAATACTATAGCAATATTTCCAGCAAAGTCTTTACAATCGCTATTCCCAAATGAAAATTCAAGATATAAATTATCATCTGTGCTTACCTGGCTCTTATCTGTAGAAAATGGAGTATTATCTTGCAAAAATAGATTATGGGATTTTACTCCATCTAATACTTCTATTATATTATTTGCCTCCACACTTTTAGATGTTTTGATGCAATTATAGTTATCTCCATTTTTTTCAACAATTTTTAATCGGTATTTACCTGAAGGAATATTACTGCCTATGGAGTAATAATTTTTAATATAGTTGGTAAGGTTATTACCCTCATTTAATATCGTAACAATATTTCCATTCAAATCACATAAAGCTAAATACAATTTATTGTAATCAATTGTATTCTCTATACTTATATTAAATATTGTTTGTGATTCAAAAAAACATTCTCCTTTATATACTTTATTTTTAGAAATTGTAAATTTATCCACAAAATATCGAGAAACTTTTTCTCCTCCTTCATTAGGTTTGATATTTAAACCTATACTTTGTGTATACTTATAATCTAAAGGTGCATTAGAGTTATAATATCCATCCTGATAGCCGCCCCATCCAAAATTAAAATGAAATAATCCATTGGAATCATATCCATCACAAACAAATGCATGACCTTCATTTGTATCTGTAGAACCAGAATAAAAAATTGGCCTACCATTATTTAGTTCGTTTACTATCAAACTATTCCATTCATCATCATTTATAATTATTTCACTTACGTTACTATAATATTTACCTCTTACCACATAGTCAATTCCTTGATCATAATTAAAATAAGTATAAAGTGATTTTACAGCATCTTTACTAAAAGCTCCACTCCCATTTATACCATATTGCATTTTAACACTTGCCCCAATATGATACATTAAAAGGCCTACTGCTTTAGCTTGTTCAGGAGTATAGCCTATACTGTAATCATTTAACATATCCGACCATTGATAGGTGTATTGAGTAAGATCAATTTCAGGTAAATTATAGGTTTCATTGTTTGAAGGATCTACAGTTTTATAAGCAGGAATTTTACCGATTCCGGATATAGGATATTGATGAAATTTCATAATTTGAGCAATAGCCGTAGCAACACAACCGGTATAAACACGATAAGGTATTTGACTATTATAAGGAGCTCCTTGATCCCATTTAGTTTTAATAAGTGGTTGAATTTCTGTAAATCTAGCTCTAATATTTTTTGCACTACTTCTATAAGCTTCCCATTCCGATTTTATCTCTTGAGTAGGATTTATTGAATTATCAAAAGCATGTTGCATTCCCATTTCTACAGACTTCATCCAAGATTTAAAGTTTTCCGGAAGATGATTCACATCATATGAACCTGTTTTGGAATATCCTATTATGGGATAATTTACATCGTCCGCCGAAATGATTATAAAGCCTTGCTTATTCCCTATGTTATATACATAGTAATACTTCTCAACTTGTCCTCTCTTATTTCTAACATCCTCATTGAGAGCCGTATAAACTAAATCCAAATCAAATCCGGCATTCCTTTGCTGATAAAACACATTGTTACTTATGAAATTTTCAGCAATTTGCTTCGCTTCTTTCTGATCTATTTGTTTAGACCACAAGAGTAAATTATTTAATACAAATAATAATGAAAAAAGTATTATTTTCCTCATAGTTAATTTTTTTTTAAATGTAGTTAATTTTTTTTTAATTATACTATCAATAAATATTTAATTGATTATAATAAACCGTTTTTCTTCTGATAAATTTATTGAATATTAAAACTATATTTATTGAAATCAATAGAGCTAAAAGTAAATTAATTATCACAAAATAATAATAAAAGATGAAACAATTTTTTCGATCTTTTATTTTTTATAAATAATTTTAAATGATAAGATTTAATTTTATTCAAGAAAATAAATGATCTATCTGTTTTTCTTGTTATTTATTATTTCTTAAAGAGTTTCTTTTAACCACTTAAAAAATTCTTTTTGCCAGATGATTCCATTTTGAGGCTGTTGCACCCAATGACTTTCTTCAGGGAAAAACAAAAGTCGACTTTTTATTCCTTTTAATTGTGCTGCTTGAAAGGCTTCTAGACCTTGGGTATACGGTACCCTATAATCTTTACCTCCATGAATTATTAAAATGGGAGTATCCCAATTTGAAATTAATTTAATAGGATTAAAGTCTTTATATGCTTTATGTTGAGGATTTTCCCAATAGGCACCCCCTATATCGTGATTAGGGAAGAAAATCTCTTCTGTTGACCCATACATAGATTCTAAATCAAAAACTCCACAATGTGAAATAAAGGTTTTAAACCTCTTTTGATGAATCCCTGCCAGATAATATACTGAATATCCTCCATAGCTAGCTCCTACTGCTCCTAATCGATTTTTGTCAACATAAGATTCTTTAGAAACTTCATCTATAGCAGATAAATAATCCTTCATGGGTTGTCCTCCCCAATCTCCTGAAATTTCTTCATTCCACTTTATGCCAAAAGAAGGCAACCCTCTTCTATTAGGAGCTACTACAATATACCCTTGAGAAGCCATAATCTGAAAATTCCAACGGAAGCTATAAAATTGTGACACGGTACTTTGAGGTCCTCCCTGACAATATAATAAAGTGGGATACTTTTTATCCTTATCAAAATCAGGAGGAAATATGACCCAAACCAACATTTTTTTTCCATCAGTTGTATCAATCCATCTTTCCTCAACTTTGCACATGTTTATTTTTTTATAACTTGCATCATTTACTGAGGTGAGTTTAGTCTGTTCTCCCTTTTTTATATCTACTTTATAAATTTCTGAAGCATGGTTCATATCCTGACGTTCCCCTACTAGAAAATCTCCCGCTAAATGTATGCCTACATAGTCATGCTGACCTTTAGTTATTTGCCTTATTTTCTTCGTTTTTATATCAAGCTCGAAAAATTGTTGTGTAGCATTAATACCTGCTAAAAAATATATTTTATTACCTTCTTTACTCCAAACATAATCTATAACAGTATTATCCCATTCAGATGTTAAATTTATTGTTTTTAGGGTCTTAAAATCATAAATCTTTATATCGTTTTTATCGGATTCATACCCATCTGTTTTCATTGATAACCAAGCTAACATTTCTCCTTTCGGGCTAAATTTTGGATTAGTATCATATCCTTTATTTTCTGCGGTTATATTTTGTGTTTCTTGTGAAGATAAATCGTAAAGGTAAATATTTGTATTAGTTGAAATTGCATCTTGTGTTCCGAAAAGTTTTTTTGACTGATATACTAAATATTTACTATCCAGAGAAAATGAATAAGCTTCTGAATTATATTTTTCACCTTTATTGATATCTAATACTTCTCCATCTGAAGTACCAATGAAAAGATGCTGAAAATTACCGTCTTTCCAACTATCCCAGTGTCGATACATTAAATGATCATAAACTTTAACTTCAGATTTTTCTAATTCCGGATATAGATCGGTCCCTTCAACTTTTTCCAGCTTTACAGGTTTTGAAATTGCAAAATATTTGGTATCATTAGAATACAATAATCCGGAGAGAATTTCATTTTCTTTATTTAGTTTTTCAATATTCTTGGATTTTAAATCATAAGAGAAGATATCTTCTCCCATTGAATATATAAAAATATCATTGGATTGAAAAGATACCGCCTTTTTCTTTTCCTTATTTTGAGTAAGTTGATTGACTTTCCCGTTTACATCTAGGTGATATAAATCTCTAGAACTTTTATTTTCTTTAAGGTCGTAATACTGAACTCCATAAATAATATCTCCTCTATTATTCACAGCATCTATGGATACCCTTCCAAGACTCCATAATGATTCCGGAGTCAAATTTTGTTTTTGTGCCATGGTAAAAACACCAATTAAAATTGTTACAAGTAAACTACTTTTTTTCATTATTATCTTTTTCCTAATTTTAACAATAAATTTCAAATTTAACATTTTCTTAAGCAGATAGCATATTCAAAGAACACTTTATTTTTCAATAAAAATATTTTATCTTACAAATTTTATATTGGCACAATTATTTCACGTGCGTAGATATAATATAAATATTTAGTAATCATGGCAATTTTAGTATTATTGAGACACGGCCAGAGCGTTTGGAATCTTGAAAATAAGTTTACAGGATGGGTTGACGTAGAGTTATCCGATAAAGGGAAAGAAGAAGCTAAAAAAGCTGGAGACCAGCTTAAAGGGTTGCATTTCGATTATGCATACTCATCTGCTTTAAAAAGAGCACAAGAGACATTACAAATTGCTTTACAGGAAGCAGGTATAAAAAATGTCCCTACAAAGTTTGATAAAGCATTAAATGAAAGAATGTACGGCGACTTACAAGGATTGAATAAGGCAGAGACTGCTAAAAAATTTGGGGATGAGCAAGTACATATATGGAGAAGGAGTTATGATGTTGCTCCTCCTAATGGTGAAAGTCTTAAAGACACAGCAGAAAGAGTTATTCCTTATTTTGAAAGTGAGATAGTGCCAAAAATTAAGCAAGGAAAAAATATAATTATTGCTGCACACGGTAACAGTTTACGAGCCTTAGTTATGTTTTTAGAAAAAATGACACCTGATGAAATTATTAAATTTGAAATTGCTACAGGTGCTCCTAGATTGTATGAATTAAATTCTGATTTACATGTGTTAAAGGTTAAAAACCTCTAATGTTATTTGCATAATATTATAGATGCTCTTTTCATAATAAGTTATTTCCATTAAATAACTTTTCTCAAATATTTAACTAAAATATGGTCCTGTTTTTATAAGAAAACGGGACTTTTAATTTATTATTATATTCATCTTCATTTTAATGTTTCTATTATTTTACAAATAGTTTCAATTGTCGCTATTCTCAATTTAATAATAAATTAATGTGTTTCCATAAGCCTTATATAATTTTCAAGAATATAAAAAACTGCTATTAATATTATCGTATTCTTTTTAACTTTATTTTACATTTGGTAAATACATTTTTTCACATACCCGCGTTAAATATTTTTGGTTTTATTTATATTAATTAAAAATAATTTATTTTTATTTTATTTTATATATTTGCTAAGCAAATGCTATATCTAAAGTTAAATACGAAATTCATTTGTCAATTTGACAGATTATGAAACAGCACAAAAACTTTTAACAATATAAATATCAACGAATTGTATATATTTTTATTTATTTATCAATAGTTTTTTTAAGGCAATTACCGTATACTCTATATTAATTTAAATCCTTATAACACAAATTATACATTCTTCCTAGTACGAATTTAAAATTACTGTTTATTATAGACCAATTTATTAAATAGAAATTTTTGAATTAAATAACTATCATTGAATTTTTAACTGAATTATATGATCGTAAAATGAAATTTAAAAAAATTACTATATCTGTAGTAAAAAATGTAAAAACTTCAAATTAATGATTATGATTGATTATAAATTACAGTTATTTTTAGAAAAAGAATTGTTATCCATATGGGAGAATAGAATAGAGTTTAAATTAGAGATGAAACTATATAGAGATTTTGGGTTATTCGGTTACGATGTAGATTATTTTCTTAAGCGCTTTACCAAAGAGTTTAATGTTACAATAAGTAGTAGTTTTAAGTTTAATGAAAGGTTTTATCCTGAAAATGAATCTTTATCTGATATATTAAGAAGCCTATTTCAAAAAACTATAAATTTATTTCTTCATAAATCTTTTTATGAAAAAGAATTAAAAGACCTTAGTATAATGGAATTACAAGAGGCTATAAATAATGGAATATTGAATTAAATTTTGATACCTTTTTGAGTAAGTTTTAGGAATTACATTTTTGTTCATTTTTCTAATTTGCAGGCTTATTTAATATACTTTTCCTAGTATGTATTTTATTTATTCATATAAGTTTTTCAATTTAATAATATAAGGATATTAAAAAAATAAAATAAAAAACCTCAACTATATTTTAAAGATAATTTCTAAAAATTGTGTTTGGTTAGAAATTACCTACACATACGAAAGAATGAACTACTATATCCATACGCTACACCCAAGGGAAATCGATGCCTCAATCAAATAGATAAATAAAATAAAAGAGGTAAAGGTTATAGGAATGTGGAAAAACGCCCCGTCCGTTGTTTTCACTTCTTTACATGCAAAGAAATTATTCAGAGTATTGACCCAAATAAATATTACGAAGTTAATTAAAAACTAATAAAAACCAATTACCTAAATATAACCCAAAATTTCCAAATAAAACCTTTTAACATCTATTTTTAATTAGGGAATATTATTATAACACAACAAAGCTCAAAAAGTGCGTAAAAATATTTAAAATAAAGTTCGTTGTATTTTCCTCAAAATTACTGTAAATAATGTTAATCTACTAGCATTTAATATATATTATTATGAAAGAATCCTAATTAAACACGAAAAAAAACCTTTAAATATTATTGTTTAGGTTTGAATAGCAAAGTTATTGGATTGTAGTTACCGAACCATACAAAATTATATATGTACAGAAAATCGGAAAGAAAAAAGAAATATGCTAAAAATGTAGTTTTCTCTGTAAAAGCCGGATAACAATATTATCCGGCTTTATTCTTTTTCAATATACAGTAATCCGTTTATCTAAATGTTCTAAATCAGACAAATCATTTTTAGTAACTATTACTGTTACATAACTATCGCTGTCAATATCCAGATTAACCAATACATAATTAATCGTTCTCTTTAATAAAGGATTTATAAAAGCTAATATTTCTCCTGCATCCAATTCATCTGTATCTTGGTCGAGGTCAAAAGAAAAAGAAAGGTTATGTTTATCAAGCAATACATCTAACTCCGATTCTATTTCCGCTATGGTAGCTTTCCAATCTACTTCAAAAGCATAATGTTTATCTATTAAAAAATCAACCAGTATAAACCATAATAAATCATTTTCTTTATTCAATTCTCTTTCGTTATTCTCAATAAATTTATCAGGATTTGTATAGGTATAATTAAGTTCTGACCTTATTTGCTTTAAGTCATCAGGATTGGTTACTATTTTCCTTGCTATGTTTATATACTTTTCCATCTTCTTAGTCTTTCCAATGTACCATATCGTACGGGTAATACTGCTGTTCCTTTAATGAACTGTCATCTAACTGCAAAATCTTGGCAACTGCTCCGCTCTCAAAGCTCCAATAGCCTGTATGTATGTTAAATTTACTTTTATGCGCATTATACCAGCCCATATCGGAATGTCCTTTGTACCATTTCTTTTGAAGATAATTTTTTAATAGCTCCAATGCCTTGTATTTATCGGTAAAAGATACCCCGATTACCTCGCTTAAATTTTTGTAAGGAACAGGGAACTCAAAACGGGTGGTTTGTTTGCTCCATTGGGTTGCGCTGTGCTGTAATAGAAAATCAACCAGATAATCATTGAGATTATCCCGTTCTACCAAAGATTTTAGTTTGTCAAATATCTCTTTTTCTACCTCTAACATGATTCCGATAGATAAAGTCCATATCATTTCTATATAACCATTTGATTTTTTCCAGCTTTGCTCCATTGATTCTATAAGGGAATAATAAATTGGCTCTATTTTTTCCATATTTTCTCCTTTTGAATACTCTGCTAAAAATAAATTATATTTATATGAAAATATATCATCATAAGAATACTGAATAGCTTCTATATTAGGTCTTCTATATAATTGTATTCCTTTTTTTTCGCTTTCTTTTAATTTTTCTATTTCTTTTTTTATTTTTAATATGGTTTCCATATCAAAATCTATAATTTCCTGATAATTCTCTTGGGTGCTTAGTCTATCTCTTATTTTCATATTTATTGACTTAATTTCAATTAGTTAAAAATTTCATAAATTCCATTTACCTATTTTATTTCCATCTGCATCTAATTTATAAGTAGTTACTTTTCCAGTTTCATCTATTTCTGATAGTACTTTATCTACTTCTCCTTTTCTTATCGCTTCTTTTATATTTTCCGCTTTCTTTTTACCCACTTGTTTTTGAAGCCGTTCATTTCCTTTTATCCAATCATCAGACATTTGCTTTCCGTCTTTAGTTTTTTTCAATTTACCAGTTCCGTATTTTGCTTCATTAATAATATATTTGGGAGGCGGTTTACTGTTTTCGTAAATGCCGTCTATTCCCTGCCGTAACTTATCGTTGAGGGTTGAGGGCGGATTATTTCCTATAAGGGTAAGATTTTTATTCCTACTCATATTCATATGGGATGCCATTTCTCCAAAATTTCCTTTCTGTTTAGAAGTTGCTGTAAGCGGATTAAAAGTCCTCATTGCCCTTTTAAGATCTGCCAATCGATTTCCCGTCTTTACAAATCCCAAAGCCCCTGCTTTGAGCTTACTCATCCAGTTAAAAGCAGTTGCTGCTACCTGTGCCAACCGTTCAGCTCCGATTAAGGCTTTTGCCCCTGTGGTTGCTCCTTTAAGGACTAATCCTGCTCCTTTGGTTCCTGCTAAGGCTTCTACTACTGCATATTGAAGTTGTCCATAACTTTCTCCAACTTCCCCCATATTTCCCCTCTTTACATCTTCCCAAGCGTTTCCTGCGGTTTTCTTTACTCCATCTACCAGATTGTCCTTTGTCTGCTTAAAGTCTGTACCAAAAACATTGTCTAAAGATTGTAAAGTGGTATCACCCATCAATATCCCTGTCACCGGGCTGGAATAAGCTGCTCCTATAACTGCCAGTTTTCCCATTCCTTTCCATGTGTCCGCTTTCCACATATCAGAGGTAAGGAAATTCCAAGTACCCTCCATCCCTTTTTTTAATCCCTGTCCTACTCCTTCGGTAAACTTATTATCATCCGCACAAAACAAATCTATCACTTTTCCAAAAGGGGTAGTTAAAACTG